>ONDC01000175.1 GCA_900316495.1 uncultured Eubacteriales bacterium
CGACGGCAGGCGGGTCAATATCGCCAGCTACGCGGAAATGGCGCTCCGCACGGCGAACACACGCGCCTACCTTCACGGCGAAGCGGCCATGCGGGAGCGATACGGCATTCACACGGTGATCGTCAACCGGCACAACGCCGCATGTCCGCTCTGCGTGCCGTTTCAGGGGCGTGTTTTCATAGACGACGTCTGGGGAGCCGGCACCGCTGCCGAAGCGCAGGTAAAGGGCTATCCGCTTCTCTCGGAGGCAATGGCGGCAGGGCTTTACCACCCGAACTGCAAGGACGGACACACCACCTTCTTTGTCGGAATCAACGAATTTCACCCGCCGACCTCCCGCATTAAGGAGGAACAAATCCGCCGTTACGATCTCCAGCAGCAGCAGCGCTATCACGAGCGCCAGATCAGGAAGTACAAGCGCCTGTGTCAGGGCACCATTGACGAGGAAACCCGCATAGGCTATACGAAAAAGCTGCACGAATGGCAGGGACGCACGCAGGAATTGATTGAGGCGAATCCCGGAATTCTCCGGCGATCACCTCCGCGGGAGCAGCTTCGCAATATTCCCGAGGAACTCGGCATTACGCCGCCGAGGAATCCGCCCGGAGTGGAGATTTTCGCGGGCGTGAAGCCGCCGCCGGAATCACCGAAGAAAGACAAAATCCGTCCGGTCATCGACGTAAAAGCCTATTCCATCCCCAAGAAACCGCCCCCGTCGATAGGCCCATCCGAAGCCGAGCGCAAGCGGAACGTCGAGCGCATTAAGGCAAAGGTACAGCTCGTGCGCAAAAAAGCGCGTGAGATGGAATCGGAAGCGCAGACCGCCCGGGAAAGAGCGCTGTTTGCGTCGGAAAACGCGAAAGCAGCCGATTATAACGCCAAACGCACCCGTCAAGCATCCGCGGAAGAAATTCATTCCATCAAAGCCAAAGCCAAAATGCGCGACAAGCAGGTCACGCGGCAGATGTGGGATGCAAAGCTCTCCGCAACCGAGGCAAGAAGGCTGCGTCGGATCGCCGAGATTGACAAGACCGAAGCAAGGGCAGCGCAACGGCGTTATACTGCGCTGATGAAGCTCGACAACGGGGGGAAATTGAAGGTGGCTGTGGAAACCAAAACCGCCCATGAAACCGCTGTCAAGGTCAAGCCAACGCCGAAATCACGCCCTGTCGCAACGGTATCTGTGACATCCAAACCGCCTGTGACGGTGAGCATTGCCGACGAGCAGCGCCGGAAGGACATTGAAACCATCCGCGCCAAGGTCAGACTGGTGAAGCAGAAAGCAGCCGAAATGGAAAAGGAAGCGCAGGCGGCGAAACAAGCGGCGCAGGCGCTTGACGCAAAGGCGCAGAAGGCGACGAAAAAAGCCGAACGCGCCCAGCAAACGGTTGAAGCCATCCGCGCAAAGACCAGGCTTCGCGAGCAGCAGGTGTCAAAACAGGTGCGTGATGCGAAGCTGTCCATTGCGGAAGCGCGAAGACTCCGCAGCGCCGCCGAAATTGCCAAGACCGAAGCGAGAGCGGCACAGCGTCGTTACATGACAATCATTAAATCCGACGAGGACAGCAGGATTACCGCGTCCGCGGGAGCCGGTTCCGGTTCCGGTTCAGATTCTGTTTCCGTTACGATTAAGACCTCTTCCGAACGGGAGAAAATGATTCGCAAAATTTCCGAACAACCGTGGATGCAGCAAGTCAAGCCGGAGCAACGCGACGATATTATCAGAATGTTTGCCGGAATGGACGACAGGCGCTTGCGTTTCTGGGAGAAATATGGTAAATTCATTAAGGGGGATTTGTATTCCCAAAAAGGTCCGCATACGTACAAAGGATTTATTGAGATGAATTTGTCGCGAAAAGATCCCCGAAGCGCTGCCGCAGGCTATTCCAGAACTGACATTGTCGCTTTCCTGCATGAGTCCGGACACGTTTTTGACCATGAGTTAAATCTGCGTTGGTATCTTCCGACTCTTCGTCGAAAAATGCAGGATGATTTCCTTCGATTCACCGACGGCATTCTCGGCACGTCCAATCAGAATTGCGTGGAATTGGCATCCGATCGAAAAAAGGGAATCTATCATGCGCTTGATCATTATCATTTGTTCTCTGAGGAAGATAAAAAAAGAATAATTGCATCTGTTGCGGGGAGAGAAACTACCACCAAGGATATCAGATCTAGTATTTTAGATATGATGGAAGGGTTGACTAATTACCAGATACAGTACGGGTACGGACACTCAACGAACGATTATTGGAGAAAAGACCCGAATAATATTTCCAGAGAGGCGATAGCGCATTTGTTTGAAGCTGTCATGAAGGGCGGCGTCAGATATACCGAATTCCGGAGGTTTTTCCCGGAGACCATGCAGTATTTTGAGGATTATTTCAATACGTTAATGTAAAGGGTGGTAAAAATGGAACAATATCAATTTGATGTTTTATACCCGGAACCGGAGCCGGAATTCGAGAGCGTCAAATATAAAGAACAGTTTGAAAAAGAAGCGGCAGAAATACAGGCGCTGCAAGCGGAATATTACAGCATATTTCCCGATGATCCGCTTGTTATTTTCGATTCAGACGAAGGTTCTCCGCCGCATGAGGAATATGTCGCGCTCTGGAAGTGGGCAATCGAGCATAAACAGCATTGGTATGACTGCCCACTTCTCCCCAAAAGTTGTTATAAGAGTAGTTATTCCTATTCTATGCTCAATCGGTCTTAACAGTACAGACAAGGAGAACCGAAAAAACCATGAATCTTAACATCGACATTTCCATCACCGACGCCGAGGAATTCGCGGACTTGTGGGACGTGCTGGACGAGATGATCACCGACGGCGACGTTCCACAGCACTACCGCACCCGCCTTACCGCGATCAGGCGAGCCATCGACAAGCAGGAAACCGACGAGCTGTTCCCTGAGAATGATTCGGACAGACCTGAGAAAAAGAAGAACGAAAAGAAAACAGAATAAC
>ONDC01000002.1 GCA_900316495.1 uncultured Eubacteriales bacterium
CTTGCGGCATTCGCCATGGCAGGCTCCGCGGCGGCGGTCTGCGGCGTGATGCTGCGCAGCCGCAGGAGACGCGATGAGCGCGTCAGGTAAGCCTTACCTGATGCGAGCCGCATTTTTCCGCGGATGAAGTAAAATGAAACAGGCGGCACGGTCATGTCCCCTTCGGGCTGAGACCGTGCCGCTGTTTTTTGTCTGCGGCGGACGGGAGAAGCGTCATTATGGAAAGGGACTTATGTCCGGGTGTGCGGGAAAACGAAAAAAACGCCCTTGCGACGGAGGCTCCTCCTTCCTGCGGTTTTGCAGGAAGGAGGATTCCTCTATTCATTTTCCGATGAATTATCCGAAAAAATCCGTGCAAAAATTGAATAATTTGTAGGATTTTTTGTGTCTGTATACAAATATCGGATTCCGCAGCGATTTTTTTCCTTAATATTGTTGACAAATCCGCGTGAATGTGCTACCTTATAGCATACAGAATTTCAGCACACCAACACGACAACGTGCTAAAGCGGCTGAGATACTTTCAGATAGATGATATTATCAGCAGGAGGAAAAAGCACTATGAAAAGGAAGATCATTGCGATGCTTCTTGCCGCCGCCATGCTCTGCGTGAGCTTTGTCGGCTGCGGAAGCGATGACAGCAAGAAAGACGTCAGCAGCGCCGCCGCGGTACAAGGCTCCGTCGACGTCAGCAATGTCAAGCTCATCAAGGAAGGCACGCTCTCCGTCGGCATGGAGATCGGCTACCCGCCCTTCGAGGATAAGGCGGAGAACGGCGACCCCATCGGCTATGACGTGGATCTGGTGTACGCTCTGGCGGACAAGATGGGTCTGGAGGTCAACATCGTTGACACCGCCTTCGACGTGATTTTCGCCGGTATTGGCACCAATTATGACTGCGTGGTTTCCGCCGTCACCATCACCGACGAGCGCAGAGAAAACTGCCTCTTCTCCGAGCCTTATATCGACAGCTATCAGGCGGTTGTCGTCAAGAAGGGCAGCGACATCAAAATCGAGTCGCTGAAGGATCTCTCCGGCAAGTCCGTCGCTCTTCAGGACGCCACCACTTCCAAGGCGCTGCTTGAGGACATGATCAAGACCGGCACCGTCACCGACTGCAAGATGGGTCCCTCCGAGAAGGTTCTCACCGCCTTCACCGCGCTGGACAACGGCGAGTATGACGTGGTTCTCTGCGACAGCCCTGTCGCCGACACCTACATCACCAACTATCCCGACAAGTATGAGCTGGCGTTCCTCGACAAGGAGAACGTCGAGCAGTTCGGCGTTGCGATGGCAAAGAACGACGTGGAGCTTCAGACCGCTGTCAACGAGGCGATGAAGCAGCTTAAGGAGGAAGGCTTCTTCGAGGAAAACACAGCCAAGTGGTTTGCGTAATCCCCGCGGAATAGCCGGATAAAAAAATGATTGGAGGCACATGGCGGCGTTTTTGCTGTGTGCCTTTAATTGATTTTATTCTCATCAACCAAGAGAAGGTGTTATTCAGTGAAAAATCCAAAATTCGCGGCGTTTTTCAGGTGGCTGCTCTCGCTCTTTGACGTGCGGAAATGGGAGAAGAAATCCCGCGTCATCGCGGTGGTGCTGCTGTCGCTGTTTGTCGTCGCCACGGCGCTTGCCTTCGTCAAGCCAAGCGAACAGGCGCTGATGGACTCCGCGTCCGAAAAGATACGCGCCGAGCTGCAGAAAGACGAGACGCGTTCCCGCCGTCAGGTCGCCATTACCTACAACGACCTCTATTTCATCAATTACGCCTCCTTCTCCACCGCCGGAGTCAAGGGTATCAGTGAGAAATACGTCGGCTTTGCCGGCAGCGTTCACCATGCCGACGAGGGCGCGTGGAACGTCACAGGGCAGTTCATCAATTACACCTACCGCATGCTCGGCTGCGGACAGAGTATGCTTTACGGCGCGAAGCTCACGATCCTGCTGACCACCATCAGCATTGTCTGCGGTCTTTTTATCGCGATCTTTCTGGCACTGGGCAAAATTTCAAAGAATCCGCTTATCAGTCTGCCCTGCCGCGCCTATATCTTCTTCTTCCGCGGCACGCCGCTGATGATCCAGATCTTCTGCATCTATCTGGCGGTGCCGGGCATTTTCGAGGGCTTCAGCTGGCGCAGCCTGTTTGATTCCAATGACCCCGAGGGCGTTTTCAAGGGCGCGTTTGTCGCCGCCTGTATTGCCTTCGTCCTCAACAGCGCCGCCTACTGCGCGGAAATCGTCCGCGCCGCCGTCGAATCCATCGATAAGGGACAGTACGAGGCTGCCAAGGCGCTCGGTATGAGCTATGGTCAGACCATGAGCAAGATCATCATTCCCCAGTCGGCGCGCCGGATGATTCCGCCGGTGTGTAACGAATTCGTCATGATGATCAAGGACGCGTCGCTGGTTTTCGTCATCGGTCTGATGGACATTACCACCATCTCCAAGACCATCTCCGCAAGCGGCTCCTATCTGGTCTTTATTCCCGCGCTGGTGATCTATCTGATTATCACCGCGTTCTTCACCTATGTATTCGGCAAGATCGAGAAGAAATTCTCGGTTTATGAATAAGGGAGGGATTCTGCCATGTCAATGATTCGCACCGAACACGTCAGCAAGAAATTCGGTCACCTGGAGGTGCTGAAGGACGTCAACCTCACGGTGGAAAACGGCGAGGTGATCTGCATCATCGGTCCCTCCGGCGCGGGCAAATCCACCTTCCTGCGCTCCCTCAATCAGCTTGAAGTGATTACCGGCGGCAAAATCTTCATCGAGAACGAGCTGTTCCTCCACCGCGAACACGACCGCACGGTGGAGAGCATCGACAAGGAAAAGCACAAGGCGCTTATGCTCGAGATGGGGATGGTGTTCCAGCACTTCAACCTCTTCCCGCACAAGACGGTACTCGAAAACCTCATGCTTGCTCCCATGACGGTCAAGGGCCTCAGTCAGGCGGAGGTAGAACCGCTTGCCCGCAGGCTGCTGGAGGAGGTCGGGCTTTCGGAAAAGGCGGACGAATACCCCTCTAAGCTCTCCGGCGGACAGAAGCAGCGTGTGGCGATTGCCCGCGCGCTTGCCATGCAGCCCAAGATCATGCTCTTTGACGAGCCGACCTCCGCGCTCGACCCCGAGCTGGTCGGCGAGGTGCTCAACGTCATGAAGAAGCTCGCCGAGGAGGGCATGACCATGCTCTGCGTCACGCATGAAATGGGCTTCGCCCGCGAGGTCGCCGACAGGGTGGTCTTTATGGCGGACGGCATTATCATGGAGGAGGGCAAGCCGGAGGAGATTTTCACGAATCCTCAGAACGACCGCACCAAGCAATTCCTCCAGAGTATTTTATAATAATAAAGGTATAGCGTAAATCCGAGGATTGGCGCATTGAGAAAAAGCAGCTTTTTTTCCGATTTTTACAAAGGATAATCGTGATTTGTACTTCTTCTGTTGCGATCGCGTTCAATTTCGTTCGTGGCGCAACGCAGCGAGGGGCGCTGCCCCTCTTTGTCAGCTTCGCTGACAAAGAACCCCGGCAGGGCGGGTGCCTTGCCCCCCTGGACCCCACGCTCGCATTTGCTCGCTCATTATGCGATGCGCGCTTTCCTTTTTCCTGTTTACTTTACTACCGCGCCGCGTTCTGCTCGGATTCGGGCAGGGTCGCGGCGCTTTTGAAAGAAATGATGCAACTATGAAATCATCCCGGCAATTCCGCGCCACCTGCTTGCTGTTGCTGACGGCGGTCATCTGGGGACTGGCGTTCGTGGCGCAGGAGGTCGGCGCGGCGTATCTCGGCACCTTCTCCTTCAACGGCATCCGCTTCCTGATGGGGGCGGTTTCGCTGCTCCCCGTGATACTGCTTTTTGAGAGGGAGAAAATCAACCGGCTCGGATTCAGGAAGCTGTGCGGCAGTTCGCTTCTGGCGGGAACCGTGCTGTTCCTCGCCTCGGCGCTGCAGCAGTACGGCGTGCAGCTTGGCACGCCCGCCGGCAAGGCGGGCTTCATTACGGGGCTTTACACCGTCATTGTCCCGATTCTCTCGCTGATTCTGTTCCGCAGAAGGACGCATGTCCTCGTCTGGGCGGGCGCGGTGCTTGCCGTCGGCGGTCTGCTTCTGCTGAATCTTGACGAGCATTTCAATTTAGTGATCGGTATCGGCGAATGCTGTCTGATCGCTGGCTCCGTCATGTGGGCGGTGCATATTCTGGTGATCGACCGGTTTGTGGAATCGGTCAGTCCGCTGAAATTTTCCATGGGTCAGTTTCTTGTCTGCGGCGCGGAGAGCCTGCTCTGCGCGCTGATGTGGGAGAGCATGACGCTCCCCGCGATCAAGGCGGCGGCGGTGCCGCTGTTCTACGGGGGCGTTATGTCGGTCGGCGTCGCGTACACCTGTCAGGCGCTCGGACAGAAGGATTCCGACCCGACGGTCGCGGCGATCGTCTTTTCCATGGAATCGGTGTTCAGCGTGATCGGCGGTGTGCTGATTCTCCACGCGCATATGGCGTGGCACGCTTATCTCGGTTGCGCCCTGATCTTCGCGGGCATTGTCATCGCGCAGTTCACGCCGGGCAAAAATAACGTGGCCGCGTAGCGTGAGAGAATCTTACTGACACACAGGGGAGGGGAGAGGACGTGCCGCGATTTGTTGCGTTTGATGTGGAAACGCCCAACGGCAGAAACGACCGGATGAGCGCCATCGGCATTGCCGTCATCGAGGACGGCGTGATCGTGCGGGAATTCTGTTCGCTGGTGAATCCCGAGACGTATTTTGATTCCTTCAATGTGCGGCTCACGGGCATCGACGGCGAAAGGGTGAAGGACGCGCCCACCTTTCCGGCGCTGTGGGACGAGATAGAGCCGCTCATGTCAAGCGGGCTTCTGGTGGCGCACAACGCCTCGTTTGACATGAGCGTGCTGAAAAGCTGTCTGACCTTCTATGAAATTCCGTGGAAGCCTTACGCCCGCTACCTCTGCACGGTGCAGATGGGAAGGCGGCTGCTGCCCGGGATGAGTCACCGGCTCAACGTCCTCTGCGACTACTACGGCATTGCGCTTGACCATCACAGGGCGGACAGCGACAGCCGCGCCTGCGCGGAGATTCTGCTGCGCTATCTTGCCGGCGGCGCGGAGATCGCGCCCTTCATCCGAACCTGTACGTTCGGAGCCGTCGCTTCCGACAGGACAGGGATGATCGGGAAGGAGAGAGGAACGACTATGCACGACATCTGGAACCCGTGGCACGGCTGCCGCAAATGCAGCGAGGGCTGTGAGAACTGCTATATGTATTATCTGGACGCGCTGCGCGACAGGGACGGCTCGGAGATCTACCGGACAAAGGCAGGCTTCCGCTATCCGCTCTCGAAGGACCGGAGCGGACAGTACAAGGTGAAAAGCGGGGAAATGCTGCGCGTCTGCATGACCAGCGACTTCTTTTTGGAGGAAGCCGACGGTTGGCGCGACGAGGCGTGGGACGTCATCCGACAGCGCCCCGACGTGAAATTCTTCCTGCTGACCAAGCGCCCGGAGCGCGTCGCTTCGCACCTTCCGGCGGACTGGGGCGACGGGTGGGAGAACGTCATGTTCAACGTCACCTGCGAGAACCAGCGCCGCGCGGATGAACGAATTCCCCTGCTGCTGTCGCTGCCGTTCAAGCACAAGGGCGTCATGTGCGCCCCCTTCATCGGAGCGGTGAGTCTCAGGGAATACCTTCCCTCCGGACAGATCGAGCAGGTGCTCTGCGATGGCGAGAATTACGGCGGCGCGCGCCCCTGTCATTACGAATGGGTCAGGGCGCTGCACGACGAATGCAGGGCGTACAACGTCACGTTCGTCTTTTGCGGGACGGGGCGCAGATTCGTCAAGGACGGCAGGCTGTACAGGCTGGAGGGCAGCGTTCAGACGCAGCAGGCGTACAAATCCGGTCTGAGCTTCCGGGGAAAGCCCATCGAATTCCGGCTCACGGACGCGTTGGGGAATCCCATCCCGGAGGAGGCGCTGTACAAGCCCTTCTTCGGCGAGCGCTGCCGGAGCTGCGGTATGCGTATCTCCTGCAACGGCTGTAGCCGCTGCGGGAAGTGTCCGGAAAAATAAAGGTCAAAAGCAAAACGAAAAAACCCTCGTCACGGCGCTTCAAAATGCCGTGGCGAGGGTTTTTTGTCTTTGCGGGTGAGGGGGGATGACCGACGGTTTTCAGATGACGAAAACGGCTTTAGTTCTCGCCGCCCTGATCGCCTTCCTCGTTGGAATAATCCTCCTGCACAAGGTACAGATCCTTGCCCTGATCCTCCTTGTCGTCTGTCCAGCGGAGCGTGCCGCACTTGATGACAAAGGAGCCGGAGCCGTCCTTGTAGATGGTCTTTGACTTATCCCTGCCCTTCTTGTCGATGACGATGTTAACGCAGGTCGCGCCTTTCTTGCAGACGAGGGACGAGGTGTCCTTGTCAAACTGGCAAATATAGGTCCAGTGGGTAGATTCACTGGCGGAGCTTGACCAGCTGATCGAAACCTCGTAGTTCTTTTTGTCCTTTTTCTCAACGGTCAGATAGCATCTGCCGCTGCTCCACACGTGGAGATAATCCTCCGCCGTGATCTTCATGTCCGCGTCCTCGCGGATGAAGTGCATGGCGCCGTCCTGTCCGGAGTACATCTCGTTCTTGCTTTCGCCCTCCACAAATGTGGGGAAGCTCGTCCAGATCTCGCCGCCGTCCGGAGTGAAGTCATACCAGGCGGTCTTGGAGCCGTCGGGATGTTCTTCATAGGTGATGGTCACCTTGCCCTTTTGTTCGACGTTTTCCTCATAGCTGAGGGTGTAGGTTCCGTCCTCGCTGACAGCGAGCGTTCTCGGAGCAACGGAAACCTCGATCCATGTGCCGACGACATCCTTGATGTTGGTGGCTTCGTCGGCTTTCGTCTCCTCTTCGTCGCAGGCTGTCATGGCAGTCAGCATGGCGAACGTCAGCAGACAGACAAGGATGTTTCTGATGGAGATGCCTTTTCTCATTTTGTTGAAGTGCTTCATGGGTATTCCTCCTGTTTTGATGGTGTGATTGGAAAGGGATGTGATGCAAAACCTTCCAGCTCCTATTGTAGCATACTGTATTTCCAAATGCAAGAAAAAAATATTTTTCATTTGTTTTAACTTCGTTTATGTTTTGTCCTCTACAATAGAACATGTAAAGCAGAGTTGAGGAGGTAACTGAAAATGAAAAACAACAATGTGTTTGAAAGATATGAGATAAAATATCTGGTGACAGGCAGTCAGAGAAGGACGCTGATGGATGAAATGCAGCGCCACATGAAGCCCGACGAGTACGGGAAAAGCACGATCTGCAATGTCTATTACGACACGCCGGACTTCTATCTCATCCGGCGCTCTCTCGAAAAGCCGGTCTACAAGGAGAAGCTGAGGGTGAGAAGCTACGGCACCGCCGCTTCGGGCGACAGCGTGTTCGTCGAGCTGAAAAAGAAGTATCAGGAGGTCGTCTACAAGCGCAGGGTCAGCCTGCCGGAGCGGGAGGCGGCGTTCTATCTCAGCAGCGACTTGAGCGGCGGGCTGACAGGACAGATCGGCAGCGAGATCGACTATTTCCGCTTTTTCTACCGGGAGCTTGCGCCGAGGGTTTTTATTTCCTACGACCGCGAGGCGTTCTACGACAGGGAGGACGACAGCTTCCGCGTGACCTTTGACGAGAATATCATGTGGCGCGACAGCGACCTTTCCCTCACCAAGGCGCCCTATGGCGACAGAATCCTTCCCCCCGGCACGTCGCTCATGGAGGTCAAGACCTCCGGCGGCATCCCCCTCTGGATGACGTCGCTTCTCTCGGAAAACGGCATCTTCAAGACCTCGTTTTCCAAGTACGGCAGAGCGTATGAAGCGCTCGCCAAAGCACAGCGCACCGCGTGAGTTTTTCTGCATCAAAAATAATCAATCATAAAGGAGTAATCATTATGACAAGCAGTATTTTCAACAGTGTTACGGAAGGAACAGCCACCCTCGGCACGACAGCCTTTTTCACCTGCATTATCTCGGCGCTGGTACTCGGCACCGTGATGGCGCTGATCTACCGGATCAGGAACAGCAGTTCACAGAGCTTTTTGGTGACGCTCTCGGTCATTCCGGCGGCGGTGGCAATGGTCATCATGCTGGTGAACGGGGATTTCGGAACCGGGGTCGCGGTCGCGGGCGCGTTCGGACTGATCCGCTTCCGCTCGGCGCCCGGCACGGCGAAGGAGATCGCCGCGATCTTCACCGCGATGGGCGTGGGTCTTGCCTGCGGCGTGGGCTATATCGGCTACGCGGCGGCGTTCGCCGCCATCATGTGCGGCGCGATGCTGCTGTACGGATTTGTCGGTCTCGGCTCCGAAAAAAACGAGGAGCGCCAGAAGAAGCTCACCATTACCATCCCCGAAAACCTTGATTACAGCCGCGTGTTCGACGATCTCTTTGAGAAATACACCGTCTCTCACAAGCTGGTCAACGTCAAGACCACCAACATGGGCAGTCTCTTCAAGCTGTCCTACGACGTGGAGCTGCGGGGCGACGCAAGCGAAAAGGGCTTCATCGACGAGCTGCGCTGCCGCAACGCCAACCTTGAGATCAGCCTTCACCGCCGCGAAAGCTCCATCGGCGAGCTGTGAGCTTCCCATGAAATTGAAGGGCGTATCAGACAGGGGATTGATTTATCAGACGGAAAAGAGTATACTATCTTTGAAAGTGAGTTGAGCGATAATGAATCTCAGAAAAACAACGTCCGTGATACTGACGGCACTGGTGATCGCTTCGTGCTCCGGCTGCGGCTCGGACGCGAAGGACGTCTCGTCGGGCGGACAGATCCGGCTGCTTGACGCCTCGGAGATGTTCAGCAGCAGGGATGTTGAATCGGGCTACGACGAATCGGAATGCACCGTCATCACGCTGGAAGGAAATTCCGCAAGCGTCAGGGGAAGCGGCGCGTCGGTCAGGGGAAGCACGGTCACGATCAGCGCGGAGGGGGATTACCTCCTTTCCGGCAGCCTTGACGACGGCGCGGTGATTGTCGACGCGGACAAAAAGGACAAGGTGCGGCTCCTGCTCAAGGGCGTGAGCATCAACAGCGCCTCCTGTGCCGCGATTGAAGTCCGGCAGGCAGGCAAGGTATTCATCACCCTGGTGAAGAAGAGCGAGAACACCCTCTCCAACGTCTCCTCCGCCACCGTGACGGACGACGTTGACGCGGTCATCTTCTCGAAGGACGATCTGACGCTCAACGGCGAGGGCAAGCTCACCATCGCCGCCAATACGGGACACGGCATTGTGTGCAAGGACGATCTCGTTATCACCGGCGGCTCGTATGACATTACGTCGGAGAAGAAGGCGCTCGACGCGAACGACAGTATCCGCGTCGCGGATGGCTCCTTCACCATCGACTCCGGCGCCGACGCGCTCCACTGTGAAAACGACAATGCGTCGAAGGGCTACATCTATATTGCCGACGGGACGTTCAGCATCACCGCCGGTACTGACGGCTTGGACGCGAGCGGCGTGATTCAGATTGACAACGGCTCCCTCACGCTGAAAACCGGCGGCGGCAGCGCAAACGCCAGCACCAAAAAGGACGGCGGGTTCAACGGCGGCTGGGGCAGATGGGGCGGCAGAGCGCAAGGCGGCAACGCGCCCTCCGGCGCGTCGGTCGCGTCCGACTCCGTTAGTGCCAAGGGGCTGAAATCCGACAGCTCGGTCGCCGTCAACAACGGCGCGATCACCATCGACTCCTCCGACGACGCGATACACTCCGACGGCGCGGTCAGCATTGCGGACGGCTCCCTCTCCATTCGCTCCGGCGACGACGGCATTCACGCCGGCTCGACCCTTGCGATCAGCGGCGGCAATGTGAGCATTTCTCAGAGCTATGAGGGACTGGAGGGGATGTCCATCGCCATTTCGGGCGGCAGCGTCTCGGTCGTCGCCGCCGACGACGGTCTGAACGCGGCGGGCGGCAACGATCAGAGCAGCGTCAACGGCCGTCCCGGTCAGAACAAATTCGCCGCGCAGGAGGGCGTTTCCATCGACATTTCGGGCGGCAGCGTCAGCGTCAATGCCGCGGGCGACGGGATCGATTCCAACGGCGACGTGACCGTTTCGGGCGGCGAGATCTATGTCTCCGGCTCTGCCAACGGCGGCAACGCCGCGCTCGATTTCAACGGGAATGCCACTGTCACGGGCGGCGTGTTCATTGCCGCCGGTATGGACGACATGGCGCAGAATTTCGGCAGCGGCTCGACACAGGGTTCCATGCTTGTCACGGTGGACACCATGCTGGCAGGCAGCGAGATCACCCTGCAAAACGCGGGCGGCAAGACGCTTGTCTCCTACAAGCCGGAAAAGAGCTACAACTGCGTGGTGATCAGTACCCCCGATGTGAAGCAGGGCGAGACCTATACCCTCACGGCAGGCTCCGCCAGCGTCACCGTGAAGATGGATTCGCTCATTTACGGCTCCGGCGGCATGGGCGGCGGAAGACCCGGCGGAAGGCGCGGCGGCAGAGGATAAGCCGCGCACGGCGTTCCGGAAAAACAAAAAAACAATGCCCCCGCTGTCATTTCCGGCGCCTTTGCGGAAATGACAGCGGGGGTTAGTGCGCTTACGTTGCTTTGGGAGTGAGAGCCTTGCCTTCTGTGAAGGCGTTTGCCGCGTGAACCAAGCGTTACCGCACGAGGGAGGGGGCGAGGGTGTTGAGATAGAGAATGCCCGCGCAGAGTCCGCCGACAAGAAGGAAGGCGAAAAAGTCGCGGAAGCGGTATTTCAGCACGTTCAGGCGGGTGCGCCCCTTGCCGCCGGTGTAGCAGCGGCAGTCCATCGCCGTCGCCAGCTCGAACGCCCTGCGGAAGGACGAGATGAAAAGCGGAATCAGAATGGGAATCAGCGCCTTGGCGCGTTTGATCACGCCGCCGCTCTCCATGTCCGCGCCGCGCGCCTTCTGCGCGTTCATGATTTTCTCGGTTTCCTCTAAGAGGGTGGGGATGAAGCGCAGCGCGATGGTCATCATCATCGCTAACTCATGCACCGGCAGCCGGAAGAGCTTTAACGGCGCAAGCAGCCGTTCGATGGCGGCGGTGAGGTCGGTGGGGGAGGTGGTGTAGGTCAGCATGGAGCTGATCAGCACGATCAGCACCAGTCGCACGGCGATAAAGCCGCTCTGCCAGAGGGCTTCCTCGTAGATGGTCAGCACCTTGTACTGAAAGACGAGATGTTCGCCCTTGATGTAGAGCATATTCAGCGCGGCGGTGAAAAACACCAGAAACCAGATCGCCTTCAATCCCTTGAAATACATCCGCAGCGGGATGCGGGAAAAGAGAACCGCGAGCGCCACAAATCCTACCATCGCGCCCATGGAAAAGAGATTCTTTGCAAGGAAGATGAAGACGATGATCGCCGTCATGAGAATGATCTTCATGCGGGGGTCGATCTTGTGAACAAAGGATCTGCCCGGCATGAACTGCCCTATGGTAATATCGGAGATCATTGCGCGTCCCCTCCTTCCGTGGCGTCCGTGTCGTCCGGACGGGCTTCCTCGCGGAGCGTTCCGGCGGGGGAGACAGCCGGCTTCTCCGCGGGAATGCCGGGCGCGGCTTCCGTCCTTTTCAAAAAGTCCATGGCGACGCCCTTGGCAAATTCCATGGTGTAAACGTCGGTGCGGACGTCCGCGCCGAGACGCTTCAGCTCCAGAAAGACCTGCGTCACCTGCGGCACCCGCAGCCCTATCTCCGCGAGACGTTCGCCGTGCTTGAAGATATTCTTGGTCTGGTCGAACATTTCGACCTTGCCGTGGTTCATCACCAGCACGCGGTCGGCGACGCGGGCAATGTCCTCCATCGAGTGCGAGACAAGCAGCACCGTGCTGCCCGTCTTTTCGCGGTAGGCGCGGATCCTGTCAAGAATGCGATCCCTGCCCTTCGGGTCAAGTCCGGCTGTCGGCTCGTCAAGGATCAGCACCTTCGGCTGCATGGCGATCACGCCGGCAATCGCCGCGCGGCGCTTCTCTCCGCCCGACAGGTCGAAGGGCGATTTTTCAAGAAGCGATTCCTTGAGGCCGGCGAATTCGGCGGCGGTGCGGATGATTCTGTCCAGCTCCTCCTTGTCCTTGATGCCCTTGTTGGTGGGGCCGAAGGCGATGTCCTTGTAGACCGTTTCCTCAAAGAGCTGGTATTCCGGGTACTGGAACACCAGCCCCACTTCAAATCTGACGTTTCTTATTTTCTTAGGCTTTGCCCATATGTCATTGCCGCCTAACAGCACCTCGCCCGACGCCGGACGAAGAAGTCCGTTCAGCAGCTGTACGAGCGTCGATTTGCCCGAGCCGGTATGTCCGATAACGCCGATGAATTCACCCTGTTCGATCGAGATGCTCACGTCGTCCAGCGCGACCTTCTCAAAGGGTGTGCCTTTGCCGTACACAAAGCGCAAATCGTGTGTTTCTATGATCCCCATGGCAAAACCTCCTTTTTTTTCTTTTTTATTCCTTTTTCGACCCGGCGCGAGCGCCTAATATCGCCCGGGCGCATTCCTCCGGCGTGAGAACGTCGTCGGGAATGTCGTAGCCCTCGGAGCGGAGATATTGGGCAAGCTCGGTCGCCTGCGGCACGTCAAGGTGATGCTCGCGCAGCATGTCGATGTGGCTGAACACCTCGTTCGGCTTGCCCTCCATGAGCAGTCTGCCGTCGTTGATGATGATGACGCGGTCGGCTTTCGCGGCCTCGTCCATGTAATGCGTGATCAGCACCACGGTGATACCGAGCTTCTTCACCAGATTGTCGATCGCGTCCATGACCTCCTGCCGTCCCCTTGGATCGAGCATGGCGGTTGGCTCGTCAAAGACGATGCATTTGGGTCGCATGGCGATAATGCCCGCGATGGCGACGCGTTGCTTCTGTCCGCCGGAGAGCTTGTGCGGGGCGTGGCGGCGGTATTCGTACATGCCGACCGCCTTCAGCGCGTCGTCTACCAGCTGACGCATCTCGGCGGAGGGAATGCCCAGATTCTCCGGCCCGAAGGCGACGTCCTCCTCCACGATGGTGGCGACAAGCTGGTTGTCCGGGTTCTGGAACACCATCCCCACGGTGCGCCGGATGTCGGTCAGAAGGTTTTCGTCCGCGGTGTCCATGCCGGCGACATAGACCTTGCCGCCGCTCGGCAGGAGAATGGCGTTCATGTGCTTGGCTATGGTGGACTTGCCGGAGCCGTTGTGTCCGAGCAGCGCGACGAATTCCCCCTTCCGGACGCTCAGGGAGACGCCGTGAAGCACCTCCTTCGGCGGGGCTTCGTCGGTGCTTTCGTATTCAAAATACACGTCCTGCAGCGAAATCTGTTGGATTCCGTCCTCGCCGGACGAAGCTGAAGGGGGAGTGAGCTTTTCTTCCATAATGCCTTCCTTCTTCATTCTTTCAGTATTCAATGATCCGTCAGCGGTCGGTCGGGGCGCTCTTTCGCCACGACGCCGTCGCGCCGCAGGGGAGAATCAGCCCCGTTTCGGTGACGGGGAGTCCTATTTCGTCGGCGGTGATCTCGCCGCCGAATTTCGGTCTGAGGATCGCGCCGTTGAGGTAGTTCATCACGGAGGGGCTGAGACCGGTGGTGTAGCTGTTAATATTGAAAAAGAGCGGGTCGTCGGTGAGTACCTGCGAACACAGCTCCACAAGGGAATACACCTGTTCCTCTAACTTCCAGACCTCGCCGCCGGGACCTCTGCCGTAGCTTGGCGGATCCATGATGACCGCGTCGTAACGGCTGCCCCGCCGGATCTCCCGCTGCACGAATTTGATGCAGTCGTCCACGATCCAGCGCTGCGGCAGCTTGTCCAGCCCGGAGGACGCGGCGTTCTCCCGCGCCCACTGGGTCATGCCCTTCGACGCGTCCACATGGCAGACGTTCGCGCCTGCCGAGAGACAGGCGAGCGTCGCGCCGCCCGTGTAGGCAAACAGGTTCAGCACCCTGACCGGACGCTCCGCCGCGCGGATCATGGCTGCCATGTCGTCCCAGTTGACCGCCTGCTCCGGGAAAAGTCCCGTGTGCTTGAAGCCCATGGGTTTAATATGGAAGGTGAGCGATTTGTAACGCACCGCCCACACGTCGGGAATTTTCTTCATGACCTCCCAACGCCCGCCGCCCGACGACGAACGGTGGTAGCGCGCGTGCGCCTTGCGCCAGAGGGGATTGTTTTTGGGGGTGTTCCAGATGATCTGCGGGTCGGGGCGGATGAGAATGACGTCGCCCCAACGCTCCAGCCTTTCGCCGGAGGACGCGTCGATCAGCTCGTAATCCTTCCAGTCAGTCGAATATCTCATGTTTCGTTGTTCCGCTTTCTTTGATAGAGTGATGGGACAGCGTTATTCTCCCGCCGCGGACTGTTCGGCGGGCTTGGGAGCGCTGTTTTCGGGAGTGGGACGGCGGTAGACCGGCGTTCCGTCGGGAACGCGGAGGTTATCGCGCACCAGCGTTTCCGCGCGTTCTGTCACGTCCGTGACCTGCGCCGACTTGATACCCTCGACGATGATCTCCACCCTGTTTGCCTCGGGACGGTACATCAGCACGCGGCCGTCGCCCGAAAGACGCGAACGCAGCACGCGGATCTCCTCTTCAAGGTCGGTGGTTCTCAGCACCGGAATGAACGCGCCGGCGGGAATTACGACCGTTGTTGCGCTGCGGATCAGCTTGGGTACCTCGGAGACAAGCTCGCCGATCGACATGCCCATGCGGTTCATGCAGTTCAGGAGCATGACGGCGGTCATCAGACCGTCGGGCACGCAGGAACGGCGGGGGAATACAATGCCGCTCATGCGGTCGACCGCCATGATCACGGAATCATACGCGGCGTATTCCTCGGCTAAGTAGCTGTAATCGCCGGTGACGGTCTTGACCTCGGCGCCCATGGATTTGATGTAGGGGGCGAGGGCGATGTGGCAATTGTCGCTGACCATAATGACGGGAGTCATTTCCTCGTTGTTGTACGCCTTGCCGTAGACCCTGCCGAATACCTCCGCCAGACGCTCCGATTCGAGGAACCTGCCGTCGGGAAGGGTGACGATGCATATCTCGCCGTCCGCGCTGAAGGCGAAGCCGATGTCGCTCTCGGTGTCGCGGACGAAGTCGATGAGGGCGGAGGGATTCTCAAAGGCGGAAATGCCCGGCTTGTCGCTGTCAATCGCGGTCATGAGCGAGACGTCCGCGCCAAGCTGTTTCAGAACGTCCTTGACAAACGGCGCGGAGGCGCTGCCGGCGCATTCCACGGCGACCTTCAGGCTCTCGAACATGGTGTAGCCCGACGCGTCGATGAGGTTGCGGCGGTACATGCCGATGATCGACGCGTCCGCCTGCTGAATTTTTCCGAGCTTATTGTGGCTGACGCAGGTCACGGCGTCGGTCGCGTCGTGAATGGCCTGCAGCAGCTCGCCGGTGACCTGTCTGCCGTCCTTCCGGTAGAATTTCAGCCCGCTGACATTCCTGTCGAAGCTGCCGCCGGTGATCATCACGCCCATGGTCGCTTCACACATGCTGGTAAGGCAGGAGACGGCGCCCGAGGGGACAAGTCCGAGGGTGATCACGTCCGCGCCCGAAGCACACAGGGCGGCGCAGACTGCCGAGGTCATCATGTCGGCGGCGGGACTGTCGTCGTGTCCCACGACCACCTTGCAGCGGTCGCGGGTGGCGGAGGAATAGCCGCCTAATTTGGCGAATGCCGCGGCGACCGCGTGCTCCGCCTGATAGATGTCGATGGTCTCGCCGAGTATTCCGTAGAATGCCGATCTGTCTTTTTTGATTTTCATTTTATATACATTCCCTTCAATAGTCGAAAGTGGGTTTACTGGTCGAAGAGCGATTGCTGCTCCGGCACGGAGGGCGCCTCGGGCGGCGTCATTCCCAAGTGAAGATACGCGGCGCGGGTGACGCAGCGTCCGCGCGGCGTGCGCGCCAGAAAGCCGATCTGCATGAGATACGGCTCGTATACGTCCTCGATGGTGACCGCTTCCTCGCCGATGGCAGCCGCGATGGTTTCCAGACCCACGGGGCCGCCGCCGTAGAACCGGATGATGCCGGAAAGCAGGAGACGGTCGATCTTGTCCAGCCCCAATTCGTCGATCTCCTGACGGTCAAGCGCCATGCGGGCAATGTCGCAGGTGATGACGCCGTTGCCGACGACCTGCGCGAAGTCCCGCACGCGACGAAGCAGGCGGTTGGCGATACGCGGGGTGCCGCGTGAGCGGGAGGCAAGCTCGAGCGCGCCCTCGCGGTCGATGGAGATGCCCAGAATGCCCGCCGAACGCTCCACGATGTCCGCCAACTGTTCGGTGGTGTACAGCTCCAGACGCAGCACCACGCCGAAGCGGTCGCGCAGCGGGGCGGAAAGCTGTCCGGCGCGGGTGGTGGCTCCCACGAGGGTGAATTTCGGGAGCGGGAGATGATAGCTCATCGCGCCCTGTCCCTTGCCCATCATGATGTCGATGGCAAAGTCCTCCATGGCGGGGTAGAGGATTTCCTCCACCGTGCGCGTGAGACGGTGTATTTCGTCGATGAAAAGCACGTCGCCGGGATTGAGCGAGCTGAGAATGGCCGCCAGATCGCTGGGGCGCTCGATGGCGGGACCGGAGGTGATGCGCAGTCCCACGCCCATTTCGTGCGCGATGATGCCGGCAAGGGTGGTCTTGCCGAGACCGGGCGGGCCGTAGAGCAGACAGTGGTCAAGGCTCTCGTGCCGCGCGAGGGCGGCGCTGATGTAGACCGAGAGATTCTGCTTGACCGTGTCCTGTCCGATGTAGGATTCGAGCGTCCGGGGGCGGAGGGGGTTGTCGGTCTCCGCGTCCTCGGGGTTGTATTCCGGCGCGACGATCCTGTTTTCAAAATCCGTGTCGTCGGAATATTCCTGATTTTCCGGTTCGTCAAACGATACCGATCTGATTTCGCTGTCGTAATTCTTTTGTTTGTTCTTTTTCATTTATTCCTTCCGCGCAAAGCGCTCCTTTTTCTGTTATCTGTTCAGGGAAAAGGCAGGCTCTTATACTACTCCCCGGTTGAAAGAAGACAAGTTTTTTGCGAGAATCTTTCGTGTCATGCGAGGATGACGACGACGGCGGGCTGGCGCCCGCTTAGTAGGAAGACGAAGCAGGGTGCGAAATAGACCGCAAAAAATGTCTGATTTTAGCCGGAGAGTAGTATTATATGCCCTTGCCCATCTCGACGAGGGCGAGACGGATGATCTCCTCGGTGGGAAGCGAGGGGTCAAATCCCGCGACCAGCCTGGCGGCTTCGGAGGACTGGCAGCCCAGCACCATCAGGGCGTTGATGGCGGCGGCGGAGTGGTTCGCGGCGGCTGCCGGAACGCCCTTTGCTCCGGCGGGAAGGTCGGCGGGCGCGCCCATGCTCTTGAATTTGTCCTTTAGCTCCAGCACGACGCGCTGGGCGATCTTCGGACCCACGCCGTTCGCGCGGGTGATCGCCTTGTAATCCCCCGAACCGACCGCGAGGGCGACGTCCTCCGGGGTGAGGGTGGAGAGAATGGAAAGCGCCGCCTTGGGACCGATGCCCGATACCGAGATCAGCATTCTGAAGCAGCTCAGCTCGGTTTTTTCGGAAAAGCCGTAAAGGGTGATCGCGTTCTCCGTGACGCTCATATGGGTGTAGAGCGTCACCGTCGCGCCCTGCTGCGGGAGCCGCGTGAGGGTCGACATCGACGTGAAGCACTGAAAGCCCACGCCGCCGCATTCGATCACCGCGAAGCCCGGCTCGGCGGCGACGTATTTGCCTGTCAGACTGTAGATCATGCTGCAAAAACCTCAGTTCTTCTGATAGTAATAGGTCTTGGGAAGTCTGCGCTTGACGGTGCAGTTCTGTCCGTGACAGATGGCGATGGCAAGCGCGTCGGCGGTGTCGTCCGGCTTGGGGATCTCCCTGAGACAGAGCAGACGGCGGGTCATCTCCTGCATTTGCGGCTTGAGCGCCTGTCCGTAGCCGGTGACCGCCTGCTTGACCTGCAACGGGGTGTATTCAAAGATCGGAATCCCCTTGAGCTGCGCCGCCAGAAGAATCACGCCGCGCGCCTCCGCGACGCCGATGACGGTCTTGGCGTTGTTGGCGTAAAAGAGCTTTTCGATGGCGAGGGCTTCCGGCTTGCGCTTGTCGATGATTTCGAGCGTGCGCTTGAAGATCGTCTCCAGACGCCGCTCAAACGGCGCTTCGGGACGGGTGGTAATGGAGCCGTATTCCACGGGGATGAATCGCGGCGGGTCGTACTTCACAACGCCGAAGCCGACGAGCGCATAACCGGGGTCGATTCCCATAATGATCATAACGCGGTACCTTCCTTGCAGTTGTTGATTCTATGATTCATATCATTATACCACACACCTGTTGTAAAATTCAATATGTATTTTTAAAATACTGAGAAAAACCGCCCCCCGCATCACGTCGCGTGATCGGGGGCGGTTTTTTCGTGGCGGAGGGCGTTATGCGTCCTGACGGATAAGGGGAATGGCGTCAAGAAGTCCGTCGATCTCCTCGGCGGAGGTAAAGACGGAGGGACAGATGCGGACGGCGCCGCCCGACTGGGTTCCCATTTTGCGGTGCGCGTCGCCGGCACAATGCAGTCCCGCACGGACGGCAATCTCCATCTCCCCCAGACGGCGCGCCGCTTCGTCGGAGGGAATGCCAGCGATATTGAAGGACAGCAGCGGCACATGGGTGCCGGTCTGCGGACGCTGCGTGTAGAGCAGACACTCCGGCATGGCTGCCAATGCGTCGTAGGCGCGGCAGACAAGGCTCATCTCGTGGGCTTCGAGACGTTCCCGCCCGACGGATTCGATGAAGCGGATGCCCACGTCAAGCGCCGCGATGGCGGGGACGTTGAGCGTGCCGCTTTCCAGACGGTCGGGGAGAAAGTCGGGCTGTACGTTCACGCCCGACAGACTGCCCGTGCCGCCCTCGATGACGGTGCGGAGCTGTTTGTCGCAGTTGACGATCAGCAGTCCAAGCCCCATAATGCCGTACAGCCCCTTGTGCGCCGGCATGCAGAGAAAATCCGCGTGGAGCGAGCGGAGGTCGATGTCGGCGGTTCCCGCGCTCTGGGCGCAGTCGACGCCAAAGAGAATGCCGTTGCGGTGCGCCAGCTCGCCGATCTCCGCCACGGGGAGTCTGATCCCGAATACGTTGGACGCGTGCGTGCAGAAGATCAGCCGTGTATTCGCTCTCATGCACCGCCGGAATTCGGCGACGGTCGCCTCGGGGTCGCCCTCGTGGACGCGGGCGGCGCTGTATTGCACCCCGCGCCGCGCAAGCTGCGCGACGGGACGGGTGACGGCGTTGTGTTCCATATCGGAGATGATCACATGGTCGCCCGGCGACAGGATTCCCTTCAGCACGTAATTGATGGAATGTGTGCAGGAGGGCGTGAAGATCACGTTTTCGGGCGCGGCTGCCCCGAAGAATCCCGCTGCCCTGACGCGGCACCGGTAGACCGTCTCGGACGAAAGCTCCGCCATGCGGTAGCTCCCCCTTCCGGGATTCGCGCCTCTCAGGGAAAGCACCTCCGCGATCGCGGCAGCGGTTCCCCTCGGCTTCGGCCACGTCGTCGCCGCGTTGTCAAGATAGATCATTTTATATCCACCTCCATGGAAAAAGTAAATCTGCTTACATCAGCACCATGATGCCGGAGGAGCGGAGAATTTTTTCCGCCTGCCACTGGCTGCCCGCGCTGACGTTGACGGTGTAAAGACACCCGTATTTCCCCGCCGCGTCGGAGGTCTTCCGCAGCGTACAGGGAATGCCGTTCTGCCTGAGAAGCTCGCACCCTCTCATGGCAAGGGTGTAGGAGCCTACCTTGATGGACGCGCTTTGTTCCTTCATGTGAATTCACCTTCCTTGAATTTTGTCTTGGCTGCGCCTGCGTTACGCGTTCAGGCAACAGAAAAAGCCGGTCGGCTGTTATGATAAATGTTCTTTATCATAATATGCCGTGACCGGCTCTGTGGTTTTTAAAAATATAGAGCTTAATAAATCAGCGCGACCGCGTGGGCTGCCATGCCTTCGCCGCTGCCGGTGAAGCCGAGCTTTTCCTCGGTGGTCGCCTTGACGCTGATGTGTGAAACGTCTACGCCGCACGCCTTTGCGATATTCTGCCGCATGTCGGCGATGTGGGGGGCGAGCTTGGGCGCCTGCGCCAGAACGGTGGCGTCGATGTTGCCGATTTCATAGCCCGCCTTGCGGACGACCCTGCATACCTCCGTCAGCAGCAGCATGCTGTCCGCGCCAAGAAAGCGGTCGTCGTTGTCGGGGAAAAGATGTCCGATGTCGCCGAGCGCGGCGGCGCCCAACAGCGCGTCGGAGATGGCGTGCGCCAGCACGTCCGCGTCGGAATGTCCCAGAAGTCCCTTTTCATAGGGGATGTCCACCCCGCCCAGAATCAGCCTTCTGCCGGGCGTGAGCCTGTGAACGTCATAGCCGTGACCAATGCGCGGTATTTTCATATGCGTGAATCCTCTCATAACAGCATTACTGATCCTCCGGCTCGAATCCGATTCCGTCCACGTATTCCCTGACCATGTGGCGGTACCTGTGATAGATCGCCTCGCCGACCTGGATGAGATCCTCGTTGTTCTCGTCGCCGCAGAGCATGGCGAACGCCTGCGCGACGCGGCGCTTTGGCTCGCCGTCGCGGCGGTAGGCGAGATAGTAGAAGGTGAGGGAGCCGGTTGCGCTCATGTCGTCGTAGAGCTTGGGATCCTCCTTTTTGAGGGTGTCATAAAACACGTTCAGCGCGGTGCCGACCAGCGCCTTGCCGGGGATATACTGCTCCATTCCGATGATGATGGAGAACACCAGCAGCATGCTCCTGTGCAGCAGCATGGGGTCGAGGTCGTCCGACAGCGCCATCACGCCAGAATTGAGGTCGGGAATGCAGCGGTCGATCTCCATGACCAGCGAGGCGCCAAGCTGCATGGCGCGGCGGATGTTGCGGCTGCCCTTTTTCTCGTTGATCAGCCTGACGTATTCGCTGTCCTCGGGCGCGTTGTTGTCGCTGCTGTCGCCGCTGAATATCTTAACGTCCCTGTCGTCGTTGAATTCGTTATTCATAATGATGCCTCCTGATAAAATTACGTTACTGCAGCTTTGCGCTCAGCTCGTCGAACCGTTTGAGCATTTCGTCGCTGGCGGTGAAGGAGCCGAGGGGATGACGCTGGATCTCCTCCGAGAAATAGCCGTGGAAGTCGGTGCCGCCGGTCAGCAGAAGCCCGTTGTCGGCTGCCGCCTGCCGGATGATCGCCATATGCTCCTGCGTGTTGCGCGGATGATACAGCTCGATGCCGTGGATGCCCGCCCGTATCAGGTCGCCCATGGTGGTGATGCTGTTGTAGACCGACGGGTGCGCCATGACGATGACGCCGCCCGATTCCCGCAGATAGCGCATGGCGTCGAGAGAGTCCACCTGATTGACCGGCACATAGCAGCAGCCGGTTCTCCTGTTGAAGAGCTTCTGGTAGAGCGAGCCGTACATCTCGGTGGTATAACCCGCCTTCATGAGGGCGAGACAGATGTGCTGCTTGCCCATATAGCCGGAATCGCTCACGCCCTCCCTGACCATTTCCTCGGTGATGGGGTAGAGCTTCGCGACCTTCTCCAGCATGGCGAGCGTCGCGTCGGCGCGGTTTTTGGTGACGCGGCTGAACAGTTCGTCCACCGCGTCGCGGTGCTTGATGTTGTAGCACAGAATATGCACCTTGTGACCGCGCGTGTGGTCGTAGGTAGAGCATTCCACGCCGTTGATCACCCTCATGCCGAGCGATCTGCCCAATCCCTCCGCGTCGTAATCCCCCGCGTAGGAATCATGATCGGTGATGGCCAGAGCCGAAAGCCCCAGCTGCTTCGCAAATCTTATCACATATTCCGGCGAATCCGAGCCGTCGGAACGGGTTGTGTGGCAATGCATATCAGCCGCCAAATCGATCACTTCCTGAGTTACATGTAAGTGCCGTCAGATGAAAAACTCCGGCTTTTTTCATTATACACTATGTATACAGCGAAAACAAGAACTTTTTTCAAATTTTTATCAAAAATCACAAATTTTTTATTGAAAAGCAATTAATCGATCTGCGCGCCTTGCTCTTTCTGACAGCTCTTGGGGAGAGAGAAGCGGAAAAGCACGCCGTCGGGGGTGTTTTCCGCCGAATAGCTGCCGCCGTGAAGATGGACGATCGAGCTGACGATCTTCAGTCCCAGTCCGGAGCCGCCGTATTTGCGGGTGCGCGCCTTGTCCACCTTGTAGAAACTCTCCCAGATGCGGTCGAGGCTGTCCTCGGGAATGTGGCTGCCGGAATTGAACACGCCGCAGGTCACGCTGTCCGCGTCGGCTTTGACGCTGACCTCGATGCGACCGTCGTCGGGGGTGTGGTGCAGGGCGTTGGCGAGCAGGTTGTTGATGACCTCCTCGATGCGTCCATAATCGGCGCGGAGCGTGCAGTCGCCCTCCGTTCCGAAGCGGGCGGTGATCCTGTGCTCCGTGAACATATACGAGATGGTTTTCAGACGTTCCTCGGCAAGCTCCGAGAGATTGAAGGAGGTAATATCCAGAATCGCGCCGGATTCCAGCTCGGCGAGATCGAGCAGGCGGGCGGCAAGGCTGTTGAGCTTGACCGCCTCGTCGTTGATGACGCTGCAGTAATAGTCCTTTTCATCGTTGTTGATGTTGAGCTGCAGCCCCTCGGCATAGCCCATGATGATGGCGAGCGGGGTCTTGAATTCGTGCGACACGTTGGACAGCAGCTCGCGGCGCATGAGGTCGATTTTCTCCTTCTGCTCGATGTCCCTTTTGAGCTGCGTATTGGCGACGCTGAGCTGACTGATCTTGGTCTCCAACTCGGAGGAGAGGTGATTGATGCTCTCGGCAAGCTGTCCCAGCTCGTCATGGGAGCGAATCTCCAGCTTTTCGCCGAAATCCATGTCGGCAATGCGCTTGGCTGCCTCGTTGATCCGGAGAATCGGACGGACGAAATTGGAGCAAAGCACCATCGACAGCATGCCGCAGAAGATCATGGCGAAGATGCCCAGCACCAGCGCGTAGTCGTTGAAGGCGGTCACCGCGTCCTCGATGGCGGAGACGGAGGTGTTCAGCATGACGTAGTAATAGGTCACCTCCCCGTCTACATTGACGGGAAGCACCGAAAACAGGCTGAGATAATTGGTGTCGGTCTTGGAGTTGCGCCGTCGGCCGATGGCGGGGGAATCGAGCGTCCCCTGCCCGCGGCTCTTCTCGCCCGACATGACGAAGAGGCTGTTGAAGAGCTGCTTGGCACCCTCGTATCTGTCAATGGCGGAGATGCCCGAGAGACTTTCGGTCGAATTGTAGAAAAAATTGAGACGGTCGTCCAGGATGATGATATGGATATTGTCGGTTTCCTCCATCGATTTGAGCATGGTGCTCATGGCATAGGACGCCCTTCCGTTTTCGTCGGCGTCGGAAAAGTTCATCCCGGAGATCGTCTGCAGCGTGGAGGTCAGATTCTTTTCCTTCATATAATTGTAATAGGGCGTCAGAAGGAGGGTGTTTGTCACAAAAATGATCCCCAGAAAAAACAGGATGACGCTGAATGTAATGAGAAAAAGGCGTACCCGGATGGGAAGGTTTCCGGTACGCCTGCTCATTCTGATGGATTTTTCTCGGAGGGAAGCGAAAAAACGGGTAAAAAACGAGCGCAATTATTTCACCTCAAGTCTGTATCCCACGCCGCGGACGGTGACAATCATGCTGCCTGATTCGCCCAGCTTGGAACGGAGCTGCTTGACGTGGGTGTCGACGGTGCGAAGATCGCCGAAGTAATCGTAGTTCCATACGCCGTTGAGTATTTTTTCACGCGAAAGAGCCACTCCTTTGTTGTCAAGGAAGTAGAGAAGCAGGTTGTATTCCTTGGGAGTCAGCTCCAGGGGCTTGCCGTCAACGTAAGCCACATGCGCCACGTCGTCGATGCTGACGTCTCCGCAGACGCGACGGTTGTCGGTGATTTTGCCGCCCCGCTTGAGCAGCGCCTCCACCCGCGCCACCAGCAGACTGGGGGAGAAGGGCTTGGTGATGTAGTCGTCCGCGCCGAGACGGAAGCCGCCAAGCTGATCGCTCTCGGTGCTCTTGGCGGTCAGCAGGATCACCGGCACGTTGCTTTTGCGGCGTATTTCCGCCAGCACCGTCCAGCCGTCCAGCACGGGCATCATCACGTCCAGAATGACGAGATCAGGCGCGGGATCCTGCGCCGCCATCCGCAGCGCCTCGCCGCCGTCGCTGGCCTCTATGATCTCATAGCCCTTGCGCGAGAGAAAATCGCCGACCAGCTTCCTGATCCTGTCTTCGTCGTCCGCGACGAGAATCCTCATGGGGCTGTTAGTGGTATTTGTATTGCTCATAAATCACACCTCAGATATATGTACAAAAATCAATTGAATTTGATGAATTGCCATGTACCGAATCAGAACGTCAATAAAGTATAAAAATACCATATTTACATGTCTATTATACATCAATTTAGTGTATTAAAGTTATTGTGCGTGTGAATTTTTGTTAAAAATTTTGTGATGAATTAGTGATAGCGCCCGTTAAAGCCGCGAAATAAGCGGCTTCCTGGGCAATGCTGCCCTCTGCCGTCCCGATGGAGCCGCCGTTGTCCGTGTTGTTAACCGTCACACGGCAGAGCAGTTCACAATTGGTTACAGTGAATATTTTGCCAAGCTGTTTTTCTATCATTGCCCCGTCCTCGTCGGGGGATCCGGCGGACAGGAGCAGCGCGACGGGACGGCGTTTGGCAATCGGCGGACGCTTGCCAAGGAAAAAGCGCGCGCTGTAGTAGCGCTGCATACGGTCAAGGATGGCCTTCATGGGGGCGGGAAAGGACATGTTGTAGACCGGCGACGCGATAACAATGCCGTCCGCCGCTTCAAAATCCGCGTAGAAGCCGTCCATGTCGTGCATCGCGCAGCCCTCGTGCCGCCGGCAGAACCGGCAGTCGGTGCAGGGCGCGAAGCGCTCCCGATAGGCGTCGTAATGCGTGAAGACGGCGTGCAGCTTCTCCGTGAAGCGCCGCAGCAGCTCCGCCGAACAGCCGTCCCCGCGCGGTCCGCCGCTGACTGTCAGGATCACGGGTCTGCGTGTCATGCTTCCGGATGATGCTCGCAGTAGGCGCAGACCTTGCCCCCCAGCGTTTCGACCGACAGGGGCGGGAGATAGGTCTCGATCTGCGTGATGCATTTGGGATTGCGGCAGACAAAGCCGGGATCCGCCGCCGGCTTTTCGGGCTGGCGGTTCTCGTGATCCGAGGTCAGGCGGATGATGAGCGCCATTCTGCCGTACATGCCGTAGAGGGTCTGGCGGAAGTAATGCGCCCGCGGGTCGTCGTCCACCTCGTAGGCGATCTCGTCCACGCGGGGGAGGGGATGCAGCACGCACAGCTCCGGTCTGCCGAGCGCCATCTTCCTTGCGTCAAGCACGTACACGCCCTTCTGCGCCTCGTACTCGGCGGAGGTGGCAAAGCGTTCGCGCTGGATGCGGGTCATGTAAAGCACGTCGAGGTAGGGGATGGCCTCCTCGATGGTGCGCACCTCGGAGAATTCACAGCCGCAGGCGGCGACGTAATCCTTGATGTACTGCGGCATGGCAAGCTCCCGTGTGGAGATGAACACGAAGGAATTCCCGCCGTAGCGCGCCATGCACTTGCAGAGGGAGTGAACCGTCCTGCCGTTGGCGAGGTCGCCGCACATGCCGATGACGAGATGGTCTGTCCGATGGGCGACGTTGCGGAGCGTCACCACGTCGGTGAGGGTCTGGGTGGGGTGCAGGTGTCCGCCGTCGCCGGCGTTGACCACCGGCACGCTGGAATACAGCGAAGCCGCCATTGCCGCGCCCTCCACGGGGTGACGGATGGTGAGAATATCCGTGTAGCCGCTCAGGACGGTGACGGTGTCCTTGAGACTTTCGCCCTTTGCCACCGAGGTCGCCCCGGGGTTGTCGAAGCCGATGATCTTGCCCCCCAGTCGCAGCATGGCCGACTGGAAGGACATCTGCGTCCGCGTGGACGGCTCATAGAACAGCGTCGCCATCAGCTTGTCCCGGCACGCGCTGCTGTAATGCGAGGGGTGACGGCTGATGCGGCACGCCATATCGACAATATCATCCAGCTCCTCCAGGGAGAGCTGGTTCAGATCGATCAGATTTCTGACAGTCATAAATGATTAAACCTCCGTTTTGTGCTCGCGTAAGCGTCTGTTCAGCACCATTATATCATACGAAGCGCGCAAAGGCAAACCTTTTTTTCCAGATTGACAGCCCGCTCCCGAAAAAAAACCGTTTCTTCCCGTCTCCCGCGCAAAAAACGGTTGCATTTTAAGGGAAAATGTGAGACAATAGCTTCAAAGAGAGCCAACCATTTGGCGAAAGCGGAGGTTATATCAACAGGTGGGAAGTGATGATCTATGTCCGGGGGAAGGATTGACGGACGTGCTGCGGATGAGCTGATCGTGAGGATGGCAGCGGGCGATATGGCGGCGCTCGAGGCGCTTTACAACGCTATGTACGGCGAAATATTCGCCTATCTGCGTTCCATGCTGGGCGGCGATGTGCAGAGCGCCGAGGATCTGGCGCAGGACACCTTCATCAGGGCGTACCGATACGCGCCGAAATTTGCCGCGATGGGGCAGGGGCGGGCGTGGGTCTACCGCATTGCCGGAAGGCTTGCCTTCACGCACCTGAGCAAGCTGCCGCCGGTGGTCGGCGAGCCTGACCCCGCCATTCCCTCCGGCGCGGACGTGGAGGAAAGCGCCCTTGCATCCCGCGCCATACAGGAGGCCATGGCTGCCATTTCACCGGAGGAACGGCAGGTAGTGTCGCTTCACACGGTGTCCGGACTGACGCTCCGGGAAATTGCCGACATGCTTGGACAGCCGCTCGGCACCGTCAAATGGCGGCACGCCGAGGCCGTCAGAAAGCTGCGGCGGCTGCTAAACGATAATCAAGGAAGGGAGACGGCGGATCAATGACGCAACGCAATGAATTATATGATATAGAAAAGCGCGTCGCCCGGACGTTCGGGGCGGGGGCTTCGCGTCCCGTGCCGCCCTTTGCGGACGTCGCGGCACGACTTGCCGCCGGAGAGCCGCGCGAGAGCTTTGAGGAATTTTTCGGCGGGGAAGCGTCGCCCGTTCCGGTGACGGCGCTGCCGTCACGCGGATGGAAGAGCAGGAGATGGATCGCCTTGGTAGCCGCTGCCGCGCTGCTGTTTGTCGTAGGCGGCGGAGCGGTGGTGGGGGCGATCTTCGGCGGCGCTCAGATGAGCGCCAAGTCCTCCGCGGACGTGGCGGACTATGAAGCGTTCTGTGAAAACGGCGACGGGAAGACCTGTGAAAATGCCGCCGCCGAGGACAGCGAGGATTCTGACAGGAGCGTTTCGGATTCCGATTATCATGACACCATGAGCGGCGATTCCTCTGACGTTTCGTCGTGACGTCTCGTCGTAAGCGGACAAAAATAATAGTATACCTAAAGGAGATTCTGAACCAATGAAGCTGTTGATTGCGTCGGATATACACGGCTCCGCCTATTACTGTGAGCGGATGCTGCAGACATTTGAAGATGAGAAGGCGGACAGAATGCTGCTGCTTGGCGACATTCTCTACCACGGTCCGCGGAACGACCTTCCGCGCGACTACTCGCCCAAGAGGGTCGTCGAGCTGCTGAAGCCCTATGCCGACAGGATCTTCTGCGTGCGCGGCAACTGCGACGCGGACATCGACCTGACGGTGCTGCCCTTTCCCATGGCGGCGGACTGCGCGCTGCTGCCGATAGGGGAGAAGATGGTGTACGCCACCCACGGACACATCTACAATCCGGAGAAGCTCCCCTCCCTGCGGAGCGGGGATCTGCTGCTCTACGGACACACCCATCTTCCCGCGCTGCGGGAGGTCAGGGGAATCATGTGTCTCAATCCCGGCTCGGTGTCGCTCCCCAAGGGGGGCAGCCGTCACAGCTGTATTCTCCTGAAGGACGGTCTCTTCGGCTGGAGGGACGTGGAAACAGGCGATTACTTCCGCCACTACGATTCCCTCGGCGAGGAAAAACAGAACGGATGAGTGACAGGGCATAATTTCCGCCCTCCGGTAATACTTATGTAACTGCAACACGATTACCGGGGGGCTTTTGCATTGAAAACAATCATTCACATACGCGCGCGGCACTGGTTTCTGCTGTTCACGGCGACGGTGCTGACCGCGTCGCTGCTGCTGACGGGGGAGAGGAAGCCCGCCTCGGCGGGGGAACAGACGTTCACGGGGAAAGCGGTCATCCTGATCGATCCGGGACACGGCGGCTTCGACGGGGGAGCGGTCGGGGCGAACGGCACGATTGAAAAGGACGTGAATCTCGCGGTTTCGCTCAAGCTGCGGGAGCTGCTGACCGACGCGGGATTTGAAGTGGTGATGACCCGCGATTCCGACTGCGCCCTCGATGATGCGGGAGCCTCCACCATCCGCCGCCGCAAGGTCAGCGACATGCGCGCCAGACTGAATTTAACCAGGCTGTACCCCGGCTCGGTGCTGATCAGCATTCACCAGAACAAGCTGTCGGAGGACAGCCGCGTCCGGGGCGCGCAGATCTTCTATTCCCCCAACGCGGCGGAAAGCAAGGCGCTGGCGCAATCGATTCAGGACGAATTCAACCGCGCGATTCAGCCGGAAAAGCCGCGCGAGGTGGTCAGAACCGGCAAGAATCTCTTCCTCTTTTACCACGCCCGGAACACCGCGGTGCTGTGCGAATGCGGCTTCCTTTCCAATCCCGACGAGGAAGCGCTTCTCTGTACCGACGAGTATCAGTACAGGGTCGCCTACTGCATTTACCGCGGACTGCTGCAATGGCGCGCGGGCTGAGCGAATGGCTGACCTTTCCTTGGCGTTTTCCCGATAATTCACAGTATTCTCATGAATTATTCGACTTTTTATGATAATATAGATAGTGTACCGCATGATTGGTGAATATTATCATTAAAAAAGGAGCGAAAGGGATATTGATGGGGAAGGAACCTTACAATGAGGCGAATCAATCGGAAGGGAAGCCGTCGGTCGTGCTTTCCGCGTGCGGCGTGGCGAGCGATGTGACGGCTTACAGGGAGCTGATCGTGGAGAACAGCGTTGTCCTGCGGAGTCTCACACTGTCCGAGAGCGTGATGTGGTACGGGCTGCTGTTTGACGCGCTGCCGTATGACGAATGCGTCGCAAGATACAGGCGTTCGGAGGAAAGGCTCGGCGAGACGCTTGATCCGCCGGAGGACGCCGTCAAGAGTCTGTTGGACGACGGGCTTCTGTGTATGGGCATGGAGCCGACGTATGACGACGCGCTCTTTTCGGTGTTCTGCGACTGCCTGCTCAGCTGCGCGGTGGAGCAGAACGACTGCGGCGAATTCTTCCGGCGCAAGGGTCACTGGACGATGTATGACGACCGCTATCTCCACTGGGACGGGGTGGAGCAGTCCCCCCTCCGCACGGAGCCGCTTTCGGGCGATGAACACAAAATCATGGCGATGCTGATCGCCGAAAGCTGGAGCATGGCGGAGCTTACGCGGAATCTTGCCAAGGGCTACAGCACCTCCGTGACCCGCTTCACGCTGCCGGAGGAGCATTACGCCATTCTCCCGCTCGACCCGCTGGACGACGTGATTCGCAGGAATTACGAGCGCGATCCGATGGCGCGCGTGGCGGCAAGGGCTGTGCTGCATCTTCTCAGGAGCCGGAGAGTGCTGCTTTACTGAACTGACAGGAAAAAGGAAGGATGAAAGATGACGGCGGATTTTTTGCTTGTGTCGGACGACAAATATGTTAAGAATTTAGGCATCTGTACGTATTCGGTGCTGCACAACATGTGTCCCGTGGCGGAGAAAGTGCGGATCTTTGTGATGGACTGCGGTATTACCGAGGCGAACCGTCAAAGACTGCGCGCGCAGGCGGCGCGGTTTGACAACGCCGAGATGATCTTTTACGACATCGACCGGAAGCTGAATGCCGTTGTGCCGAAGGTAAAGACCCGCTGGCACCGGGCGATTTACGGGCGGCTGTTCCTCAACGAGCTGCCCGCGCTCTATGAGGGCATGGACAGGCTGGTCTATCTCGACTGCGACCTGCTGATGGACAGCCCCGTGACAGAGCTTTTCACAATGGATCTGGGGGGGAAGTGCCTTGCCGCCGTCACCGACGCGGACAACGCCCCCCGCAAGAGGGTGCTCGGCATTCCCGACGATTGCGACTACATCAACTCCGGCGTGCTGGCTATCGACGTCGCCCGCTGGATTGAGCTGGACGCGTCGCGCAGGATTATCGAATACATCAACAGCTTTCCCGACGCGCTGCTCTATCCCGACCAGGACGCGATCAATTATGTGCTGGGACACGAGATTGTCATTCTGCCGCCGGAATACAACATGATGTGGATGCTCTGCGAGCGGGACATTCCCAAAATGCTCGCCAGAATCCCCGACTTCTATTACACCGCCGATCAACTGCGGTACGCGCTGTTCCACCCCCGCGTCGTTCACTTTGCGGGACACAACATGTGGTCGTTCGACGGGATCACCCCCGTCGCCGCCTCGGTATTCAAAAAGTACAGGGCGCTCTCCGACTGGCGGGACGAAAAGCGGCGCTTCGGCTCGGCGGGCGAGTTTGTCCGCTTTTGCCTGACGTCGGTCAAGCGCGCGGTGTACGGCGATTACAGGCAGGCGAACGCTGTGAGACGATCGTGACGAAATCCACCACAGACAGGACGGGTGCATGGAAAGATGAAGGTTGATTTTTTGTTGGTTTCGGATGACAATTACGTGAAAAATCTGGGTATCAGCACCTATTCCATCCTGCACAACATGTGCGGAGAAGCAGAAAAGGTGCGGATTTTCGTCATGGACTGCGGCATTTCGGAGGAGAACCGCAAAAGGGTGCGGACACAGACCGCCCGCTTTGCCAACGCGGAGATGTTCTTTCTTGACGTGGCTTCGCAGGTGAAGGAAATCGCGCGGGGCATGGATTCGACGTGGCACCCGTCAATTTACGGGCGGCTGCTGGCGGCGGAGGTACGGGCGCTTTGTCCCGATGTGACGCGGCTGGTGTATATGGACTGCGATACGCTGATGGACAAGCCGGTGACGGAGCTTTTCACGATGGACATGGACGGCAAATGCCTTGCCGCCGTCGCAGACGCGGACGAGGACAAGAGAAAAATTGCCCTCGGCATGCCGGCGGAGGGCGTGTATATCAATTCCGGCGTGCTGGTGATCGACCTGTCCGTGTGGGCGGAGCGGAACGCCGCCGAACGGATTATCGGCTACATCCTGCGGCATGGCTCGTCGCTGCGGTACCCCGATCAGGACGCGATCAGCGCGGTCATGTGGGACGACATGAAGCTCATTTCCCTCACATACAACATGATGTGGATGATCTGCGACAGCGACATTCCCAAATTGGTGCGCAATATCAGCCAGCTTCCCTATAGCGCCGACGAGGTGCGGCACGCGCTGCACCACATGCACATCTGCCATTACTCCGGTCATGACATGTGGACGTTCTACGGCATTACCCCGGTGCAGGCGCGCATTTTCAAGAAATACCGCCGTCTCTGCGACTGGCGGGACGAAAGGCGTTCCTTCGAGACGCCCCTGAAGCTGTTTCTCTGGCTGCTCAAGACCGCCAAGCGGCTTATTCTGGGCGATTTTCGCCGCTGACGGCTGACGATGCAATTCCGCTGCGCGCGTTGAATCCCGTGGGAGTCGCTGGAAAAGCCGAGGGCGGCATGGTGTGATATGGTTATCAACCACAAAGGGAGAAACACCATGGAAATGGGAAAAAGAAATCCGTCGTCTGCGAATGGACAGAGGGATGACACAGGCTCTTACCCCCGAAAACCAAACACCTCCCCCGCGCGGGACATTCCTTGCGGAGTGCCTGCTGCGGGAGAGGTGTATTTTTTTATTCATGGATCGCTGAAATAATCGTCGGAGCGGCAGCGCCGCGGTTTGTCTGTCCGCGTGCGCGTTACCCTTGCGCGGGGGCGAGAATGCGCCGGTACATCTCCAGAAGGGAGGCGTACCGCAGGGGAACGGGGTAATTCGCAAGGCGCTGGGGATTGACGGAGGCGGCAAGGTTGCGAAGCCTGTCCTCATCGGCGCACTCGACGGGTCTCAGATCAAAGCCGGTCAGGAGGGCGGTCAATCGGTCGATAGCTTCGTCCGCCGTTTCGCAGCCGAAGGCGTCGTTGAGCCGTCCCAACGCGGTGAGAAGGTGTTGCTCCCCGCGGGAATCGGTACATTCCTCCGTATGCTCCGCGAGATACCGCCATACCTCCGGCAGACAGAGCGCCGCCGCGTGTCCGTGCGCAATGCCGAATGCCGAGGTCAGCTTGTAGCTCATGGCGTGCGCCGCCGTGGTCTGGGAGAGATTGATCGCGCGTCCGGCTAAGTTCGCCGCTTCAAGGATCCTTCCGGCGGCGGCTTCGTCGCCGTCAAGATACGCGCCGGCATTGGCAAGCAGAATGCGCAGGGCGGCGAAGGCGTAGCCCTCGCTGGTTGCGTCGGAATTGACCGACCACATGGATTCGGTCGCGTGACACAGCGCGTCAAGCAGAGTGGATTTTTTGTGGTACTCCGGCAGTCCCCTGAGAAGCGACGGATCCAGCACCGCCGCGTCGGGGAAAATGCAGTCGTCGGTGACCGACTGCTTCTGTCCGTCGTAATAGATCACGGCGAAGCGGGTGGATTCGCTGCCGGTTCCGGCGGTGGAGGGAATGGCGAAGTGCTTCACCGGCGAGAACACATGCGCCTGCCGGAGATAAGGCTCTCCGTCCTTCATGGCGGAATACAGCTTGACGCACTTGGCGACGTCGATCGCGCTGCCGCCTCCGATGGAGAGGATACAGTCGCAGCCGCTCTCACGGAATTGCCGGACGCCCTCGCAGACCTCGCTGTAATCGGGATTGGGGGTGAAGTCCTCGAAAAGCTCGTAGGAGAAGCCCAAGATGTCCTCAAAATGTTCACAGAATACCCTTTCCGGAACGCCGCTGACGACAAAGGGCTTTTTCAGGCGGTACTGTCCAAGAAGGTCGGCGACTGCGGCAGCGCCGTGTTTAAGCTCCTGCTCGGCAAAATCGAAGCGGCGTATCTCGGCGGAAACGCGCCGGAGATCGTCGGGCGTGTCCACCTCGTCCACGTAGAAGCCGCTGTAGTCGAATTCCCTCACGGAGAGGTCGGGGAAGACGGTGTTCATGGCGTTCTCGGCGTAGCACTGATCCTTGCCGTCGGCGATGAATTCCTCCACGCGCTCCACCCACGCGGCGACGTCATGCGCCGCGAGCTTGTAGAACGGCTGGAACGCGAAGCAGTCCGGGTCGAAAATACTGACCGAGACCTCCTGAATGCAGCCGTTCTCCACCCGCGCCTTGAAGTCCTTTTCGGGAAGCTCCTTTTTCCGGTTGACGCAGCCGAGAGAGGGGGCGGGGTCGTGCAGCACCGCCTTCACCAGCTCCCTGTCGAACACCAGATCGCCGTGCAGGAAGAGCAGGTCGCCGGTGAGATGCTTTCGCGCTAAAAACATGGAATAAATGTAATTTGTCTTGTCATAGATGGGGTTCTCGACAAAGGTAAAGGTACAGTCCGCAAGATGCGGGGCTTGGCTTGCCTCGATAAGCTGTTCCTTGAAGGGACCGACCGTGACCACGAATTCATTCACGCCGCATTCGTGCAGCAGCCGGAGCTGCCGCTCGAAGATCGCCTCGCCGCTTTGCAGGCGCACCATTGACTTGTGACAATGCTCCGTCAGCTCGCCCATCCGCTTGCCCAGTCCGGAATTAAATATGACAGCCTTCATTTTGGTTCATCCATCCTTATCTTTTTTATCAGGCAGAGGAAGTTTAGTTCACTTAGTTGTGGTTGTTGATTGTGAAATATGAAAAACGCGGAAAAACGTGGATGGTTGCTACGATTCGGGAAAGGGGAAATTCATATTTTTTCCCGCGTCTGTTGCGCCCGGGTGCAATTGAATTCCGGGCGCGTCGCAGCGAGGGGCGCTGCCCCTCTTTGCCAGCTTCGCTGACAAAGTACCCCGCAAGGGCGCTGCCCTTGACCCGCCAGGGAGCAATGCCCCCTGGACCCCGCGCTCGCATTCGCTCGCTAATTATGCGCTGCGCTATGCTTTATTGCCCTTCGCGCCGATTTTTTCCATCAGCGCCTTCTTGTTGTCAGTGGGGGAGACGGTGGGACGCCCCAGATCCTCGCGGGAGCCTTGGTGCGTGTAGAGTACCAGCGCGCAGAGCTTTTCCTCCGCTAACCGCGTCATGGCGGCGGTAATCTCTTCGGGAGTGGTCGCGGTCATGACGTGCCGGAAGCCCACCGCCTTCAGCACCGCGGGAATGTCGATCCGGAAGCCGACAGTCGGCTGTCCCCCCACGGATTCATGCGCGCCGTTGTTGTTGAGAATGTATTTGAAATTCGCGCCCGCCTTGTCCGCGTTGATGGCGAACGCGCCCATGTGCATGAGGAAGGAGCCGTCGCCGTCGATGCAGTAGACGTTCCTGTCCGTCCCGAGCGACATGCCGAGGGCGATGGATGAGGTGTGTCCCATGCCGCCCACCGTCAGGAAGTCGCCCGCGTGACTCTGTCCGCCGGACTCCCGCAGCTCGAATATCTCGCGGGAGGTCTTGCCCGTGGTGGAGACGATGAAGTCCTCCTCCGGAATGCAGCGCAGCACGCAGCGCAGCGCCTCCTCGCGGGAGAGGGGATAGTCCGCCTTTTCGACCGGCGCTTTGTAGGGGCTGAACGTCCCCTTGCGCACGACAAGCGCGTAGGGACGGCTCTTCTCCCTCATGTAGAGGGCGGCGCGTTCAAGCTGGGGCTTGTAATCGTCCTTTAGGATCTCGTAGGCGATGCCCATCGCGTCCAACAGGGCGAGCGTCACCTTGCCCTGTTTTTTGTGCTGCGGCTCGTCCTTGGTGCCTGGCTCGCCGCGCCAGCCGATGATGAGCAGGACGGGAATGGCATACACATCCTCGTCGGCGATGGAGAGCAGGGGATTGACCGCGTTGCCCTCGCCGCTGTTCTGCATATAGACCACGCCGCAGCGTCCGGTGGCAAGGTGGTAGCCGCAGGCGATGCCCACGGCGTTACCCTCGTTGGCGGCAATGATGTTGCGGTCGTCGGGGGCGTTTTCCTTAATGCAGGCGCAGAGGTTCGCCAGCAGCGAATCCGGCACGCCCGCGAAAAAATCCATCTCTTTTGAAAGCAAAGAATCGTAAAATTCCCTTGTGTCGATCATAACGTAAACCTCGTTTTTGAAATGTTCATTTCACACGCACGTCAGGGGGCGCGTCAGTTTTTGTTGGGGATGAGGGAGAGTACCTCTTTGATGGAGAGACACACGTCGTCAACCTCCTTGCTGCGGGAGCAAGCAAGGATTCTGCGGGCGGTGTCCGCCATGGCGGGGTAGGCGCTGCGGAGCAGGTGGTTGGCGTAGATGATGATGTTCGCGCCGGCGGCGTGAAGCTCCTCCTCGGTGAACTGGTTGTAGGAGGTGGGAACCAGAATCACGGGAACGTCGGGGGAATAGGCGCGGAACCGCCGCAGGAATTCAAAGATTTCCGAGCCGTCCTTTTCGCGGCTGTGGATCATGATGCCGTCCGCGCCGCCCTCCTCAAGGTAAATCTTCGCCCGTTCCATCGCGTCGTCGATGCCCATACCGGCGATCAGGCTTTCAAGACGCGCAAAGATCATGAAGTCGCGGGTCTGCTGCGCCTGTTTGCCGGCGCGGAGCTTCGCGGCGAATTCGTGCGGGTCGTCCAGCACCTGTCTGGCGTCGGTGCCGAAGAGGGAATTCTGCTTCAGTCCGGTCTTGTCCTCGATGATGATGGCGGACACGCCGAGACGTTCGAGCGTGCGCACGTTGAAGAAGAAATGCTCCGGCTTGCCGCCGGTGTCGCCGTCCAGGATAATGGGCTTGGTGGTGACCTCCATGATCTCGTTGATGGTATTGATACGGCTGGTGAGATCGACCAGCTCGATGTCCGGCTTGCCCTTGAAGGTGGAATCGCACAGGCTGCTCACCCACATCGCGTCGTACTCCCTGACGGTGGCGGTCTGGGAATCCTCGATGCGTGTATTTTCCACGATGAGTCCGGAGAGTCCGTTGGAGGCCTCCATGACGCGCACCCACGGCTTGATCCTGAGCATGCGGCGGAGCTTTGCCCTCCGCACGTCGGGGGTATTGTGGATGGAATTCAGGCTTTGTTCCAACTGGGCGGTGCTGACGCCCTTGGTGTAGGGAATCTCGACAAGCTGACCGCCGTATTCCTTCAGCAGGTCGATGACCTCGCGCCGGACATTGCTCTGCACGCCGCTCGCCCAGTCGTCGCCGTGTACCACATAATCGGGTCGGAGGGCGCGGATATTGTCGGCGTAGGAGAGCGTCTCCTGCGGAACCGTGCGGACGACGCCCTTGATGCTGCCCAGAAGGGAGGCGCGGGTGTCGTAGTCAAGCAGGGGCAGCCGTTTGTAGGTGGCGACAGCCTCATCGGTCAGCACGCCGATGATCACGTCGCCCAGCTTTGCGCCCTCGCGTATGATGTTGAGGTGTCCGCTGTGAATAATATCGGCGGACATGGCGATGTATACGGTTTTTCTTGTTTCCAAATCATCCATCTCCCGTGGGATAAAGTGTTGTGATTTAATCATTATATCACATCTTCACCGAAAAAGCTATACGAACTGTAAAAAAACAAAAAAAAACCGCCGCATACTCTGAGAAATATACGGCGGCGGTATGATACAAAACTACTGATTGCTCTGGAAGAATTGCTCGGCGGTCTGCTCCATGTGAATAACCTCTACCTTTTTGATCTCGACGGTGGTATAGCCCTCGGCGTTGGTTTTCAGACCGGTGCTGGAGGTCATTTTGACCTTGGAGCCGGGCGTGATGTCGAGCGCTGTGATGACGTTGCCCTCTTCATCGAAGAACTCGGTCGCGTCGGGAAGGAAGGTGATGTACAGCTTATCGGGGTCGCCGGTGTAGGCGCCGTCTCTCTTATCGAAGTTCTCCAGATGGGCAGCGCCGGAATTGATCCAGGAGACGTCTCCGATAATATACTGATCCGGCTTCCAGCGTCTGAATACAATGACGCCCGCCACAATCAGCACGACAATGCCGATGATCCAGAATGCCTGCGTTCTGCCTGCGAGGTGCTTTTTCAAATCGCTAAAAATAACAACCGCTTCCTTTCCGAATAATGTATAATTGGCACAACATCTGCTACCATTTATTATACAGTAAATTCTGAAAAAATCAACACAAAATTTAAATTTTTTAAAAAAATTTAAGTGCTTTGACTGATTTTCCGCTACAGGTCAAACATCTTCTTGCAGAAGAGCTTGCCGGTTTCGGTAATAAAATATTTTTGGTATGCGGAAGCGATGCTTTCGGGCGAGGCGTTCTCCTCGTAAAGATTGACCAGCAGATCGGCTTCAAGGAGAATCTGATGATCCCAGCCGTCCACATCCCGGTAGGTGTGATGATGCCCCACCAGCCAGCAGACGCGGACGGTCACCTTATCGTCGAAGCCAAGCGCGGTCAGCATGTCCCTTGCCAGCTCGGGACCCTCCCGCTCCTGCAGATTGCCGTCCGCCGTCCCGTATTTCAGCTCGCACATGCGGATGCCGATGTCGTGAACCGCGGCGGCGGCTTCGAGGGTATAGAGCGTGTCCTTGTCAAGCCCCTCCAGCATGCCGATGGTGCGGGCGAGGTCGTGTACCTTGATGAAGTGGTGGATTCTCTTCGGGTCGCCCCGGTAATAGGTGATCATGGCGCCAAGCAGCTGGGAGATCTCCGGCATTTTTGCAAGTCCCTCTTTCAGAATAAGCGTGAAGGTCAGTGGTGGATTGAGTAATGTATTATTTATACTAACACAATTCCGGAAAAATACAAGAGATAATTTGTTAAGAATGTGAAAAATGTGGTTCGTCCCGGGCTTCGGAGAGACGGCGGTATTTTTCGCGGGTGGCGTTGCCGCCCCGGATGTGGCGCTCGGATTTGTTAAGCTCCAGAATGCCCCTGACCTTTTCATAAAGATCGGGGTCAGTCTCCCTGAGTCGTTCGGTGACCTCCTTGTGAACGGTGGATTTTGAGATGCCTGTCGCCGCCGCCGTCGCGCGGACGGTCGCCTTGTGGGCGACGATGAATTTCCCGAGGGCTTCCGCCCTCTGCCGGGTGTTGTGAATCATGCCTTTCATATTAGCTCGCTCCTTTTGATACATTTTATTCATCCAAGCGGGAAAATATGATGACGGCATGAGCAAAAAAAACGGCTTCGGAATGTACCGGAGCCGTTGGGAGAAGCGGATTCTTTATTTTTCGTAGATCTCGCAGAAATTGAAGAGCTGTCGGGAGATGCGCTCGTTGCGCTCCACGCTGCAACCGGATACCACAATGATCAGGGCGAGAGCGGACTGCACGCCAAGAATCGGCACGTCGGTGACGCCGTGGATGAGGGTGGCAAGTCCCGTCAGCATGATCAGGCTGCGTATCTGGCTGTATGCCACGCAGAACTGCGGCTTATTGAGCACCTTGATGATCCTGCCGCACATGGCGCTGAAATACGCCAGTCCCACCGCGCCGAAGTCCAGCAGCACGTTGAGGATAATATTGTGGGAATGCCAGCGCACGCGGGGAGCGCCGGTGCGCAGACAGATTTCGCGGTAGCCGTTCATGCCGTAGCCGTAGACCGGCCGGTGACGGATCCAGTAAATCGCGTCGCCCCAGATTTTGGAGCGTTTGTCCACGTCGTAATTGATGATATTGGACGCGAGTCTGCCGGAGAACACCGGCACAAGCAGTATCACGATGACCACGACCACTGTAATGAGCATGGTGACGACCACCCATTTGACGTTGTGCTTGTAATGCACCGCGTAATAGAGCAGCGCCGCGCCGAGCGCGACCCATGCCGTGCGGCAGTCGCAGAGCAGGATGCTGCCCAGATTGGCAAAGAGAATAATGAGGTACCACGGGGAGTGACGTTTCTCAAAGCGGTAGAGCGCGAGAATGACAAAAATCTCCAGCATGTATCCGTAGTAGTTGGGATTCCAGAAGACCGAGGCGGTGCGGCAGGGGTCAAACAGGAAGCCGAGAATCGCGTTGCTCCCCTTATGCGTCGATGGAAGAAGCCCTCCGTGCGCGCCAAAGACGAAATGATAGAGGGAAACGCCGAAATAATTGTAGATAAATTTACTTGCGAGCGCGGTGAGCATGGAGGTAATGCTGAGTATCAGCATCAGGTCGATGATATTGTTGTAGAAGCGCCTTCGGACGACGGAGAAGAGATAGAGCATAAAGACCAGCATCAGCCACAGCACAATGCCTCCGAACAGCCCGAACCAGTTGCGGAACGCCAGCGCGGGAAAAACGAAAATCGGCAGGCTGGCGTAGATATAGCCGGAGGAGGATACCGACGTCATGCTCCTTCTGACAGAGGGAAGCAGCAGCGCGCGCAGCACGGCAAAGATGCCAGGCACAGCCACAAGATAATACGGCAGGAAAAGGGCAATGACGCACACCGTGATGATTTTCTCATCCCGGCTGAACTCCGACCATCGTTGCAAAGCCCTTCCGCCCTTATATTTGATTTTAGCAAACAAGCCGAGATCGACTCCTTTGTATTCATGTATAGAACGGACAAAACAGGATTCTACTTCCGACTGTATTCAGTATAGCATAGATTTATCTCGCTATCAACCATAAATTGAAAGAAATATGAAAAAAATCAGAGGTTTTATTCATCCGGTGAACGCCGCCGCGTTCTCTCCAGAACGAGACAGGCAAAAAAAAACAGCCGTACAATGCGGGGAAAGGCATTGTACGGCTGATAAAGCGCTGTTGGGTCAGGGAATTAACCGACAGGCTCCTGTGTGGCGGTGGTCTTTTTTTCGGTCTTCTTTTGCGACGTGGCTTCTGTCGCCGTGGTAGATTCCGTTTCCGTTGTGGATTCCGTCGTCCTGACGTTAGTGCGGAACGAGCTGGAGTCGGACAGAAGTGCCGTGAAGGACTTGGTCATCGCCCCGCCGCCGTGTAAGGGACAGATCGGCAGCGACGAATTGCGGGAATAATAGCCGGTGGCGCTGGAGCCGCAGTTGGCGCTGGCAAAGCCGCCGGAAACCGTGCAGTAGGAGCGCGAGACGACGTTTCTGCTCAGCGAGAAGCGCTTGGCGGGAAGACCCTTGTGTATCGAACGCATGACGTAGGTCCACGCCTGCATTGCGTAGTTGGCGGTATATTCCAGCCGCTTGTTGTCCGCGTAGCCGAACCAGCACGCGCCGACATAATAGGGAGTGCCGCCGCAGAAGTAACGGTCCTTGACGTCACTGGTGGTACCGGTCTTGCCGAAGGTGTCAAAGCCGGAGATCTTGGCGGTGCGCGCCGTGCCACTTCCGCCGTTGACGGGTGCGAGCAGCATGCGGTTCATGACCGACGCGTTGTCCTCATCAAGGACCCTGACGCCGCGCGCGGTGGTGTTTTCCAGCACGGTGTTGCCCTGCTGGTCGGTGACGAGGGAGTAGGTGGCGGGGGAGTAATAGATGCCTCCGCTGCCGAACATGACGTAGGCGGAAGCCATTTCCAGCACCGTTACACCGTCGGTGAGAGCGCCGACCGACATGGGCGCGAGGTTGTTGTCCTTTTCGTTGAGCTTGATGGAGAGCCGCTCGGTGAGGAATTTATAGCTGACCTGCGGCGTGAGATAACGGACGATGCGTGCCGCGACGCAGTTGGCGGAGATTTCCAGACCCTTGACAACGGGGATGTTGCCCCTGTAATGACGGCTGTCGTTGCGCGGCCACTTGATGGTCTGACCGTTGTCCCTGATGGTCATAGGCTCGTCGGTGACAGGCGTGGAGAATTCGATGACGCCTAACTCTACCGCGAGACCGTAGGCGCTCAGCGGCTTGATGGCGGAACCGGGCTGTCTGCGGGACTGCGAGGCGTGGTTCTGGATGCGGTTGGCGTTCTTTTCGCCGCGCGCGCCGACAATCGCCTTGACCTCGCCGTTGTAGTTGAGAATGGCGATGGCGCACTGAGGCTGCACCGAGCGGGGGAATTTGCGCCAGTAATTCGTATTGTTGCCCGTCTTGTTCTTAAAGATAGCCTCCGCCTTGCTCTGCATATCCATATCGATATTGGCGTAGATATTGAAGCCGCCGTTGTACATTTGGAAGCGGGCTTCGCTCTCGGTCAGGCCGTTGCGCTTCTGCAGATCCTTGACCACGTCGGTGAAGATCTGCTCGGTGTACCAGCTCCAGTACCTGGTGACGGAATTCTGGTTCTTGGCGGCGACGTTGAGCCGGGAGAGATAATCGTCCTCCCTCGCTTCCTCATATTGCTCCTTGGTGATGAACCCGTTTTCATACATCTTCTTGAGAACGTAGCGCTGGCGCTTCTGATTCTCGTCGGGGTGGTAGAAGGGGTTGTATTTGGAGGGGTACTTCGTAATGCCGACGATGGCGGCGGATTCCGCGAGGTTGAGCTCCTTGGCGTTCTTGCCGAAGTAGGTCTGGGCGGCTGTCTGAAGTCCGTTGCAGCCGCTGCCGAGCGCGATGACGTTGAGATACGCCTCCAACACCTGCGGCTTGGTGTATTTCTTTTCCAGCTCGAGCGCCTTGAAGATTTCCTTGAGTTTACGGTTGACGCTGTGGGCGTCCTCCTTAGTGACGTTCTTGATGAGCTGCTGCGTGATGGTGGAGCCGCCGCGGTCGTTCTTCGAGAGACCGAGGAACATATTGGCAAAGGCGAAGGTAGTGCTCTTCCAGTCGACGCCGTGATGGCTCCAGAAGCGCTCGTCCTCCACGGCGACCGCCGCGTCCTTGGCGTACTGGGGCATCTCGTCGTAATCCACCCATTCGCGGTTTTCGGTGCCGTGCATGGTTTCGTACTTGATCATATTCTGATCGCTGTCATACGCGAAGATGGTGGTGGTATAGTTGAGCTTGAGCTGGGTCAGGTCGATGTCGCTGACGCTCTTGTCCAGAAAAGCCAGCACATAGATCATCGCCGTCGCGCCGACAATGCAGGTGGTGATCACCATGATGAGAAGAATGGTGGCAAAGGTCTTGGCGAGATAGTTGCCGGCGCGCAGAAGCACCTCGAGCCACGTCGGTCTGTCGGAGACATCGCTGCCCTTCTCGCGCCCGGACGCAGCCCTGCTTCCGGTGCGCGGTCTGACGTCGTCCCTGCCGGCGTTTGCGCTGCGCCGGACGCCGGAGCCGCGGGACGATCCGCCGCCCGACTTTCCGGGACTTTTGCTCAGTCCGTTTTTAATTTTGCTGGTAATTCCTTCCAGCGAATCCTGAAATCCCATTTAAAAAAATCGCCTCCCGATATTCTCCGGAACCGGAATCCTTTTATCCCGAACATTATACCATAAAAATCCGACAGTTGCACAGATTTATCGAATTTTTAATAAATTTGTTACCATTGATGAATTAAAATCATTATACATCATTGTTTTTGTTTATTCAATCGGTTTAATTGTAAAATTATTACTAAATCGACGGATTTATAAAAACAAAAAAGCGCAAAAAAACGGCGGAGAGCAGGTCGATTCTCAACTCACTCTCCGCCTTATGCTGAACCTGTATGATTACGCGACAGCGAGCGCTTTTACTTCACGCTGTTTTCGTAGGATTCGATCATCTTTTTGACCATCTGACCGCCGATGCTGCCTGCCTCGCGGGAGGTGAGATGACCGTTGTAGCCGTCCTTGAGGTTGACGCCGACTTCGTTGGCGGCTTCCATCTTGAATCTGTCAAGGGCTTCTCTTGCCTCGGGGACAACGATTCTGTTGCTTGATTTGTTTGCCATGATACAACAGCACTCCTTTAATATAATCTGAATGAGATCGATCCGTGCGTCGCAGTAATAGTGTGTGCGCGTCATCCGATTATATGATTGGGAATTTATGTGAAATTCACTGATAATATGGCTTTGATTTGACGGCGGTGTAGAGCTTGGCGTATTCCCAGACCGCCAGCTGGATCAGCAGCAGAGCGCCCACCACGCACCATTCGCGCGGACGGAGCGGGGAGAAGCCGCACAGCCGGGCGGACCACGGGAACATGACCGTCAGGACGACGGCAGCCGCGGTGAACGCCGTGCCAAGCAGCATCCGGAGGTTGCGGAAAATGCCGGCGGCGGCAAGCGGTCTTTCGGAGCGGGAGAGCAGCGCGTGGAGCAGCAGTCCCAGCGACATGGCGGCGAACGCCATGGTGATTCCCTCCCTGTCGCCTGCCGGACGGATGATCCGGAAGAAGCCGGTGCCGGTCATATAGGCGATCACGGCGTTGAACACTATGTAAAGTCCGGCGATCCAGGCGCGGTAGCACTCGAATTTGCCCAGAATTCTGCCGCTGTTTTCATCCGGCATTTTTTTCATCACGTTCCTGTCGCACGGCTCGTTGGCAAAGCAGGGCTGCACAAAGAGGAACAGTGTGAGATTCAGCAGCACCAGCGGCAGCAGTCCCAGCATGTTGACCCGGAAGATCATCCCGCCCAGCAGCACCAGCACCGTCTGCGCGATGGAGCAGGTCACGCTGAATTCGGTCAGGCTCCGGAGGTTTTTCCTGATCTGTCTGCCGCGGCGGATCATCGAGCGGATGCTGCCGAAGCTGCTGTCGGCAAAGGTGACGTCCGCCGCGTCGGCGGCGACGTCGGTGGCGGTTTCCTCGGAGGAACAGCTGATGTCCGCCCTGTGGAGCGCGGGCGCGTCGGTCATGCCGCCGGCGGTCATCAGCACGCAGGCGCCCTTGGACTGCAGGCTGTCGATGATGCGCACCTTGTCCTCCGGCGTAATTCGGGCAAAGACGGCATACCTGTCTATCACCGACCGGAGCCTTCTGTCGGACATGCCGGCAAGCTCCGCGCCGGTCATCACGCCCTCCCCGTCCTTCAGGATGTGCAGGCGGCGGGCAAGGGCGGCGGCGGTTTCGGGGTGGTCGCCGGTGATCATGATTGTGCGGATGCCGGCGCGGGTGCATTCCTCCACCGCCTCGCAGACCTCCTCGCGGCAGGGTTCCTCAAGACCCACCAGTCCCACGAAGGTGAGACCGCGCTCGACGGCTTCGGGAGTGATTTTTTCGGGCAGCCTTCCGAGGGTCTGCACGGCGACGGCGATGACCTTCAGACCGTCGTCGAACATGGCGGCAGCCTGCCGGTTGACCTCTTCCGTGTCCACCTCGTCGCATCGGAGAAGAAGCTCCTCCGGCGCGCCCTTGGTGACGGTCATGTACACGCCGTCCACCTCGTAGATCACGGTCATGAGCCTGCGGGAGGCGTCAAAGGGAATCTCGGCGGCGCGGGGGAACTGGGTGAGCAGCGTGTCGAGGTCGCCGCCGTTGCTGATATAGGCGTTGATAATGGCCTCCTCGGTGCGGTCGCGGGTCGTCACGGAGCCGTCCTCGCCGCCGGAATCCTCAAGCAGCTTTCTGTCGCAGCAGAGGGTGCAGCAGCGCATCAGGTACTTCATATCCTCCGACCAGAAGCCCTCGGTGACGTCGGCGGGGGAATCGCCCGCCGGCCATGCCCTGACAAGGCTCTGGCGGTCGACCGTGAGCGTGCCGGCCTTGTCGGTGCAGATCACGGAGGTGCAGGCGATGATCTCGGTTTTCTTGAAGCGGTGGAGCAGGACGCCCTCGTGCCTGAGCGCGGCGATGCCCTTTGCCACCGAGCGCATGACGTTCTGGGGCAGTCCCACGGGAACCGTGCAGAGCACCAGCGTCAGGAAGAAGAGAATGCCGTCAAACAGCGCGTCCGCCCCGGAATGCCCCTTCGCGGACTTGAGATAGTCGGGGATCACCTCGAAATTGGCGATGACAAACCGCCTGATCTCGTCATAGCCGACCGAAAGGTTGCGCAGGTCGAGACCGAGGGCATAGATGGAAAGCACCGAAATGATGGTGCAAAGCACGAGCCACACGCCGAAGCAGCGGATGCTGATGGCGTTCCTGACGAGGGGGGTGCGGTTGCTGATAAGTCTGGGACGTTTGCCCCGCGCCTTTGCCAGAAGCGTGTGGGAGCCGGTATCGGTCACGATCATCAGGGCGCGTCCCGTGACGGCGACCGTGCCGGCATACGCCATATTGCAGCGCTGACCGACGGGGGTTTCCTCGGGAAGCACCGCGCAGGCGTCCTTGAGGGCGGGGGTGTCGTCGCCGGTGATGACGCGCTCGTCGCACATGAAGGAGCGTGTGATGAGCAGTCTGCCGTCGGCGGGGATGATGTCGCCCACCTCGATCTGGATGATGTCGCCGGGCACCAGCTCCTCGGTGAGAATCTCCCTGATAATGCCGTTGCGCCTGACCCGGACAAGGGTGAGGGCGCTGCGCTTGATGTCCACGATGGTGCTGTTGGCGGCAAGCTCCCTTGCCGCCCGCACGATGTCCAGAATAATCGCCGAAAGCATGAGCGCGCCGGCGTAGATCAGATTGAAGATGAGCGAGAGCCTGTCGGCGGCGCCGGCGTAATAATTGGCGACGTTCACCGCCGCCGAAAGTCCCGAAATGAGGATGAAAACCACGCTGAGAGGGGAGAGCAGCTTTCCCATGAAGACGGTGAAGCCGGAGCGCTTCCGCACCGCGTAGGTCGTATTGATGCCGAAGGCGGCTCTGCGCACACCGGCGTTGAGATCGGTCAGCCCCTTTCTGGGCTGGGAGTCAAGCTCCATTGCGACTTCCTCTTTGTCTGCACTGTGCCAAACCATAATATGTAAAGAACCTCCCGGTAAAAGAATCTGAATGGTCGATTGTAGAATTGTTCATAAACAATACTATATATTCTATCAAAGGTTTCAGGATATTTCAAGAGGTATCTCAAAGTTCTTGCATTTTTTCGCGAGTGATTTTTGACAGAGGCGGAGTTGTAATTATGTACTAAAAAAACAGATTGGATATTGTGTAATATTCCACGCGGTTTCGTTTGACAAGATGATTACAAATATGTTATAATTTATTTATTGGCTGTAATCAAATCGTCATTTTTGGAGGGAACTACACCATGAAAAAAAGACTGATCGCCATTGCCTTTCTCTTTGCCCTGATTGCGGGCATGATACCCTCGGCGTCCCTGCCGGAGGTATCCGCCAAGGCGATGAGCAACGCGAGCGCGTTGACGCCGCTGGTTTATCAGAAGGGAAGCTATGTGGCGCTGGGCAAGATCAAGCTCTACACCGCCGCCGACGGAAAGAAGTCGACCGGAAAGTCCGTTCCCGAGGGCGCGGAGTTCAAGGTCACATCCGTCAAGAATGAATTCGGCAAGACCACCTACGACGGCAAGACGGGCTGGGTCAACCTCGGCTACGCCTACAATCCCGCCAACAAGGTCAACGTCGAAGCGCGGCTGGACATGCTGCGCAAAAAATTCCCCGCGGGGAAATACTGGAACAAGCCCTCGTCCGACGTCAACAATCCCGACGGCTATACCGATACGCCCTGCGCGCACGGTCACTCGGACAAGCGCTGCAATTATTTTGACGGGACATGCCAGTGCCACGGCTTTTCCATCAAGCTGGGCTTCGACGTGTTCGGCATTCATCCGTCCAAATGGGAACGCCACTACGATCTCAGCAGGGTGAAGGTGGGCGACCTCGTCCGCTACCGCGGCCGCCATACCGTCATGGTGACCGGCGTCTACAAGACCTACCTGACCGTTGCCGACTGCAACTGGCTGTACCATTGCGGCATAGAATGGGATCGTAAAATGAACAGAAGCTACATCTCCTTCAACAAGGACAACAAAAACGACGGCATATATCACTGTCCCACCAACGGCGGCTACGTCTTTGAGAAGGCGAAGGCGACCACCAAGGCGACGACCGCCAAGGCAACTACCGCCAAGACAACTACGACCACCAAGGCAACTACGACCACCAAGGCAACTACCACCACCAAGGCAACTACCACCACCAAGGCAACTACCACCACCAAGGCAACTACCACCACCACCTCGCCCCGTGTGACCGGATCGGCGAACGTGGCGCTGCGGAATGAGGGAACAGCCAAATACGTGCTGACCACCCGGCTCACCGTAGAGGGCGAGAGCCACGCCATGCTCTTCAAGAGCAGGGATCAGAAGCCCTATATTGCCGACGGCGTGACAAAGAACGGCACGACTACCTTCACCTTCAACGCGCCGGCGGGACTCTATCCCGAGCTGGTCATCATGGTGGATAAGTGTGAGGAATACTGCCTCTACGACTTCACGCTCGGCAAGGACAGCCTGCCGGAGACGGTTCAGATCGTCAAGCCGCAGCAGTCCACCGTGAAGATCATCAGCCAGCCGTATGACGTTTCGATCAATTCCGGCGCCGACGCGACCTTCGCGGTGAAGGCGACCGGCAGCTCCCTGAAATACCAGTGGCAGGTCAGAAAGAACGGCGCGACGGGTTGGACGGACTGGAAGGGACGCACCGAGCGGGCGTTCACCGTCACCTCGAAGGCGGACTGGAACAACATGCTCGTGCGCTGCCGCATCACCGACGCGTCAGGCAAGTCGGTTTATTCCTCCACGGCGAGAGTGACATTCGTGTCAACACCCGTGATCACCCGTCAGCCGGAGGCAGCGATCAAGGCTTCTCCCGGCGCGGACGTGACCTTCTCCGTCAAGGCGAAGGGCAAGAGCCTGCAATACGTCTGGTACTACACCAAGAGCGACGGCAAGGGCTGGAGAATCTGGAAGGGACGCAGCTCCGACACCTTCACGGTCACGGCGAACGACACATGGAACAACATGCTGGTTCGCTGTGTCATCACCGACGCGGCGGGGCAGTTTGTCACGTCGGCAGCGTCTAAAGTGACGCTGATTCAGACCACGCTGAAGATCACCGCGCAGCCGTCTCCTGTCCGCGTCAAGTCGGGAGAACCCGCCGTCTTCTCGCTGAAAGCGGTCGGCAACGGCATGACCTTCCAATGGTACTACAAGAAGGCGGGCGCGACGGCATGGACGGAATGGAAGGGACGCACGCAGTCCTCCTTCACCGTCAACGCCAACGACACATGGAACGGCATGAAGGTATACTGCCGCGTCACCGACGCCAACGGAAAATCCGTCAAGTCGGACGAGATCACGGTCACGCTGCTGTAGGCGCGGGAGACGGCGATCTCAATCAATCTTGCAACAGGAGAGCAAAGCTATGGAATGGAGAGACCGACAGGGCAGGCATATCAGCGACGGAGACGAAGAGGGCGGCGCCCTGCGCTTTCTGTACGGGACAAAATGCGGCAGCGTGATACTGAAGCTGCTGATCCGGAAGCCGGTCTCGGACTTTGTCGGATGGATCATGCAGCGGCGGATCTCCGCCCTGTGGATCGGGCGGTTCCTCCGGAACAGCCATATCGACATGAGCCAGTACGAAAACAGGAGGTTTACCTCCTTCAACGATTTCTTCACCCGCAAAATACGCCCGGGATGTCGTCCGGTGGACATGGAGCCGACGCATCTGACGTCCCCCTGCGACTGCAAGCTGACGGTATTTCCCATCCGGGAGGACGCCACCTTCTTCATCAAGGGCGTGAGCTACACGGCGGAGCAGCTTCTCCGCAACGGGGAGCTGGCGAAGGAATATGCCGGCGGCACGCTGCTGATTTTCCGGCTGACGGTGGATGATTACCACCGATACGGCTATCCCGACAGCGGCGTGAAGGGCGAGAACGTCCACATCAAGGGCGTGTATTACACCGTCAATCCCATTGCGTTCCGGAATTACAGGGTATTCCGGGAAAACACCCGCGAATACACCGTGCTTCACAGCGACAACTTCGACGATCTCGTGATCATGGAGGTCGGCGCGACGCTGGTGGGCAGAATCTCCAATCTCCACGGCGCCCGGCGCGTGAGCAGGGGAGAGGAGAAGGGGCATTTCGACTTCGGCGGCAGCACGATTGTGATGCTGGTGAAGCCGGGCGTGCTGCGCGTCGACGAGGACATCCTGCGCAACAATGCCGACGGCTGCGAGACGGTCATCCGATACGGAGAACGCATCGGCGAGAGAATATAGTGATTATCTGATGAAAAGACAGACCCGGTGGGATTGCATGTGATCTGACCGGGTCTGTTTTGGCGTTAACAGGAAAAAAACGGGAGACCGTATTGAATTTTTGTAAATTCTGTGATATTATAAAAAGAAAAAGGAGCGAAACATGATGTCGGAATTCAAAGACCTGAGAATCGTCGATAATTTTTATCAGACGTCGCTGTTCTTCCCCATGCCCACGGTGATCGTCAGCACGCTGGCGGACGACGGTACGACCAACTGCGGCCCGTACTCACATTCAGCCCTATTACGTGGCGGGCAAGGAGTACTACGCCATGCTGCTGTGCTGCCGCAATTCCTCCAACACCGCCCAGAATCTCATCAAGCGCAAGACCTGCGCGCTGAACTTCATTCCGGATGACGCGAAGTACTTCAAGGAGGCGGTGCGCCTGAGCTGGCCGGGCGATACCACGGCGGAAAAGATGAAGGATTTTTCCCTGACGCTGCAAGACGGACTGAGAGCCGCCGCCGATCCCGACGGAGCCTATCCGAAGGTCATCGCCGAGGCGTTTCAGGTGGTGGAATGTACGTGGGTCGATACGCTTGACGGGGCGGAGCAGGACGGTCCCCTCCCCGAAGGCGAGGATCACTACACCATGGAAAAATACCACGACTTCAACGGAATCACCAGTCCCTACGGCGCGCATTTCATCCTGAAGGTGGATAAGATCCTGATGAAAGAGAAATACTATCGCGCCATCGTGAACGGCGTGAAGGGGAGGGACTTCTCGCCCTGTCCGATTGATTTCGGCTACAGGGACTCCAAGAACTTCTGGTACCACAAGAGCGCCAGAATGCGCTCGGAGCTGCTTCCCGTCCGCAAAACCACGCTTTCCTCCGTCAGATATGCCGCGGACAGGATCGACCCCACGGTACATTTTTCCGATGACGCCCTGAGCATGATCGTCAACGTGCCGCGCATCTTCCTCCCGACCGTGCTGCGGGGATGCGTTGCGTGGGCGAAGGAAAACAACGTCACGGAGATCACCGCGGCGGAGATGAAGATCATCAACGACAAGCGGTCGAAGGAAAAGAACAAAAAGTAAAGAAATCAGGGAAACGCGGAACCGGCGGAAGACCCTTCATTCAGCGTATCCGTATTATAAAAAAGGACAAAAGAAAACCGGCTTCGGAAGGCATTTTTCATCCTGTCAATCCGAGACCGGTTTTTTTTCGTTCTCTTTCTCCTGCGTGCCGTTTGCGGCATACTCCGCGTCGATCATACCCTCGCCAAGGATGTAGGCGATGAGCGTGCCGCCGGACATGATGAGGGCGGTGATTTTTGTCGCGGTGCTGTCGGCGGCGCCGAGTGCGAGCAGGATGGGCGCGATAAATCCCGCGACTGCCGCCCAGAATTTCCGGCTGCTGAGCTTGCGTATCAGATCATTCTTCATGCGTTTTGCTTCCTTTCGAGGTCGTCGATCCGGTGATTGGCGACCTTAATTTTTTCCTCGTGCAAGGCGACGGTTTCTTCGAGCTTGTAGGTGCGCTCGATGACGGCGTTGTGCTTGTCCTGCTTGCGCTCAAGCTGCTCGATGCGGTAAGCGGTCAGCTTGCTGTTGACAAAAATGCCGCCGAAGGTGCCGAGTGCGCTGCCAAGCAGCGTGATGAGCGAGACGACAATTTCAGTTCCCATCTTAAGCCACCGCCTTTTTCAATGCCGCTTTGGTTTTTGGACCCGCAATGCCATCCGTTTTCAGCTTGTGTTGCCGCTGGAATGTCAGCACCGCCGCCTTAGTCAGCGGTCCGAATCTGCCGTCCATTTTCAGTCCGGCTTTCGCCGCCTGATTGAGATGCCACTGCAACCACTTCGGCATACGGGCATTTTTTCGTGACCGGCGCCGGCGCGGGGGACGTTCCGGCAAGCGCCGCCGTGACCTTCTGCGCAAGGTCGCCCATGCGGGCGTACATCCAGTCGCCGGGGCAGGACTTGTTGCAGAACCAGCGGTGAACGGTCAGCACCATCTCGTCAGACTTCGGCTTGTAGTTGAGAGATTTCGCCTTATCGCCGAACCAGAGCAGCTTCTTTTTGCCGTTGCGCTTGCAAATGTCAGTGCAGAGCTTCACCAGTGTATCGTACACCACCGGCTTGAAGGCGTAGGGCGGCTTCGGGTCGGACGCGCATTCGATGGTGATAGCTCTCTGATCGTTG
>ONDC01000229.1 GCA_900316495.1 uncultured Eubacteriales bacterium
GTTGTTTTCCGACGGGCGTGACGGTGAGCGATACCGAACCGACCTTTGCAAGCGACCTGTTGATGTGGAACGGACAATATTATTCCATCGGCACAGGTCACAAGGAATTCACGGCGGACAAGTTCCGCGACGAGGATTATTATGTACTCACGCTGGCAGCTATCGCCAAAGAGCTGCGCCGGGATAGAATCACGGAAGCCTCCGTTTTCATCGCCGCAGGACTTCCGCTGACATGGGTAAGCAGCCAGAAGACCGCGTTCAAAAAATACCTGCTCCAGAATGAAGAAGTCTATTTCACGTTTCGCGGAACGGAATATCACATTCGGATTGTGGGCGCGGAGATTTATCCGCAGGGCTTTGCGGCAGTCGCGGAATGTCTGGGAGATTTCCGTGGCGTCAATCTGCTCTGCGACATCGGTCGCGGAACGGATTATCACATTCAAATTGTCGGCGCGGAGATTTATCCACAAGGCTTTGCGGCAGTCGCGGAATGTCTGGGCGACTTCCGGGGCGTCAATCTGCTCTGCGACATCGGCAACGGCACCATGAACCTGCTGAAAATCGTCAACAAGAAGCCCGACGCGCAGCAGATGTTCACCGAGAAATACGGAACGCACCAATGTGCCCTGCTCATTCGGGAGCAGATGATGAAGATTCATCACGCCACGCTGGACGACGCAGCCATCACAGACATTCTCCGTCACGGAACAGCGGAAATTGACAACGAGTATTTGGAAACGGTTCTTAAAACGGCGAGGGAATACACGGAAGGCATTTTCCGCCGACTGCGGGAACATGAATATGACCCGAAGATCATGAAGCTGTTCGTTGTCGGCGGCGGTGGCTGTCTCATTCGCAACTTCGGGCAGTACGACAGAAACCGCGTCTTCATCAATGAGGACATCTGCGCCACTGCCAAAGGCTACGAATATATGGCGGAGCGTGCTTTGAGAAAGACGGGAGGAATGTTCTGATGGAACAGCGCGTAAATCTCCGCTTCAATCTGAATCGGACGGACGATTGCCAAGCATGGGAATACTTGCGAAGTCAGACTGACCAGCGCAAAAGCTCGTTAAACCGAACATTGGTAGAAATCCTGTTGGAACGTTTCGCCGCACAGGAGAAAACCGACAGTGAAGACGCCCTGATCGAGCGCATTGTGGCGGCGGTTCGGAAGGAGCTGCGCCAGACACCTGCCTTTTCACTTTCTCAGTTGTTTCAGCCTCCCGCAGCGGAATCTCCATCGACAGATAAAGAATCAGAAGAAATGGCACGCAATAAAGGATCCGTGCCAAAAAGTACCCGTTTTCGTGCCACTTTTCAAAAAATCGTGCCAAAAATGCCGTATTTTCGTGCCACTCCCTTAAAAATGGAGTTTGGGCATGAAAAGACGGCATTTTTACAAAAAAAGCCTTGCAGAGCAAGGCGAAAAAGAACGGGTTACTTCGGAGGAAGAGTGCGTCTTACACTGTAGCAAGCAGGGAACTTGTGCGGCAAGTTCCGAGGCGACAGTAAGCAAACGCCTACTGTCACGAATTAAGGGACACCCCTAACCCCATTTTGAAGAAAGAAGGGAATAGCATGAAAGAAAAATCCACACGACTGTATCTCCGTGTTTCCCCGCAGGAGAAGGAGAAGATCGACGGAATAGCCAAAAGCTGCGGTCTTTCCACCGCTGAATATATCCGCAGACGGGCATTGGGTTACATGCCGAAAACGTCCGTCCCCGACAGTTTTTACAGTTTATCCGCAAGACTGAGCGAACTGCTCAACCGCGATTTGTCACCGGCAATGGAAACCGCTGCTTTGAAGCTGTTTGATGAAATTCATGCTGCTATCACAGAATCGCCGAAACAGACGGCGGCTGAAATCAGGAAGGAGACGGCGCAATGGCAAGTACAGGATTCTGGCCTGTCAAGTCCCGATTGAAGGATGTGATTGATTATGCGGAAAACCCCGACAAGACCATCGACAAGCGATTTTTGGACGACGATCTGTGGGCGGCAATCAATTACGCGGAGAACGACCGAAAAACCGACCAAAAGATGTATGTCTCGGCGATCAACTGCCCGAAACAGCGAGCTTATCAGTGCATGATGGATACCAAACGACGCTTCGGGAAACTCGGCGGGAATGTCGCATATCACGGCTACCAGAGCTTTGTTACAGGCGAAGTCACACCGGAAGAAGCACACCAAATCGGTCTGGAAACAGCACGGCGAATGTGGGGAGAGGAATATGAATTTGTCGTTACCACCCACTTGAACACAGATAATATTCACAATCACATCATCATAAATTCCGTATCGTTCAAGACCGGAAGGAAATTTGAAAACCATATCCGCGACCACATCCGGCTGCGGGAAA
>ONDC01000090.1 GCA_900316495.1 uncultured Eubacteriales bacterium
TAAGCGCAGCTTGCCGGATGCGCAAGAAGTATGTCGATCTCCCCGCGGTTCCACGCTTCGGCGTCGTCCTTGTCACGGTAGGCACGCACACGGCAGCTTCCGGCCAGCGCGGAAAGGATCCTGTCCCTGTCATGCTGGAAGTTGTAGAACACCGGCGCGTGCTGCCCGTTCAACTGCTCTATCAGCTCCAGAAGGGCTTCCAGCTTGCAATCGTGAATGTGATTGACGTGCTTGTCACCGTCATAGATCGCGCCGTTGCACAGCTGAAGGAGCTTATTGGAAAGCACTGCCGCCGTTCCTGCATCAATGACCGTGTCTTCGTCGATTTCCAGAAGCATTTCCCGCTCCATCTGGCCGTAAGCCCGCCTTGCCTTTTCATCCAAGATTACCGGGACAACGTCCTCCACGCAGTCGGGAAGCTCTAAATAGTCTCGCGCCGACATACTCACGCAGATGTCGCTCAGTACCTCGTGGATTCTCTCGTCGGCTCCTTCCTTCGGGGCGTAGGAGAAAATCTGTTCCCGGCTGCGTTTGTCCGGCACAAAATACCGTTCCCGGTAGGCGGTGAGCGTTCTGCCCAGACGTTCGCCACCGTCCAGCAGATAAATCTGCGCCCACAGGTCGGTCAGACCGTTCGGTGCGGGCGTGCCGGTCAGCTCCACCAAGCGGCGTATCTTTCCGCGCACCAGCTTTATTGCCTTGAATCGCTTTGCGCGGGGATTTTTAAAGCTGCTTGCCTCGTCCAGCACCACCATGTCAAACGGCCATGCGTTGCGGTAATAATCCGCCAGCCACACGACATTTTCACGGTTGATGACATAAATATCCGCGGGCGTGTTCAGTGCCTTCACGCGCTTGGATTCGGAACCGAGAACCGTGACGATTTTCAGATGCTTCAAGTGGTCCCATTTTTCCAGTTCCATACTCCACGTTGCCTCCGCCACTTTTTTCGGGGCGATGATCAGCACCTTGCCGACGGCAAAGCGATTGAATTTCAGCTCATTGACTGCGGTCAGGGTGATGATGGTTTTTCCCAGCCCCATGTCAAGCCAGAGCGCCAGTGCGCTGTCCTCAACGACGCGGCCAATACAATACTGCTGGTACCCGTGCGGCGTATAGATCACGGCTGCGCACCCCGCAGTTCTTCAATAAAAGCATCCACCGCCGCTTTGCTGTCAAGCACTTCGACGCGGAAGCCCATTCCGCGCAGCTCCCGGTGTCTCGCGGTCTGACCGGGGCGCGGCTGCTTCCCCGGCGCTTTCAGCTCGGCGAATACGACGCGGCCGCCGGGGAGACATACCATCCTGTCCGGCACACCGTTGTTTCCGGGGCTTACCCATTTATAAGCCCTGCCGTGAAGTACCTCCCTGACCCTATCCCGCAGATAGGCTTCAATGTCCGCCTCGCTCTCACGCTTCAACTCCTTCTTCATTCGTTTACCTCCCTGCGCGTAACTTTACGCGCGCGTTATCACTATTTATTTTTAGGCGTATCAGGCGCTATATCTGACCGCCTAATTCCCCTGTTTTTTATTTTTTTATCTTCTGTTATAATTGTTGACCGTACCTTGAAAAAGGGTAGTAATCCCCGAAAATCAGGCGCTTCTCGCGTCAACAAAGGCTGGTAACAAAGCGGTAACATAGAAAAGTTTGTTGACCAACAAACATAAGAATGTTACCGCTTTGTTTCCGTGTTGTTGTCCTCCTTGTTGCCTTCTCGGATAAAGCCTCTTTGCGCTCCGTAATCTTTGCCGAATTTCATGCTGCTGCCATATCGCACCCAGCCCGGCGCCTTGCTCATAATCGCGTTGATCTCCGCCGTATCGGAACGACGCATATTTTTGAAATCGCCGCCCATGCATTCACACCAGATTTCAGCCGCGCATATCTTTTCTCGCCTGACCAGTTCCGCGTATTCCGTTACCGCGCCCGCGTAAAACAGTCTTCGTTTGTCCAGCGGCCACTTTTGCCAGTCAGAGGGGACCTGTTGTTCAATGAAGTTCAGAATCAGACCTTCCCGCGCGGAAATGTCGCGGTGTCCTTCCTGCGCTTCTTTGGCATACGCATCCGCCATGCCTTCCAGATACAGCTTTTCTCCCGCGCGATACCGCACGACGGCTTCCGCCCATATCTGGTCTATCTCCGTCTGCGTCAGATCAGTGAATACCGATTTCGTCGCGCGCTCAATCCGCGCGTCCACCGGCCAGAAGCGGCGGTTCCCCGTCTCGTCCTTCAGAAAGTCGTGCCCGTTGGTCGTTCCGAAGAATACGCACTTGCGGGGAAAATCCTTCGCCCTGCGTTCGTAGGCGACGCGGTAGCGGTCTACCCTCTGGCTCATGAACTGCTTGACCCTGTCCTTTTCGGAACGGTTCATCGCTTCCAGCTCGCCTATCTCGACAATCCATTTGCCGCGGATAACCTCGCTGGCGTCCTTACCCTCGAAGGTTTTCACACCGTCGGTAAACCGTTCACCGCCCAGACGCGCCAGAAAGGTGCTTTTGCCGATGCCCTGCGCGCCGGTGATAATCAGCGCGGTATCGAATTTAATGCCGGGACAGTAGGCTCTGGCGACGGCGGCGCACAGGCTCTTACGCATGACTGCCCGCGTGTAGACGGTGTCCTCTACGCCGAGATAGTCGGTCAGCAGCGTGTCAAGTCTTTCCACGCCGTCCCAGACAAGCCCGTCGAGATAATCCGCCACGGGGTTGAACTGGTGCTTTGCCACATGCAGCATGAAGGCGTCGGAGATGACGGCAGCGGTGCGGAAACCCAATATCTTTTCCGCATAGCTTCGCAGTCCCGCGTCGTCAGAATCCGCCCATTCAAATGCGCCTGCTCCGTCGGAACGTCCCTGCCACGGCAGCGGGGCAATGCCTGTGATCATCTCGTCAAATTCATTGTATTTGATGCGTCCGGCCAGTGCCGGATCATATTCCAGCATGGTCAGCACATTTTTAATGCTCTTGACGGGCATTCCGCTGTTTGCGGCGGTATCCAACCGGTCGCTCCAGTTTTCGTCGCCGCCCATGCTCTCGAACACACCGAAATCGCTCTGCACCTGCGCCATACGCTCCCGCCCCAGCAGGCGGGTCACTTCCGGATCGGATGTCGCAAGCTCCGTCATGGCCGTGTAGGACGGCAGTCGGTTGGTCGGCGTGTTCTGCTTCGCTTCATCGTCCAGATCACCGAAGCGGTGCAGCCGTATCAGGTCAAAGGCATTGACAAGCCGTTGGGAACAGGGGTCGGTGGCGTGGTGACTGTAGAGGAATCTGCCGCCCTCGTAAACCACCGCGCCGCCCACCGTGGAGCCGCCGAGATAGGTGAAGCGATTGCCGTCATCCGCGACGGGTTCGTATATTTCCGGCAGGTATTTTTCTATCGCGGCGTAAATGTCGTATGTCAGGCAGAATGCGCCGACAACGCCCTTTTTCTGGGTGGGATCGCCCTGTTTTGCCGCCAGCTTTCGCGGCGTGTATTCGCTGCCGGGAACCTGCGGCCACTGCGTCATGTCCTGCCAGTCGGCGTACATTCCCAGAACGCCGTTTTTGCTGAGAAGCGGTTTATCCTCATAGCGGAACACATAATCGCTGTCCGCGCAGCAGCTTGGCCAGTACATCAGGCGCGACGGTTCGAAGGTGGTGGGGTCAAATAATTCGATACCTATGATCTGTGCGAGCTTCCGCGAGATTGCCTCATATTCGTCAGGCGTTGCGCTCTCGTCAAGAGGAATCACGCAGCGCAAACGCGGCTTTGCCCCGCAGTGCTTGCGGGTGGAATAGACCGACCAGCCACAGCCCAGACCGGCGATGCGCTGTATCGCATCGTCCGTGCCGCCCGCGGGTATATTGTCGAGGTCAAGCGCGATCACGTCGCGGCTGATGACGTTGCCCGCCTTGCGCCGGTTGTCTTTGAGCGTACCGCCCACAAAACCGCCCACGTCTTTCAGATCGTCCTGCTGCGGCTTCGGCAGACGCATATATTCGTCATACGTTTCCGCGCTGCGCACCGGCGTTTGCAGTCTGTTGTACAGCTCGGAGATCAGCAGCCTTTGCGCCGGCCAGCTCACCGCCTTGCGGCTGCCGGCTGCGCTGATGGTGATTTCGCGGTTGCTGGTGAGTACCAAACCGTTCACCTCATTCCTTCTTGAAATATTTGCTCACATATCCTTCCGCTTTGAGCGGTAAATCCTGCGCCCATTCCGGGCGGATCGCCATAATGCGGCACACGTCCGCGAGATTTGCGCGGCTTTCCTCGATGTCGATGCACACTTCGTCATGCACATGGAAGACAACCGGATAGCCCGCCGCTTCCAGACGCTCTATGCTCTCGGCGAGACAGTCCCGCGCCACCGCCTGCGTGATGTTCTCGGTGAGCTTGCCGCCGTAGGTTTCAATCGTTTCCACCTTCCGGCTGGTCTGATTCACGCCGCTGTAACATATGCTTTCGCCGCCGAAACGGTTCTGCCCGATAAAGGGCTTGGCGTAGTAGAGCTTTCTCCCGCTCGGCAGGGCAATTGTCATAAAATCCTGCCCCCGCAGCGCGTCATATTCCCTCGCAAACATAACTTTATGCGTCATGGTGGGCTTTCCCTCCGACACCGCGAGAAGCGCGGCGTTTTCGTAGGCGTACCATAAATCTTTTATGCGCCGGTTGGCGTCACGCCAGCGGCTCACGATGTCGGGAAGTTCTTCTTCGGTCAGACCCATTTTCAGCGCGCCCATGTTTTTCAGTGCGCCGGAGGAACCGCCGTAACCGAGAGCCAGCTCCGCGACCTTGCCTTTTTGACGCAGGGCGTATTCGGGATTACCTTTTTTGATTCGGTCGATCGGAACGCCGAACATCTGCGACGCGGAGGCCTCATAGATTTTACCGTGCGTATTGAATACGTCCAGCCGCCATTGTTCGTCTGCCAGCCACGCGATGACGCGTGCTTCTATCGCGGAGAAATCCGCGTCTACCAGCAGGTGTCCTTCCGGGGCGATGAAAGCTGTGCGGATGAGCTGCGACAGCGTATCCGGCACGGAGCCGTAGATCAGGCTCAGCGCGTCAGTCAGACCGCACCGCGTCAGTTCCCGCGCCGTGTCGAGCGGCTCCACGTGCGTCTGGGGAAGGTTCTGCACCTGCACCAGCCGTCCCGCCCAGCGTCCCGTGCGACCCGCGCCGTAGAATTGCAGCAGCCCTCTGATTCTGCCGTCCGCGCAAAGGCACTGCTCCATTGCCGCGTATTTCTTTACGGATGTTTTGCAAAGCTCCTGCCGGATCCGCAGCACACGCCGCGCCGATGCGCTTTCAATCTCCTTACCCAGCAGTTCGGTGACGTCGGATTTCCGAAGCGTGTCCAATTCTTCATCCAGCTCGATTTCCAGCCAGACTTTGAGCTTTGCGACGCTGTTAGGATTATCCAGCCCGGTCAGGGCGACCGCTTCATTCATCAGCCTTTCGGTGATCTCGGTGGAGCATCGCAGCGCGCCGTTTACCAATTCGGAAGCGCACTGAACGCCGCGGGAATTGATGACCATATCGGTTTCCCACTGCTTTTGCACCTGCTCCGGCACGGGGAAGGAAGCCAGCTTTTCATCCACAGCCATTTCGGTGACAACGTCCTGCCGGCAGTATTCCTTGAACAGCTCCCACTGCTCCGGCTCGTGCTTCGGAAGGTTGCGCGTGCGTCCGCCGTTTGATTTTGTCGGTGCGCACGGCACACAGAATTTGCGTATCAGACTGCGGCCGACCGCAAGCTTTCGTTTGTCCTCCGGCAAGCCGATTGCCGCGCCGATTGCCGCCAAACTGCCGGGATACCCACAGTACAGCCCGTGAAGCATGGTGCATCGCCATTGGCTGATATACTCGTTCCGGCTGTCCTGCCGCCCGAAGAACTGCGTCAGGCAGTACCATTCAAACGCGGCGTTGTAGGCGTGCTTTGTCACATTCGGGTCAAACAGGGCGGTGTATATTTCCGGCGGCAGTTCCTCGCCCTGCGCGATGTCCACGATCTCCACCGGAGCGCCGTCCGCCGAATAGGCCAGCAGCAGCACCTGAAAGTCGGGGCTTTGGGCGTATCTGTAAAGCCCCGACTTCGTTATATCCACGGAAGAAAAGGTTTCAATGTCGATGGAAAGGTCTTTCATATCAGCTCCATTGTCCGGTCAGAGGATTATACACGGCAGCGGATTCCCACGGAGGATTATATCCGGTCTGCTGCGGAGCCTGCGCGGGCGGCGCCGCCTGTTCCAGTCCGGCAAAGTCGGATTCCGCCGAAGCTCTGCCGCTGAAGGCTTCGCCCTCACGGGTTTTCAGCACATTGCCCAGACCGCAGCCGACGCCCTTGCGTCCGGCGGTGTCGTAGGCGAAGAAGCGGACCGTCACGCGGGCATACATGCCGCTGTAGATGTCGTTCGGGTCAAGCTCGCAGCGGATATTGGAGATGCCGACCACCTGCGGCTTCTGCTTGCTGGAGCAGGTAATGACCCAGTGTCCCTTGCATTCGTCGCCGTAGGGCGTGCCGTCGCTGCGCATCCCGTCGCCGTCGTGGATCAGGGGGCTTACCTGCGGCCGTCTGCCGTTCCATTTGGTCTTTACGCCTTCTTCATAGGCGGCATTGAACGCGGATTCAAGGTCGTTTTTGGTGTTGTAGTCTGCCTTGGGGATGAGCAACGTCACCGAATACTTGGGGTCGCCCACGCCGTTCTGGGGTGGCTTCGGAGTGACAAGATTCGCGTAGGAAAGTCTTACTTCACCTGTCAGGCATTTGAGTGCGTCATTGTTATACATACTTCATAATCTCCTTAAATTTCAGAATGTCGATATATCGGAAAAATCGTCTTCGGCTGTGGTGCGGTAGGGCGGGCGCTTGTCGGATGCGGGGGCAAGTGTCGGCTTGCCCTTCGGCGTGACAATGTGCTTTCCCGCGATTTCGTAAAGTGTCGGTTTGCCGATTGCTTTCTCAATCTGGGCGAGCGTCAGCGGCTTGCGCTGGTACAGTACTGCTTCGTTTATACCACCCTCAATAAGGGCGTCCATAGCCGCGTCAACGTCGTCAAATGTCCTTACCCTGCGCCCTTCCACGACCTTCCAGCCGTTAATGCTGCCGCCGCTCAGCAGCGTATTCAGCGCGTAGCTTTGGACGGCTTCCACCCAGCTTTTGACCTCTTCGGCGCGGGAGAGAATTTCGCCCACTTCGTCATCCGACAGCAGTGGCGGCAGGACGCGGCTGAAATCTTCCATCAGCTCGTCAGTGGCGCGGGCGCGGCAGGTCGCCGCCGCTTTGCAGAAGCGGCACCATTTGCCCGAATGGAATCGCCCCGCGCCGTCGGCGGCCTGCCGCGCAATGGGCTTGATGCTTTCGCCCCATGCAAGAAGCTCAGTCAGAGCGAGGGAATATTCCCCGATGGAGTCAAGCCGGGGCTGCACGATGTGAAGCACCACTGTTTCAATCGGATAAAGGAAGGAATAACGGTCATACGCGCCAAGCGCGTAAAGTTTAAGCTGGGGATTGTCCTCGGCGGATACCGGAACGCCCTTGCCGTATTTGAAATCGACAATGTGCAGTTCCTTGCCGCCGATCAGGATGCAGTCGGCTGTTCCGAAACCGCCCGGCGCCCATTTGGAGTAGTCTACTCTCTGTTCCGCCGCGATAAACGGTTCATAGGCGAATTTCATAGCGACCTCGGCGATATGGTCGATGTAGGCGTCCGAATGCTGCTCCATCTCGTCAGACCAGAGCGGATCGGCTTTGATGACCTTCAATCGTGAATTGTACCGCCTTGTCGTCATGCTCTTGTCGATGAATCGCTTTTGCAGCTTCAATTCGCACAGACTGTGCGCCAATGTGCCTTCCTCGGCGTATTCACTGGTCGTGTCCGGCATATCCTTTGTCAGCATGACCGACGGCGGGCAGTTGAGCCATCTGTGTGCCGCGGACGCGCTGACGAGTGCGTGTTCTGCCATCAGATCC
>ONDC01000173.1 GCA_900316495.1 uncultured Eubacteriales bacterium
TCCCTGCGCGGTCGCCTATGGGAATAAGCCAACAAGGGAAAACGCGGACAGACTTCTTCTGCATTTCGCGGACGAACACGCGGCGCTTCTCGGCAGCCGCGAGGACTATATCAGCTACATCGCGCAGCGTCCCAACGTGGAAACGGTGGACGAAAATCACTCGCACGGTCTGTTTACGGACAACGGCGTCCCCATTGTCATGAGTCATGTGATGCAGGAAGTTGCATCCCATCAGGGAAATATCTGGACGCATATCGTCTCTCTGCGACCGGAGGACGCGGAACGGTTAGGCTACGACAGCGCGGAGGCATGGATCAATCTGCTCCGGTCTCAGCGCAATTCCATCGCCCGAAGCATGAAAATTGCGCCGGAAAATTTCCGATGGTACGCCGCATTCCACAAGGAGAAAGGGCATCCGCACGTCCACATGGTCGCCTATTCTGTCAATCCGAGAGAGGGTTTCCTGACCGAATTGATTGAAAATCTTGTCCGTCAGGTTCAGTCCGGCGGGTGCGATAACCCCAAGCTGAATGAACTGCTTCTCAGGCTGGCGGAAGAATTATCGCACACGGAAGGCAAAAAAGTCTATGCGTTTCTTCCTCCGGAACTGAAAAATCTGGTGGATGAAATCGTGGATGAGCTTGCAAAGGACGAGCGGATCGCCAAGCTCTATGATTTGTGGTACGACCAGAAAGAAAAAATCGCCGCCATCTATACCGACGAGCCTCCCGAAAGAGTGCCGTTGTCGGAGAACGAGGACTTCCGCCCTATCAAAAACGCGGTGATAAAAGAAGCGGTAAGCCTGTTTGCTATGTGCAACGCAAAGCTTCGCTCCAAGACCAGAAGCGGTTACGCCGCCGTCTCGGCGCTCCGTCTGCTGAAATACCTCTCCCAGATCATGTGCGACAGGTATTATGAGGATCAGGACGAGCTTCATGATATGGTAGACAGCAAGCTCATGGCGGAGATCAACGAGAAAAAACGCGCGCATGGATTGAAATCTTAAGAGGGTGAATTCAATGTCAAAATCAAATTATGTCCGTCTTTCAAAGGAAGAAATCGACCGCGCCAAGCGAACCGATCTCGCTTCACTGCTCATGAGCATGGGCGAAACCGTCAAGCGCTCCGGCTCGGAGCATGAGTGGTCTGACAACGGCAGAAAGGTCACGCTTCGCGGGTGCGTCTGGTTTCATCAGTATGACATGACCGGCGGCGACGCGATTGACTTCGCGCAGCGGTTCTTCGGAAAGACCTTCCCCGAAGCGGTTGTCTTTCTCAACGGGGGCAGCAGCGCACAACTGATTCAATCTTTACCGTCAGAGAAGGGAAAAAAGCCCTTCGCACTGCCTCCCAAGAACGACACGATGCGGCGGGTGTTCGGTTATCTCTGCAGCAGCAGAGGGATTGACCGTGATGTGCTGCACACGTTTGTCCGCAGGAATATGGTCTATGAATCCGCCGACTACCACAACGCTGTGTTCGTCGGGTATGACAAGGGCGGCATTGCCCGACACGCTCACAAGCGCGGTTCATTCAGTCAAAGCAGCTTCAAGGGCAATGTAGACAGCAGTAATCCCGCTTTCAGCTTCCATTGGAATGGCACAAGCGGCAGTCTTTATCTGTTTGAAGCGCCAATAGATATGCTGTCCTTCATCTCCATGCACAAGGATAACTGGCAGCAGCACAGCTACGCGGCAGCCTGTTCGATTTCGGATACTGTTTTATTTCAGTGCATGAAGGACAGTAACATCGACAAGGTGTACCTGTGCCTTGACAATGACGATGCGGGACAGTCCGCCAACAGACGCATTGCCGATAAATTGCGGGAGCAGGGTGTTGAATTTGAAATCCTTGTGCCGCAAATGAAAGACTGGAATGAGGATTTAACGTCCGGCTGTGGGGCAGTTCAGCTTGAACCGGAACCCGAAGAAAGCGAGGAAGAACTATGTCAGGCTCTGTCATTTTGATTATCGCGGGAATGTTAATGATCGGCATTCTCGGTGCGGTTTCTTATTTTTCCAACAACATGACACTCAACAACATCAAGAGCAAGACCGTCGGCGACGGTCAGCACGGCACTGCTCGATGGGCTACGAGCAAGGAAATCATGCGTATCTATCAGCACGTTCCCTTCACCCCGCAGAAGTGGCGGGGTCAGGCGAAGGAAGGTCATGCGCCGACTGTCGGTGACAAACCCGTTCCGCAGGGCATTGTGGTGGGATGCACCGGCAAGAAATCCGTCACGGCGATTGTGGATACGGGCGACGTTCATGTGCTGATGATCGGTGCGGCGGGCGTTGGCAAGACCGCTTTCTGGCTCTATCCGTGCATCGAATACGCCTGTGCAAGCGGTATGTCATTTCTATCAACTGACACTAAAGGAGACGTAATGCGTAATTACGGGACAATCGCAAAAAACTATTATGGCTACAATGTCTCCGTGATTGACCTGAGAAATCCCACCCGTTCCAACGGCAACAACCTTTTGTATTTGGTCAATCGCTATATGGATTTATACAAGGCGAATCCTGATCAGTTGGTGTACAAGGCAAAAAGCGAAAAGTACGCCAAGATCATCGCCAAAACCATTATCCTTTCGGGTTCGGATGCATCAAGCTTCGGTGCGAACGCCTACTTTTATGACTCCGCTGAAGGCTTGCTCACAGCAACCATCCTGCTTGTAGCGGAGTTTTGTGAGCCGAGCAAGCGGCATATTGTGTCGGTGTTCAAAATCATTCAGGAACTGCTTGCGCCTGCCGGAAAGAAAGGCAAGAACCAGTTTCAGCAGCTTATGCAGCTTCTTCCCGATGACCACAAGGCGAAATGGTTCGCAGGTGCCGCGCTCAATACGGCGGAGCAGTCGATGGCTTCCGTCATGTCAACCGCCCTGTCAAGGCTGAATGCCTTTCTTGATACCGAGCTGGAGCAGCTTCTGTGCTTCGATACGGAGATCGACGCGGAAACCTTCTGCAATGAGAAATCCGCCATCTTCCTGATTATGCCGGAAGAATCGCCGCACACCTTCTTCATGGTGTCGCTGATTATTCAGCAGTTGTACCGTGAAATCCTGTCGGTTGCAGATGAAACAGGCGGTAAATTAAAGAATAGATGTGTCTTCTTATGCGACGAGTTCGGGACGCTGCCAAAGATTGAATCAGCCGAAATGATGTTCTCGGCGGCGCGTTCAAGGCGTTTGCAGATCGTTCCCGTCATCCAGTCCTTCGCGCAGTTGGAGCGAAATTACGGAAAAGAGAGCGCGGACATTATCATAGATAACACCCAGCTGACCTTGTTCGGCGGCTTTGCCCCGAACTCTTCCTCGGCA
>ONDC01000122.1 GCA_900316495.1 uncultured Eubacteriales bacterium
TTCAGCTTTGCCACGATCAGATCGGTGCGTGTACCGCTGGCAGAGGTGCAGGTGACTGTGGAAGCGGAATCATCATAGAAAAACACGCCGTCTACAAATCCTTTGCCGGCTGTCAGATTCACAGTGAGTCCGGAGCCGGCCGAAGCCACAAAGGAGCCGGGAGTGATACCGTCTTTGAATGTTGCCTTCATCAGCGCGGTAAAAAAGGCCGCGCCGTATTCTCTGTCATATGTTCCGTTGTTTTCAACGGCGTTGAAAAGACCGCTATTCATTGCCATATCATTTCAGTTTCCTTTCCAAATATTTCGGCAGCAGCAAATATCCTTCGCCAAAGACCACCGACAGGGTGAAGGAGCCGTTTTCATAGACTTCTTCACATTCTGTAATGCGCTTCTGGCATATAATCCCGTGCCGGTCGTCTTTTACGGTGCAAACGTCGCCGAGATCGAAATCCTCACGGTATCGCAGCGAGGATTCTGTGTCAATGTCCGCATCGCACTTTTGTATGACCTCATACTGTGCTAGTTTTTCTTCGCCGCGCTGTGTAAGTCTTGCGGCATAATCCTGGGCGGATTCGTTTTCTTCCTGCTGCACATCGCGGGCGTCAACGAATATTTCCCGCCGCCTGTCTCCGTCTGAATGATCTACCGTCACAAACTGACGTGCGCTGCCTTCGCCTTGCCCGGCCACAACCGCGTAATTCCGGTAATCCTTATCGGAGCACTCGTAGGAGAAGGATTTCAGGTTGTCCCATTCCTGCGAGAATATGGCGGAAGTACTGCGGTCGGTTCCCTTCCATACGGAAAATGTCAGCTGTCCGCTGCCGAGATCGCAGGTAACGGAGCAGGACGCGCCGACGGAAATCAGCCGGTCATAGATGTATTCCATCAGATTGTCACCTGTCACCTGTGTGGTGATGGAGTTTCCGATCTCCGGAGAATTGACCGTCCCAAGCGAAATGTCGGGCAGTAATACCGCGATCAGACTACGGGCAATAGTTTCCTGCGTCTTGCCGCTGAACGTCTGCGCCGGATAAATGACCTTATCCGCAAGCAGGCACTCCAGAAAACGCCCTTTGCAGAAGCAGGACGGAAAATTCAACCCGTAATTCTCGATGATACCTACTTCTGCGCGATCGGAACGGTAGACATATTTTGCTGCGACAAATTCCGCAAAGAGCGTATGCACACAGTGCAGCTCAAAATTTCCCGGCTCGTTGTATTTTCGTCGCCAGATGAGAGAAGAAAAATCGTCGATGATTTTGACAATTTCAAAATCACCGTTCAAAAGATAAACATCCATACCTATCAAATTCCATAGAATAAGGCAGTGTATTGCACATTTGCCGCAAGTGATGCGGATCCGTCGTCTGAACCGTAAGAAAGCTGGTTCAGACCTACCTCCAAAAAATCGGAGAATTGGCTTGACGGGTCGATCAGGCAGCGCGTGCCGCCGATAACGGCATTCTTTGCTCTGCGGACGGTAGAGATCGTCAGCACATTCCCGCTGCTAAGCGTATTGCCCACCTTTATTCTCTTCCCGTTGGTGCGGTTGAGAATGTAGGGTGCGGTCACGGAGGAAGCGGCGGCAAGCTCCACCACCATTTCGGCATGGACGTCGCCGCTGTTGAAGATTTCAAGTTCACCGTTGCTGCTCTGCGCGCCGAGAACGCAGGGAAAGTGACACGGCAGCCGGAAGAGCGGCGTGCTGACGGCTGCGCTCACATATACCGAGTTGGCGGCCTTGAAAAAAGGATCCGGACAGAGCACCGACAGGGAAGCGACAGAAGGCGCGTACCGGTTGGATTCAGCGATATCAAAGTCAGAGGCGCGGCCTTCGATCGTCCGTACAACGCTGCCTCTCTGCGCTGTGACTGTAAGCGGTTTGCCCGGTGCAAAGAAGCTGATCAGCGACTGTCTGACCGATTCGGCATTCTTGCCGCCAAAATCGAATTTTATTTCCAGCGTGCGGGAGCCAAGCCGCGCGGTAGAGATATATCCTCCGTCAGACGCGCCGCCGGATGACAGCTTTACGTCAAAATCAGCGGCAGCGAAACCACTGTAGGACAGAATGCTGAAATCGCGGAATTCATCGCCGAAGGTGAACTTCCGGGTACCGTTGTCAATGGTTATGATTAATTTTTCGGTCATCAGGTCACCTCCAATGCTTTGCGTGCCGCTCTCGCAATCTGTGACGGCGTCTGGATAGGCTGATTGAATGTCAGCGTCTGATGGTAGGTATTGTTGGTGTTGGCATAGGTGTTGGCCACGCTGCTGTTCACCACGTCGTTCGTCGGACTGGGTGCCAGAATGCCGCCGAACAATCCGGCAGGCATCGTGGTCAATGCCGCGACAGCCGCCCTGTCAACCCTGACCGGGGAGAAGGGTCTACCGTCCGCATCGCCGTCATCGAAATCAAAGCCGAGCTTCGGGCGGGGCAGTTTCATGGCATTCAGTAGCCGCGCCGCCTCCTTGCCGATCTGGGGCATTTCAGCCGCGAATCCGATGCCAAGTCCCTGCGCCAGGAATTTGCCGTATCCTTTGGTGATTTTGGACGGCGAAGCAATGCCAAGCGCTTTTTTGATGCCGTTCAGGACAGAATTGCCAAAGCCTTTTATCTTGTCTGTGAGCCATTTGGTGACGTTCTTGATGCCGTTCCATAAGCCCTTGACCACGTTCCCGCCGATCTCCGCCATTTTCCCTGGGAGACTGACAAGACCGTTCACGAGCTTTGCCACAAAGTCCTTTGCGGTGGAAGATGCTTTTTCACGCATCTGTGAGCCGAACTGCGTGATTTTCGCGATGGTGCCGACAAGGTGATTCCAGATTCTTCCGGGCAGCTGCGCCACAAAATTGACCGCGCCTGTGATGATCTTCGGGACATTGGTTGTCACCCAACTGACGACATTCGCGCCGAATTTCGCGATACTGCCCAGCACATACCCCAGCGCAAAGCCGATCTTATTCGGAAGATCGTTCATAAAGCTCATGATGGACGAGGCAACATTGGCAGTAAAGGAAATGACATTTGAAATCAGATTGCCGAACCAGCTACCGATGGCCGACAGAATATTTCCGCAAAGTTCACCAAGCCAGGCAAGCACCGTGCCGGTAAAGTCCCACAACCCGCCGAGAATCGCCGTCAGGATTTCTCCCTGCGCATCCAGAATCGCGGGGAGATTTGTAATCAATCCCTCTGCAAGCGCAAGAATCAGCTCCAGAGCGGCGTCCAGCAGCTTCGGCGCGTTTTCCACAATTGCGTCCACAAGATTCTGGATGATGATCGGGACGTTCTCAATTAAGATCGGCATTGCCGCGATCAGACCGTCCGCAAGTCCCATGATGAGCGCGATCGCACCGTCCATCAGCAAGCTGATATTGGCGGGGTCTGTGAGTGACAAAATCGCTGTGATAATAGCATCGACCGCATTTGGTATCAGTGACGGCAAGGCGTCAGCCAATCCGAAAGCAAGAGTGGATATGATATCTACCGCCGCGCCTGTTACCAGCGGCAAAGCGGCAATCATGCCGTTTACCAGCTCAAGCATTAAATCGGTTGCAAAAGCAGTTGCCTGTGGAATATACCCTATGAGTGTGTCAAAAATCGTTTGTGCGGCGGCTCCGGCTGCTGAAATTAATCCCGGCACAACGTCCATAATGATTTGCGGCACGGTTTCAACAACCGTAGGCAAAAGGCTTTCCACGGCACGACCAAGCCCTTTGATGATCTGCTCTGCTCTCGGAATCAGGTTTTCCCCTGCTGCCGTGGCACTTTCGACCAGATCAGCAATCAGCGTATCAAAATCCGCAGAATCATCGGCAATGCCAACCAGAAGATTTTGCCATGCCGCCTTTGTCATAGCCAGACTGCCCTGAATGGTGCTTTGGGCTTCCTTGGCGGTGGTTCCCATCGCCGCAAACGCTTCTGCCTCCGTCATGGTGCCGTTTTTGACAGCTTCGGCGGCTTCTTCCGCTGTGATGCCGGATATGTGCATCTCAGTCTGAATGACGTGAATCGCTTCTACTACGTCGGCATAGGAATCAAGGTTGTACTTAACGCCGGAGATAGCCTGCGCGTCGGCAAGCAGACGCTCCATTTCGGACTTTGTGCCGCCGTAGCCGAGTTTCAGGTTGTCAAGCATGGTGTAATTCTGCTTGGCGAATCCCTGATAGGCGTTTTGTATGCTCTCCATCGAACTGCCCATCTTGTTGGCGTTATCCGACATATCAGTGATTGCCATATCAGCCACACGCGCGGCTTTTTCCGTATCACCTTTGAGTGATGCGATCAATGCGGCAGAGAACGATGTGACCGTCTCCATGTACTCGTTCTGTGACAGTCCGGCGGTTTTGAATGCTTTGGAAGCGTTGCTAAACACGGCAGATTGTGCCGCCAGAAGCTTGTCATACTGCGCTTTTGCCGCATCGGTTGACTTGCCTATGCTTTTGGCATACTGTTCAAGGCTCATATCCTGTGCGCCGAAAAGAGTAGCCACACCGCCCGTGAGCTGTTCGTAATCGGCGTAGGCTTCCAGTGCCTTCATGCCGATAGCTGCCATCGCGCCTGCTGCTGCTGTGACAGCGCCCGCGACAGCTGCCATTCCCTTTTGTGCAATGCTGCCGATTTTGCTCAGTCCGCCTTCAAAGCCTGACTGATCTATTTTGGTGTCAAATTTCAGTGTCCCGTCAAAAGCCATACTTTCCCCCTCCTTGATAGGGCGGAACAGTGCGGCTCATTGGCGCAACTTTTAAAGCACTTGTTTTCCGTTCTTGATTATTAATTCAAATTCTTTTTTGCAGCCCCGTGTGCATTTGACATAGATGCCGGAGCAGTTTGCTGTATTGTCGAAAATAAGGATTTTCGCGCCACAGTAAGGGCATATCGCCCAAAATCGCTTATAGGGCGGTTTTGCTACATATTCCACAGCACCGCCCCTATCATATCGTCGTCCATCTTGTACGGGATGGCAATCCGGCGCTGAATCCGCGCAACCCGCCGGCGTTCGTCGGGGTTCTTGATGTCGTTGAGATTGGCGCTGCGGTAGGCGATGCGCTTCATGGTCATGCTGTCGTCCGGCAGCGCGGAAAGAAGCACACAGAATTTCCACCAGTGCAGGTATTCCGTTCCCAGCAGGTCGATACCGTAGAAGCGCAGGAAGTCTCCCGCGATCCAGCAGCCGTCC
>ONDC01000087.1 GCA_900316495.1 uncultured Eubacteriales bacterium
GACAAGGTGTGCGACCAGATTTCCGACGCGGTGCTGGACGCAATTTTAGAGTTGGATCCCGTCGCGCACGTCGCCTGCGAGACCACTGTCACCACAGGCTTCGTCTCTGTGATGGGCGAGCTGACGGCGGACTGCTATGTGGATATTCCCAAAATTGCCCGCGATGTGATCATCGGCATCGGTTACAACAGCCACGAGGCGAGCTTCGATGGCAATACCTGCGCGGTCATCACCTCCATCGACGAACAGTCGCCCGACATCGCCATGGGCGTCAACCGCTCCAACGAGGTGCAGAACGGTCTCAGCGACAGCGAAATCGATATGATCGGCGCGGGCGATCAGGGCATGATGTTCGGCTTTGCCTGCGACGAGACGGAGGAGCTGATGCCCCTGCCGATCTCCCTCGCGCATAAAATGGCAAAGAAACTCGCTCAGGTCAGAAAGGACGGCACGGTTCCCTATCTCCAGCCCGACGGAAAGACACAGGTCACTGTCGAATACGACGAAAACGGCAAGCCCGTCCGCATTGACACCGTGGTGGTCTCGACCCAGCACTCCGCCACCGCGACGCTCGAACAGATCCGCGCCGACGTGATTCAACACGTCATATTGCCCACTCTCCCGGAAGCACTCGTGGACGATGACCTGAAAATCTTCGTCAATCCCACCGGACGCTTCGTCGTCGGCGGTCCGCAGGGCGATTCCGGACTCACCGGACGCAAGATTATCGTCGATACCTACGGCGGGTATTCCCGCCACGGCGGCGGCGCGTTCTCGGGCAAGGATCCCACCAAGGTCGATCGCTCCGGCGCGTACATGGCGCGGTATATCGCCAAGAATATCGTCGCGGCGGGACTGGCGAAAAAGTGCGAGATTCAAATCGCCTATGCCATCGGCGTCGCGCATCCCGTCTCGATCTACGTCGACAGCTTCGGCACCGGCAGCGTTCCGGACAGCGTGCTCTCCGAGGCGGTCGGCAAGGTCTTTGACCTGCGCCCCGCCGCGATTATCCGCGACCTCGACCTGCGCCGTCCCATCTACCGCCAGCTTGCCGCCTACGGTCACATGGGACGCACCGATCTCAACGTTCCGTGGGAAAAGACCGACCGCGTGCAGGCACTCCTTGACGCGGTGAAATAACGATTTGCACAAGATCACGATTTGCACAAGATCACGATTTGCACAAGATCACGATTTGCACAAGATCACGATTTGCACAAGATCACGATTTGCACAAGATCACGATTTGCACAAATCGTGATTTGAAAAAAAACATCCCCCATCCAACTGATGCTTGCGACGGGGGATGTTTTGATTAAGGGGAGCATTACAGACTCATGTCAAGCGCGTCGGCAAGGCGGAAGGCGGCGGACACGTCGCCAAAAACGGCGAGTCTCCCGGAGGAATACGCCTCGGTCGGTGCGAGCGTGCGCTCTAAAATGCGTCTGAGATTGTCCGAGCTGACACGGAAGGTGCAGAGCGCGTTCCTGTAATCGAAGGGCTGGATGTCCACCGCGCCGTCCTTCACCTCTATATAGAAAATCCCCTCGCCCTCGCCGGTTACGTCGAATTCATACGAGAATACGCCGTCGCCGAATTTCTTGAAGCTCTTTTTGGAGAAGTATTTTTTCATCGCCTTGAATGTCTGTTCAAATGTCATGGTCAAACAACAGTCCTTTCGTTGTGTATGCCACCATTATACCCGAATTCTCCGCTGTTGTAAATCCCGTTCGTCGCCAAAAGTATTGAATTTTTAAAAAGTATTTTTAGAGTAGTTGTAAAGATGAAAAATATGTGGTATATTTTATGGTATAGAATTCCTATTCTTTCAAAGGGTGATCGTTTTGGCTATTTCAGATTTTTGCAAAGGCATGGCGGACAGATATGACCGGCAATCCTTCCACCTGTCGCGGGAGCATTTCCCTTACAGGCGCGCGCTGTTCTATCTTGCCGGGTTCGCCTTGCTCCTCCGGCTTTTCGTCGGCGCAAGCTATGTTCACTCGTATGACGTCGAGTGGAATATCATGTGGGGCGTGGAGCTGAAGGACGGCTTTTTTTCCGCGTATGCCCATGTGCGGGCGCTGGATTATCCGCCTCTTTATCTCTATCCACTCTATTTCGTCGGAAGGGTCGTGAGCCTTCCCTCCGTCTACGGCTATCCGCCGATGCGTATGCTCGCCATCAAGCTGATCCCCTGTCTCTGCGACAGCCTGACCTGCGTCGTCCTCTTCGCGGTCGCACGGAAAAAAAATCAATTGCTCGGACTGCTCGCCGCCGCGCTCTGGGCGGTCAATCCCGCCGCAATCTTCAATTGCGCCTGCTGGGGACAGACCGACTGCGTGCTGCTCTGTATGGCGGCGCTGCTCATGCTTTCGCTGCAGGAAAAACACGTCACGGCAGCCGGCGTGCTGTGGGCCGCCATGTGCTCGACCAAGCTGCAGGGGCTTTACCTGACCCCCGTCGTCGGCATGGAGGTGCTGACCATCTGCTTCGGCAGTCTGCATCCGAGGGAGTTTTCCTTCTCCCGCGTCACAAACTCACAGGTCATGCGGTTCGCCCGCTTTGTCCTTTCCGCCCTGTTAACCCTTTTGCTGATCTACCTGCCGTTTATGATAGGGGCAGGGGGATCGCATTACTACTCGGATTTGGGCTTCTGGAAGAAATATTTCCTGCCCGTCACCGTGTATTCCGAGGGCGTCGCCAAATATCCCTACTGCTCCCTCAATGGGGATAACATCTACACGCTCTTCGGTCTCAACGGCATTAAGGACGAAATTCAGGTATTGACCGGACTCAGCGTCGCCACCATCGGAAAGATCTTCCTGCTGCTGTCCATCGCGGGAGTGGTCGCGGTCTATCTCTTCGGCAAACGGCGCGCCCATTGGCTCGCGGGCTTTATGTTCATGGAATGCGTGTTCATGCTCACCTGCCGCCAGCACGAGCGCTATCAGATGCTCGCCCTGCTGCTGCTGATCGGCGCCTTCCTGCAGCTTGCCGACAGGCGGCTGCTCTCCCTCTTCCCGCTTCTCTCGCTGGTCGTGTTCTTCAATCAGTTCCGCATTCTCTCCGGCTTCAGGGAGGGCTCCGGCTGGTGGAAATTCTATGCCTACCACGACGGCTCCGCCCTGTGGATGAACGAGCGCCGGCATTTCGCCTTCGTCAATTCCCTGCTGAACCTCCTGCTGTTCCTTGCCGCCGCGGTGTTCGTCGCCCGGTATTTCTTCGACGAAGCCCCAGAGGTTCCCGCTCTCGCCAGACTCCGCCGGAGGATCAGCAATTCGCGCCCTTTGTCAGACACGCGCCGGGGCGATTCCACATCTGTTTAAATCGGAGGAAATGACATGGATGTAAAAAACAGACGTCCCGCCGCGCTTTCGCGAATCTTCGGCTCCGCGACGGGGAACGGACCGCGGTATTTCTTTGTGCTTGCCGTGGGCTTTCTGACGGCGTTTGCCGTCATGCTGCCGTTTATCGTCTACGACAGCGGATATTTTCTCATGTACGGCGACTTCAACGTCCAGCAGTACCCCTTCTACATGCACGCGCACGACGCAATTCTTGGAGGGGCAATCGGCTGGGATTTCAAAACCGATCTGGGCGTGAATTTCATCGGCTCCTACAGCTTCTACAACTTGGGCTCCCCCTTCTTCCTGCTGACGCTGCTGCTCCCCTCCCGCGCCGTTCCCTACGCCATCGGACCGCTGCTCGCGCTCAAGGTCGGCTGCGCCGCCATGACCGGCTACGCCTATATCCGCCGCTTCACACGCTTCGACAATTACGCCGTGCTGGGCGGGCTGATGTATGCCTTCTCCGGCTTCTCGGTATTCAATATGTTCTTCAACCACTTCCACGAGCCGATGGTGTTCTTCCCGCTCATGCTCATCGCCCTTGAGGAGCTGATGGAAAACGACAGGCGGGGATGGTTCGCCGCGACGGTGGCGGTCAACGTCTTTGTCAATTATTACTTCTTCGTCGCGGAAGTCGTGTTCCTCGTCATCTACTTCTTCGTGCGGTTGTTCCTGTGTACCGAGTGGCGGGTCACGCCGGGCAAGTTCCTCACCATCGCCTTTGAAGCCGCGCTCGGCTTCGGTATGGCGGGCGTGATGGTCTTCCCCTCTGTCTGGGAGGTCGCCAAAAATCCACGCGCCGAGGCAAAGCTCTTCGGCTGGAACGCCGTGGTCTATCCCAATTCCCAGCGCTATCTCAATATCCTTGAGGCGTTCTTCTTCCCGCCCGATCTGCCCGCGCGTCCCAACTTTACGCCTGATTCCAACACCAAATGGGGCTCGCTCGCCGCGTGGCTCCCGCTCTTCGGCATGACCGGCGTGATCGGCTGGCTCCAGTCCCGCAAGGGGCATTGGCTCCGCCGCGTCATCATCATCTGCTTCTTTATGGCTTTCATTCCACTGCTGAACGCCGCCTTTCAGCTATTCAGCGCCACCTATTACGCCCGCTGGCTCTTTATGTTCACACTGATGAATTCGCTCGCCACCGTCATGGCGCTGAGCAATCCCGATGTGGATTGGGACAGGGCGTTCAGGTGGTCGCTCGGCATTACCCTTGCCATCGCGCTGCCACTTGGCTTCATGCTGAACAAGGAGGCTAACCCCGAAAACGGCATTCTCCCCGAATACGGTCTCATCTCCTACAAGGATCGCTTCTGGATCTATGTCGCTATCGTCATGCTGTCGCTGATGATGACGTCGCTGATCATCCGCTTTATCCGCGAAAACGACAGGCGCAGGGTCTATTCCGTCGGCATGCTCGGCATCATCGGCGTGTACTTCTGCACCCTCTTTGTCTTCAACGGTCAGGGCAAGACCCTCTCCTACGACAGCCGCGAATATGTCATTCCCCGCGCCCTCAGCCGCGGCACGGACATCGACCTTGAGGGACTCCACGACGCGACATACCGCGTGGATTTCTACAAGGATATGGATAATATGGGCATGTTCTGGGACACCTCCTGCATTCAGGCGTTCCACTCCATCGTCCCCAAATCCGTGATTGATTTCTATACCACCGTCGGCGTGGAACGGGGCGTGGGCAGCCGTCCCGAGGTGGAGTATTATGCCATCCGTTCGCTGCTCAGCGTCAGGTATCTCTTTGACAACGCCGAAAAGGGCAATTTCAGCATCGATCACGCCGGTCAGCCCTCCGACTCGGACCCCAAGATGCCCGGTTGGTCGCTTCTCAAAACGCAGGCGGATTACAATATCTGGCAGAATGATTATTTCATCCCCATGGGATTTACCTATGATTATTACATCACCGAGCGCGACTTTGAGCAAACCTTCTCCAAGAAAGAACGCGGGAACGCCATGCTGCGCGCCATTGTCCTGAGCGACGAGCAGGAGGCGGATTACGGCAGATTGCTGCAGCCCCTTCCCGACGACAGCACCTCCTTCGACGAGAACAGCTACAGGGACGACTGCCTTGACAGAGCCGCTATGAGCTGCGCCTCCTTCAAGGTCGGACGCAGCGGCTTCACCGCCTCCATTCAGCAGGAAAAGCCCAATCTGGTCTTTTTCAGCATTCCCTATCACGAGGGCTGGCGCGCCTTCGTCAACGGCAAGGAGGTAAAAATCGAGCGGGTCAATGTCGGCTTCATGGCGGTGGAATGCGGCGCGGGCTTCTCGGAGATCCGCTTTGACTTCGAGACGCCGATGCTCCGGCTGGGAACAGCCGCTTCATGCTGCTGTCTGTTGGCGTTCGCGGTGTACGTCCTCTTCTTCGCCTATGACCCGGAGAGGGGCAGGAACAGGCGGTTCAGGCGCTTCGTCCGGCGGCTGCGGGTTATCTGTCACATTAATCCGCCGCCGTCCGTGCGCGTCATCACCGGGGGCGACGAGTCCTCCGTCGCTTTCCACGGACACGACCGCTTCGGCGCGGACGACGGGGACATCGTCGCGCCACAATCCATCAACGCGTCAGCTTCCGCGGAGCGGGATGATCCTGTCGACGCTTCCGGTTCTGACGGAAAGGAATGATCCTCAATGAAACTGTTTGCCATCGAATCCTCCTGCGACGACACCGCCGCCGCTGTGGTGGAGGACGGGCGGCGGGTGCTTTCCTCCGTCGTCGCGTCGCAGGTGTTCCGGCATGTGGAATTCGGCGGCGTGGTGCCGGAGATCGCCGGCAGAATGCACTGTGAGGCGATCTCCCGCGTGGCGGGAGAGGCGCTCACACAGGCGGGGCTGGACATCCGCGATGTGGACGCGGTCGCCGTCACCGCTTATCCCGGTCTGATCGGCTCGCTGCTCGTCGGCGTGAATTTTGCCAAGGGACTTGCTATGACCGCCGGGAAGCCGCTGATTCCCGTACATCATCTGCGCGGACACATTGCCGCCAATTACATTTCACACCCGTCGCTCCAGCCGCCCTTCCTCTGTCTTGTGGTGTCGGGGGGACACAGCCACATCGTCGAGGTGACAGACTACACCTCCATGCGGATCATCGGCAGGACTCGCGACGACGCCGCCGGCGAAGCCTTCGACAAGACCGCGCGGACAATGGGTCTCCCCTACCCCGGCGGCGTGCATATGGACAGGCTGGCGGAAAGCGGCAATCCGGACGCCTTTACCTTCCCGGTGCCGAAGGTCACCGGTTCGCCCTACGATTTCAGCTTTTCCGGTCTGAAAACCGCTGTGATCAACACTATTCACCATATGAGCCAGAAGGGTATCGAGCTGCCGCGTGCGGACATGGCGGCGTCTGTGAGGGCGTCTGTGGTAAATATTCTCACCGAGCGCTTCCTGCTTGCCGCCAATGACCTCGGTTACACCAAGCTCCTACTGGCGGGGGGCGTTTCCGCCAATTCCCTCCTTCGCAGGCGCATGTCGGAGCTTTGCGCGGAGCGGGGATTGACTTTATTCTACCCGGAGCTGTCCCTCTGCGGGGACAATGCCGCGATGATCGGCGCGCAGGGGTATTATGAATTCCTCAGAGGGAATATCGCCGACATGAGCCTGAATGCCCGCGCCGAGCGGAGCATTGAGCTATGAGATTTTGGGAATGTGGCTTTTGTGTGGGTGTCCCGGCAGATGGTAGTTTCAGCCCTGCGCCGGGGGCGGACTCACCCACCGCAAGCGGTCCCCCCTCCCTTTCAGGGAGGGTATTTTTTTGTTCGGGGGCGTCGGGGTACTTTTGCCTTCCCTCTTTGAGGGAGGTTCGCCGCTGCGTCAGGCGGAGAGGGTTACTTTGCGGGTTTTCGCTTAAGATGATGTTATTATGCTATGAGGGGATGGGATTACACATATTCCGCTTCTGACATCGGCGCGTATTTGCTGATTTCACGCTGCCATTCCTGATCTAACACATTCTCTATCGATTGTGTGTCAAAGGTATCAGCGTAACGCATGGGCTCCTTTGAGGATGGGAATGCCTTCGGGGAGTCCTTATTTTTTTGCATGGCTTCCTTCACAATCGGCAGAAAGTACTTCATCGAAATGATTTCGGTCTGGCCGCGCTTGGCTACGTCGCGGATGATCTTCATGATCAGGCTGTCATCTGCGCCGCATGCGTGCATTTCTTCCAACGCCTCCATGTCCGACGGGCGGAAGGCTCTCCCTGAGACGGTGAAGAAAATTTTCTCCACCTGATCCGGCGGCGCGGCGGCGGCGGTTTTTTCCTTTTTCTTTTCCCTTTCCTCTGCTTTTGCTTTACTTTGCTTTACTTTCATTTTATTTTGTTTACTTTGCTTTTCTTTACTTTGTGGGTTTTTTGCCGTTTTTTCGGGGGTTTTTGCGGTGATTACCTCGGTTTTTGCTGCGGATACTTCGCCCGCGGGCAGATGACGTCTCCCTTCTGCCGGTTCGTCCAGCAGCCAGTACCGGCTCTTATCCGCTTTACTCCTTGCCGTCACCTCGGCGTAGTGTTGCTGGATACTTGCGGAGGTGACAACGCCCTGCCGCAGGAGGGCTCGATCGAACAGCCCTATTTCCGCGCAGTACTGTATCACCTGCACCGCAAGACTCTTTTCCCTGATCCACCGGTTCCCCACCGTCCGCACGACATACACCGCCAGTCGGTCTAAAGGAATCTCCAGATAATACCCGTTCTCATAGATCTTGCTCAGAACAGCCTCATACACCGTATAGCCTAACGGTCCATACCTCTGCAACAGCTCGATCATCTCGATTTCGTCCCACTCGTGCACCCCTTTATAAAAATATTCCAGCCCTGCCTTTCTCGGTCTTGGCATACGCCTTCATCTCCTGTTTTCGCCTTCGTCAGCGCGAAGGCATTTTGTTTTACAAGGTAGTTCCTTTTATGGAATCTCTACTAAATTATAGCTCTATATTATGAGAATGTCAAGGGGGAAGTTTCAGTATTCTCTCATAAATGAGATTTGGTTGATTTCAAAAGCAATAGAAAAAACAACCGTCTGAGGCAGCAAGCTCCTTCTACTTCAAATTACTTAAGCCTCCCTTCGCGGCGAAGGGTTTTTCCTGAATCTTGAATTTTTGCGAATAGATGTTTTTTTCCTTATCGCTTGGGAATCTTCCGCAATTCGGACGAGGGCGGGTCGTATGGGCCGATAGGAGGGGGGGATATGACGAAATTTTGTTTTTTGCGGGTGGGATACTCTTCGCCCGCGTCCGGGCTTTTGGTGCGTCGCTCGCGTCCGGGAGCGAATATTGAAGCGCCGCCGCGCTTCAACCCGCGTTCTGGGCGCGTTGGGT
>ONDC01000099.1 GCA_900316495.1 uncultured Eubacteriales bacterium
TAGCTTTGGGTATTTTCACAGATAAAGCGTAGAGTTACAGATGATTCCTCGTCAATTCCCGAAAGACGGCTGAAAATGGAAATAATATTTTCAATATCCAACCGTCACACCTCCGAATTAAAGTGAAAGAATTTTAGCTGAATCAGCGAATATCTTTGAGAAGCCCGCCGTACAGCTTACAGCGGCTTTGTCAAGCTGTCTGTCGATAAGCTTGTCGGAATCAACTGAAATACCGCCTGACTGTATCATCTCAAGGGCACAGTTTTTATCAAGACCGATAATTTTTGTACTTGCAAGAGACGGAGCATGAACAAGATTTGCACCGAGAGGAGTTATCATCTTACCTGTACCGTGGAAATCAAGACCGGCATTGGCATCCTTCATTTCTGTCATTGTAAGAAGCTGCTGCATGAGAGCGGTCGGGGCAAGGATGGTATTGAGCTGATACGGAGCAATATTAGCCCAAAGTTTTATAAGAGAACCGTAAGTAAGTGTCTGTGAATCGGCTGAAACAGTTTCAGCGGCATTGTTGCCGCCGTCACCGTTGACGAGGACATACACCGCATCATTAAAGAGTTCTCTTGCTATATATGCACCAATCTGACGAAGTGTTACAGTAAAAATATCAAGACGCTGATATTTTATAGCTTCATATGAAGCTGTGAGAAGTCTGCCGTGCTTTTTTGAAAGCTGCTGAAAAAATGTCATAGAAAAAACCTCCTTAATTCCTGTTGAATCTGCTGATAATATCGGTAAACAGACACTACTTAAAGTATATCATATTCAAATCGGTTTGTAAAGAAAAACATACAAATAATTTTCAATTTATTCACATTCTTGTAACCGTTTTCGCCTGTACACGGATCCTGCAACACAGCGCCAGCCGTTCCACGAAGGTCTCGCTTGATACGGAAAGACCGTCCGATGGAATGGTTGGCTGCCGCTGAATCATCAGGCTACTTTGAGCGCAATGAATTCGGAGGTCCTTCTGTCTTTTGAATTTTTGGGATTACAGGAAGGATCGAGTATATAGGATATTTTCATATCCTGTTTCAGTTCGATGCTGTCTGCGCTGAAGCCGACGCCGGTCGTTGTCCAGGCGCCTACCTTGTAGGACTTCTGATCCTTTCTGCCGCTGCGGTGCGGATCATCTTCCCAGTACGTGGTCTTCTTATACTCGGTATTGACGCAGGTCAGGAAGGGCAGTCCCTTGAGGGCGGTGTATTCGTCGCGCAGGATACCGGCAGATTTCAATTCGTCCGTAATGGTGCTGCGGCTGAGTTTCTGAACGAACAGCTTGTTTTTGACATCGTCAAAGTTATCGTGGGATTGCTTGTGATAGTCGTAATCCTTGGAACAGACAAGATACACCTTTTTACCCAGCACATAAGAATACGGATAATACTTGTTGTTGCTGCCCCGCAGCATATTTCTGGTCACATTGGCGTCCTTTTCGCATTTCTTCAGGTGCAGGAAAATGTCGTCGCCGCCCGCCTTGGTATTCAGATCCTTTTCGCAGACAGAGCCGCTCTTTTTCCCGTTCAAATACATTTCATAGACGGCAGTGTTTTCTTCGGTGTCCTCTGTGGTATAATAGAGGAAAATGTAATCGCCGCCAGCACTTTCGTTCAGGTCGCCGCCCTGATCGATAAAGTGCTGCGCGCCGACGCGCGGGCAGAGCTTGTAATTGTGACCGTTGTACTCATAGGTTTCACTGTGATTTCCCTTGCCGGTTCGGAGGGTAATATCCTTGATTGCCTTGCTGTAATCCTTGGTCGTTTTGTAGCCGAGATAGACATAGTAGCCGCCGGCGTTTTCGTTGAGATCCAGTTCAAAAATCTTGTATCCCAGATCCTTGAGCTTTTGCTTGGCGGCAGAGCCGTTCTTTTCTTCGCCGGAGAGCATGACCTCACCGATGTACTCTCCCACGGGAACCTGCACATCCTCATAGCGGCGGTAACAGTCCACTTCGTCGGGCGCAATTCCTGTGATCGGTCTGTCCTCGATGCTCTGCATGGCATTGAGGAATCGATTTTTCAGTGTCAGGAAGTCCTTGTTAGTGGCATAGGTATCTCCCTTGTTCTCCAGATGGAGCATTGCCATCGCTTCTTCCAGCTTTGCCATCGTCACATACCGGTAAGCCAGTCTGGGCAGATACGCCTGTGTGTCGAAATTGTAGCGCTTGGCAGCGTATTCGTCAAACGCGTCAATCGGATTTTTGTCTCCGAAATCCTTGTAATCGTTTGACATCGCCATCAGATAGCCTGTAACCTCTTTAAAATAGGTTGTCAACTGACCGCTGTATAGGCTGTAATTCTTGTAGAGCGGGTTATTCGGGTTCTTGCTGCCTCGAATCATGATGTCTGTCAACTTATCGTTGTAGGCGATACGCTCCTTGTCGGTCGCTTTCTCCCAGTCGAGCAGTTTCTTGGGCTTTTGTTTCTTTTCGACCATCGCCTTCGGCAGTTCTTCCCCGACCAGCGCAACCGTCGGCGCGTATTCCGCTTTGGCGTTGATATACAGGGCTCTCATTCCCTCGACAGCCGCATCCAGATTTCTCAGCGCCTTGTTGTAATCTTTGAAATCCTCTTTGGAAAGCTGTGTTTCAATGGCTTCCAGCTTGACCGTATGCTGGTTAAGCGTCGCCTGCACCGCGTCGAGCTTTTTGTCGATACTGTGCAGCAGCTTCATTTCCTGCATATGTTCGGATTCGATCACGCCTGCTAATTCCAGCACCGTTTTACCAATGGAAATGCCCTGACCGGCAAGCCCTGCCCAGTAAAAGATGGCACCGCGAGTCGTATCCAGTCCCCGGACATATTTCTGGATCTCCAGCAGTGTGGACTTGTTGAGAGACACATCGCTCGCTCTGCTCATTTCTTCACCGGGCATCGCCGACACAGACGCCGTCTTGGCGGAAGCTGCCTCGCCCCATTCGTTGACCAGTGTTTTCGCGGCGGCCGTGACCGTGCCGTTCAGACGGAAGCTGTCGGCAGTCTGTCCGTTTGCGGGGATCGCAATGACAAGCTCCGCTTCGGTGTCGCCGACGCGCTTGACCTTCTTCACTTCCGCGTCCTTGTAGTCGCCGTCAAATGTGAACATACTCTTCGAAATTTTATTGGCAAAGGAGCCGTCGGATACATCCAGTACCATTGTCAGCTCCAAATTGTCGCCGTCCTCCGCGCAGAAATCAAAAGCGGCGTTGAGAGAAGCCTGCGACAGCCGCACAGTGGCTTTTGCTCCGTTGACGTTCAGAGATTTGCCGTTGGCAGCCTTGACAAAACCATTTGCATTCTTTACCTGCTCAGAGGAAAGCGTCAGCACAGCGGTGTGCGCGTCCTTCGGTTCTACCGATTCGGTCGTGAAGCCGTCCAGCGTCACGTTGTCCTTTGTCAGTTTTTTGACATTGACGTCGCCGTATGCGATGAGATCCACGCTGACGGTTCCGTCGGTGTATCGGATACTCGAAGAACTGATTCCGATGTATTTCTTTTCCACTTCGATCTCGGCAGTCAGATCCTTGTATCCGTTCACAATTCCGGAGGACTGCACGGTGACGGTTCCGCTCTGATAGGCGTTGATCTGCTTGTTCTTGACAGGCGAACCTGTGAGACTGAGCTTCATCTTGTTGTCTGCCACGGAAAGGCTCTTGATTTTCATTTTCGCAAAGGACCCGCCCAATGTCACCTGCTCCGCGTAGACGGTTTCCTCAAAGCTGCCGCCGTCAAGCGTCAGTGTCAGACTGACATTTTTCGCCGCGGCGGTGACGCTGTTTTTATTGGACGTCAGCGACATCTCAGGGAAAATAACTCCCACATCCGCCGTCTGGTCGATATTTTTGAAGGTGATCGTATAGCCTGTCGGCGCGCTTTTCCTTGCGCTCTTGTCCGAAAATGTGATGCTCCAGCCCTTGCCGGAGGGAACGATTTCCGTAATCTCCGCCGTGACATGGGTGGACGGGACGCACGTGACCTCAGTCTGTGCCGGGTCAATCCCTGAAAGATCCACTTGATCCGACGCGATCAGCGTGGTGTAAAGACCGCTTGCGTTGTACGCCACCGAGGTGGCTGTGACAGGGTTGGCGATTTCGGTCGGACCGCTGTCGCCGCACGCCGCCAGCATATTGACGCTCAGCATCAAAGCCAGGACAGCCGCGACAAATCGTGTGAATGTCTTGTGCATAAAATGTCTTCCTTAGTGATTATGAATATATTATATCACTCTCTAAACGAAAAAACAAGTATATATGGACGCAATAAACGAAGAATTGCGCGACAGGAGTTGAAAAACCGGGTGCGATATGGTACAATCAATTTGGCGGACAATTTGTCGGAATATTCGTCATTGCCGAACCATTAACGCTACGGAGAGAAATGATATGACGGGAACAATAAGCTTATTTATAAATAAAATATTCGCCGGGAAAAAGCGAATCCGCATCCTGATCATTGCCGCCGTCGTCCTGCTGTCGGCAGTCATCATCTGCGTCATTGCCCATATACGCCTCAGCAGGAAATGGACGATATGTCTGTACCTGTGCGGCTCCAATCTGGAAAGCAAACAGGGATGGGCAAGCGCGACGCTGAACGAACTGAAAAGTCTGGATATGCCGGACAACGTCACCTTCGTCATTCAGACGGGCGGCAGCAGCAAGTGGCGCAGCGATGAGGTGACGCCCGGCGGGAACCAGCGGTTTATCGTCAGGGACGGGCAGTTGAAAGAAATCGGCTCAGGCAGCTTTTCCTCCATGGGCGAAGCCGACGCACTGGGGGATTTCCTGCAATTCTGCGCCAGTCATTACCGCGCCGGAAAATGCGCCGTCATTCTGTGGGATCACGGCGCGGGCCCGCTGAAAGGGGCGTGTTTTGACGAATACGCCGGTTTCGACGCGCTGACGCTGGATGAATTGGAGCAGGCGCTTGCCGCCGGGGTAAAGGCGAGAGGCGGCAAAAAATATGACATCGTCGGATTTGACGCCTGCCTGATGGCTTCCCTCGAAACGGCGCGGACAATCAGTGATTATTCTCACCTGATGGTGGCTTCCGAGGAGATCGAAACAGGTGCGGGATGGGATTACGCGCCATTCCTGAAGGCAATCGGCGACGGCAAACGCACGGAAGACATAGCTTCCGCCCTCTGCACGGGGTATATGGACAAGTGCGGCAGAAACGGCAAGAGCGCGGCCGCCACCTTGTCGGTGGTCGATCTATCAAAGACAGAAGCCATCGTCCATGCCCTCGACAAAGCCATGACCTTGACCGGCGAATCGTATGAGAACGACACCAAGACGCTCCGCAGCCTTTCCTTCTGCACAAGAAGCGCGGAATCCTTTGGCGGCACCACCAAGAGCGAAGGCATTTCCAATCTGACCGATCTGTACGGCATGGCAAAGGGCAACAGTGACGAATCCAAAAAGGGCAGGGCGTGGGAAGCCCTGGCGGCAGCCGTGGAGGACGCCGTGCTCACCAACGTGAGCGGCAGTGCCGCGTCGGGCGCGCACGGGCTTTCGATCTGGTATCCGCTCAATTCCACCGATCGGGAAGTAGCCGATTATGCGGGAATTTCTCCGATCAAACAATACGGAGAAACCCTGAACAGGCTTTTCTCCGCGCAGAGGGAAAGCGTGAAATTCTCTGATCCCGGCTCCGTCAAAAAGGACGGAAGCGTCAGCGTTTCCATCTCGCCCGATACATCTGACAGTTTTTTTGACCTGTATGTGGTCAACCGCCGCGTGGACGGTTCCTATTCCGACACCAATGTCGATATGGAGGATGACTGGGACAATCTGACATTTTCTTACAATCCTTCGCTCGCTGTGGCAATCACGCTTGACGGCATGGTGCTGGACGCGCAGACCATCGCGTATGATGAGGATTATATTTTATTCTCCTGCCCCGTCACCCTCAACGGCGAAGACGCCTATCTTCGCATCGGCTGGTTCTGGGATGATGAGAATAACGAGAACGCCGACCTGTCCGGTCACTATGAGCTTATCGGCATCTGGAACGGCATCGACCATGTGAGCGGTCTTTCCGACAGATTCCTTGAGAAACTCAGCGACGGGGACGAAGTCTGCGCCCGTTCGCTGGAAACCGGCGAAGTGCGCGGCAGGGTCATCATACAGGGCGAACCCGTTATCGACGATATTCCCATGAAACCGGGCCATTACGAATGCTGGTTCGTGGCGCTGGATCTGTACGGCAACGAATACCGCTCGGATACCATCCGCTATAAAGTGACGAAAAAAGGCACGGAAATCATAAAAAAGAAATAAGACGCATTTCATTGACAAAGCGCCGGACGGCATACCTTTACGGTATTCCACTCCGGCGCTCCGCATTTCGGGTGGGAATCAATTTCTGCCATATTATTTCGGCGGACTGTGTTTGCCGGAACGTCCGCGGATTTTCAGCAGATCAGCCTTATCTTCGCCGTCTGACACTCCTCCGGCAACGCCGTCCAGTTCATCGGGGAATAATTCCCGATCTTTTTCCTCAGACTCGGAAGTTTGAGGTTTCTTTTCTTTATCCGGCACTTTCCCCAACCTCCTTTCGGAAGAAAATGGTTTATCGGAATCAATTGCTTAGATTTTTTTGGACACTGCCTTACTTTATCGTAACGTCATCCAGTTTTACATAGAAGAATTGATAAGCGCTGCCCATAAAGGGGTTGATTCTCGAATTGGAATAGACATAGCCGTTGTTCTGGTAGTCAATGTACACATTGATCTCGGTACCTGCGGGGAATACAGCGACGGCTTCAAAGGGCTCGTGAGTCCACTGGGCTAAATCGCCGACTTCACCCGGTCCGTTGGCGGCGGTGATGGTCTTGCGGGCTATCACGGTGACCACCTGTGCGTCTTCCTCGATGTTGCCGCCGGAAACCTTATCCAACTGATCAAGGTTGAGTTCTTTCATTTCATAGTTCTTTTCGTTGTTCATAGTTGATTTCTCCTTTTCGGTGATAGAAATATTTCTGTAAAAAGGCGGATATGCCTTTTATACACGGTTGTAACAATGCGGCCGCGCCGCATAACGTTATTGGTTGGCGTTCGTGGGAGAGGGAAAGGGTTCCCATGTTTCCCATTGGTCGAAGCCGTCCGGTTCCGGCAGCGTCACGCCGCCCGAAACGCCCTCCAGATCGTCCGGTCCCAATTCCCTGTCCTGTCCGAACAGTTTTTCCCGCAAAAGCATTTTATGCTTCGACGCCGGAACCTTTCCGCCGCGCA
>ONDC01000100.1 GCA_900316495.1 uncultured Eubacteriales bacterium
GCAATCCGAAAATAAAATGGCGTCGCATTCATTTCAAAACACGGCGCCATATTGTATGATAGGTCATCTCCGTCAGAGCCGGGCGGCTGCAAGACGTCCGGACACTTTATCAGGAGCGTTACGCGGCGGGTTGAAGCGCCTCGTCCTGCACGATCTGAGTCTTTTTGACGTTTTCCCCGTAAATCGTCGTAAATTCATCCTTCATCGACACGGTCTCAAAGCCCCACTTCTGGCAGTCCTCCTTGAACTTGGCTGCCTTTTCGGTGTTGCCGTAATCTCGCTCCGTGTCGTCGCAAAGCAGCATATAGCCCTTGCCGCCGTGCTGCAGAGCGTATTCCGCCATGGCAAAATCGCCCGAGCTGTTGCCGAACGCCAGTGTCGGCGGCAGACCGATCTGATTGATGATGTTCGCCACCTTGCCCATCTTGAGGCTTTTGTACGTCATATCGCCGCCAATAATCACCTTATCCTCCGCGGTAAGGTTGTAATCGCGGGGCGCCTTGTCACCCTGACCGGTTGCAACGAGGGAAATGGTGCTGCCGATCACGCGGTAGGGCGGGATGTATGCGCCGAGGTCGTCCTTCCAAAGCTCACGGAGCAGATTTGTCTCGGCTCCGCTGACAATGTAAACCATAAAATCATGCTCGGTAAGATACCTGATCAGCGCCACCATCGGCTTGAAGGAGCCTTGTCCGTAGGTCATCCCCTCAAAGCCCATCGCAGGCTGCGACATGAAATTGCGGATGTAGGCGCGGTATTCCTCCACCGTAAAGCCCTTGAAGGACTCGGTGGTGATCTGACCGGTGGAGCGGGGAGATTTCGGCTCCGGTTGACCGGTGAGGAATGCCGTTTCGAGCGCCTGCGCGAATTCCTTGTCTTCGGCTGCCGCCTCGTAGGTATCGTCATGCAGCAACCGGTACATCATGAGACACTGATCGAAGTAGGTCGGGAACAGCTCGCCGTACAGCGTTCCGTCCGAATCAAACACGGCGATTCTCTCCTCCGGTGGGACATAGCTGTCGGAGGACTTGTCACACACCTCATCCACAAAAGCGGTGATGGACTTCATGGCGGGGGAATCCTCCGCCCAGAATTCAATGGCGCTGCCGGACGGAACGTCCTTTTCGCCCTTTTTGTCGGTATTATCCGTGCTGGTGCATGAGGTTGCCAGCAGAAGGAGCGCAGCCAGCAGGATAGCTATGGTTCTTTTCATGAAGTGCTTCTCCTATTCTAACTAAATTCGATTATGCCGCCTTTTTCGTTTCCTCTGCCGGCGTGTACTTCTCTACAATTGTATCGTATTCACCGATAGCGTCAGCAAGACGCGCCATGAATTCATCCTCCGCATACAGATGACCCTCTTCATCCGCATATTTCATTCCGCCCAGTGAGATCGGGACTGTCACCGGCGATTCATTCAGTCCGAGAATGGTCGCATTGCGGAGCTGATCGGTGGTCTGATAAACAAGATCCACGGAGATGAAGCTCTTGCCGTCCTTATTCCGCCAGCGGCAGAACACCAGCTTGCATCCGATGGGAGTCTTTTTCTCAATGGTATAGGGAAGCGAATACTCGTCCGCGCCCATGGCGGCCAGCACGCTGCCGACATTGGAATCGTGACCGCACAGGAAGGTGAATTTCCTGCCGTCCACGGTCAGCTCAGTCTGAATTTCCTGCAGCAGCGGGTGAGCCACATTCGGCGCGACCAGCGGAGCGGTGAAAAGCACGTCGCCGTACACGTCCTTGATCTCGGAGAGCTGTTCCCACTGCTCGGTCGTCAGATCGTGACCGAAGGCTGCCTTTTTCTTGTCAGGCTCCTCGTAGTACTGCAGCACAAGCGCGTCGCTGACAGAACAGGCGGTTTTGAGGGATCCGCCCATACCCGGCTCGGCGTTCAGCTCCAGCTTCAGCTCGAGGTCGTCGGTGCGCAGCTCCTTGACCGTCCCTTCCTTCCACGCGAGCGAATCCTTCATATCGATCACGTCGGTGAGCAGGGTATAATTGTCGCTCAGCCCGTTGATCTTTTCGGCGAACATCTCACGAATCTGCTTCTCCGCGTCCGCCTTGTACTCGTCGGAGACAAAAGTCAGCTGCGGTGTGAAAACCGGATCCATCTTGTCGAATTCCATGTGGTATTCCACCGTCGTATTGGCAGTCGGCAGAAGTCCCGCCGAGAAGAAGCGCGCCGTGGCAATCGTGCGCTGCTTGGAATTGGAATAAATACGGACAGCATTCTCTTCGGGCTGCTCGTTCTTTTCAAAAAGTCCGTGCGCCTCCAGCCACAAGCGGAAATACTGCCCCATTTCCGATTCCAGAACGCCGCCGCGCACGGACAGCTCGCTGGAGTCAGACGTCCACTCGACCCATTCATGCGGGGTAATGTCGCCAAGCAGGGAACCGCCGCTTACAAGGGGAGCGCGGATATTGTGACGGCTGAGAACGACCACCTGTTCGAGGGTGTAATCCAACCGAGTCAGGCTGCCGGCATAGACAATCTCATTTTCTTCCTTCTGCCCCTGTCCAAAATCAAAGGCACAGTGACAGGAGACACATTGCAGAAGAACCACTCCTGCCAGACAGGCAGCCAGCACTGCCTTCATGATGCGGAGTCGATTGATTTTACTTCCTTTACGCAATCTGATCACTCCTTGTGCATTTATAATTTTTCCATCATTTTCTTAAACTCCCGGATTATATGGCATAAATTCCATTTCTTCAAGGCAATCTTCATGTGCCTCGGCAAGAATCTCCAGAAATTCGTCAACCTCCTTTTCGGTATTGTAGATACCGAAGCTGACGCGAATCATACCGGGAGTTCCGGCCTCGCCGCATTCTTCCAGTTCCTTGGCGGCTTCATCCGAAACGCCTAACAGACGCCAGACATAGGTATGAGCACAGAACGCGCCGCGTCTGGTGGCAACTCCGTAGGATGCCAGCTTAGTCGCAAGGTGGTAAGAATTGACATCCTTCAGGTTGAAGGTCACAACACCTACTCTGTCGCCAATGTTTTCTGTATCGCCGTAGACAACGGCATGATCCATTTTGAGAATACCGTCCATGAGCTTTCTGACAAGTCTCTGTTCATGTTCACTGATGGCGTCAAAGCCGACCTCCTGCAGAATGTCAATTGCCTTTCCCATGCCCACAACGCCGGGATAATTGGGGGAACCCGCCTCGTAGCGAGCCGGAGCGTCCTTGTAATTCTGTCCATAGTCCGTCACAACAGTGACGATACCTCCGCCATAAAATTCCGGCATATGCGAGTTAAGCTCGGAGGTCAGACCAACCACCGCGCCACCGCCATAGGGAGAATACATCTTGTGCGCAGAAAAAACAAAAAAGTCAACGTTCTCCTCCGGGGTTTCACCCAGCATGGAAAATTTTCTGTGTGCCACAATCTGCGCGCCGTCCACGACGATCTGCGCGCCATATTTGTGAGCCAATCGGGCAACGCGGTGGACATCGGTGACGTATCCGGTGACATTGGAGGCTGCTGTGACAGATACATACTTAACCTTGTTCTTCTTGAGCAAATTTTCAATATCCTTATACTTCACCCTACCCTTACCGTCGATCTCAGCATAGATCACCTTGCAGCGTTCTCTCCACGGAAGGTCGTTGGCATGATGCTCCATACGGGTACAGAGCACAACGTCATTTTCACTTGTAATTAGCGCGGAGGCAAGCTTATTGAGTCCGTCGGTTGTGTTATTCACATAGTAGCAGGTGTAGTTTTTCTCGTCAGCTCCTACGAAGTTCAGAACCTTGCTGCGGGTATTGTTGTAGATGTCGGTGGTAAAGTCCGATTTTTTGGAAAAGCCTCTGCCAATGGAGCCGTACATCTTCATCTTGTCGTCAACCTCGTCCATGACAGGACGAAGCGAAGGTGTAGTGGCGGCGTTATCAAAGTTGATCATCGCCCGTTTGCTACCACTGTCAAGCTCCACCTTTTCATCAATGCCGACTATATAGTCGCGTATGTTGTCGATGGTATACTTTTTTTCGTTCTTCTCCGTTGCTTTGCCGCAGGCAGAAAGCAACATCACGGTAGCAAGTGCTCCGCTTATAATCTTTATTAATCGCCGTTTGTTTTTCATTTGCAAGTTTCCCTTCGTAATCAATTCATCATACTTCACGACTGACAATGCAGGAAACAGCCCAAAAAGACCGTTTCCTTCATATTCAGATCATACCGTTAATTCCATTGTTGAGCGATTGTCTTTGAATACAGTGGATTTATTCAGCAGCCTCAAAGACAATGGTAACATAGCTGCGACCTTCCTCGGCTGTCAGCTCATGCTCTGACGCAATATCCTTATCCAGACCCATAATCACCTTATAGCCCTCGCCGGTCATTTCCTTCAGCTCGGTGAATTCCTTGGCAAAGGTCTCATAGCCCTTGGGCTGGAGCTTTGCGACAGCGGCCATAATGGATTTGTAGGTAAGGTCGGTGTTCTTGTCGCCCTTTTCGCTGAAGATCATCTGAACCTTGTTCACGTCGCCGTATGTCAGCATCGTGATTTTGCCGCAATTGACAATATAATTGTTGAATTCCTCACTCAGCGTACCGGTATATTCCAGCGCTTTTTCATTGATATACATTTCGTCAAGCGCGGACAAATCCCATTTTTCGGCGATAAAGATCTTCATGGCGCCGGTTTCCTGATCATTAATCAGATACTTGTCTTCCATATCCAAAGCGGAGGTGCCCGAGAAGTAGCCGTTCACATCTCTGTAATCCATGTCGTAGTATCCGGCAATGCCCTGTATAACCTCCATAAAGAAGGTATAGCCCGAATAATCGTCCTTGCTCGCGGGGGTATAGACGATGTAATCACCGTCGCGCTTGAAGACGAATTCGCCGTTGGTGCCGTATTCTTCCTTACTTTCGGCGATGAATACAATGCTGTCGCCATCAAGCTTTTCGGTGACGGTCGTGCCGGCGTCCTTCATTTCGGACTTCCATTTCGTGTACTCCTCGCTTGCGGTCATTTTCTCAAAAATTCCCTTCACGATAGCGTCTTCTTTTGTGTCCTCTTCACAGGAGGCAAATGCCATCAACATTAAGGCCGCGGTGAAAACGGAAATGATAGCTCTGATTGTCTTCTTTATAATAGATCAGTCTCCTTATCAATCAATCAACAATTAGACTATTCGAGATTCCACTTGTCGGCAGCGTAAATCTTGACGGTATTGGTTTCTTCATCTGTGATATAATAAGTGCTTTCCGCGTGAGAGGCAAGATATTCGTTTGCGTCAATAAAGCTGATATCGTAGTGATCCCAAATGGCCCTCATGATCATTATGTTGAAGGCGTTACTCAGGAGCTCGGCATTCTGCGCGGTATAGACAATGTAATCGCCCTCGTATGAATAAACATATTCGCCGTTGAAAAGCGGCGCGTCATTCGTATAGTCGTCTTCATTGAAGTTGGCAGGGTCAAGCGAATTCTTGACTGTGAAGATAATTTTGCTTCCGTCCTGCTTTTCCTCAATCTGGGACTCGGGATTCATTTCCTTCCATTCCTTGTATTGTTCGTCGGATGTAATGTTCTCGAAAATCTCCTTCATGAAGGCTTCCTGTTTGGTGGTGTTATTTTCTACGGGTTCTTCTTTCTTTTCATCGCAAGCAGCGAATGCAAGCAGCATTGCACTGGAGGCAAGAATAGCTATCATTGTTCTGAATATTCTTTTCATAAATATCAATCTCCCTAAAAAATTCAGTTGGACGGATGCGGCATGTAATTGTAAAGCAGGCTAGCGGTGTTCTGCACCGGCATGGTCTGGAGAATGATGTGACCAGGGCCGTTGACGACCGTGTTGAACAGACCTTCGCCGCCGAGCAGCATATTCTTCACACCCTTGATCCGGACGATTTCGATGGAGCAGGTACCATCCATCGCTGCGAGATAGCCTGTATCCACGATCTTCCTGTCGCCGGCTGCAATGTCATATTCGACCGCCGAGCCGTCGATTTCGAGGAAGACGATACCGTTGCCCGAATACTTCTGCATGAGGAAACCCTCGCCGCCAAAGAAGCCCGCGCCGAGCTTCTTCTGGAAGAACACGGACGTTTCAATCTGTCCGAAGCTGGCGAGGAACGCGCCCTTCTGGGCAATCACGGGCTTGTTGGGAGTGACCTCCACCGCGCGGATCGAACCGGGGAAGGAGGAAGCAAACGCGATTTCGCCCGGCTTGTTGGCGTAGTATTTGTTCTGGAACGCATTTTCTCCAGTGAACATTCTGCCCAGCATCTTGCCGACGCCGCCCGCCTGTGTCTTCATCTCGATTTCATCGTCCATCCATGACATCGAGCCGCCCTCGCATGTCATTTCCTCACCCGCGTTCAAGTGGCAGATCACAACGGGTAAGTTGTCGCCTTTGATTTCATAAGTCATAAAGATTGACTCCTTTCAAATAGATAATATTAATCGTTAAGTAAAAATGAATTGCTCTTTCCTCCGCCGCGAAGCCGCGCAGAAACGGCACCGTTCCCACGCTCAGCACCAACGCCAGCGCGACGCAGCCTATCCGTGCAAGACGTCTGTTTGATCTGCGTCTGTTTTTCATAGCTCAAAAACCTCTCTGTAAAAAGAGTTATTTCACACGACGAACGTACTTGGGCTTCTCCGGCAGATATTTTACGCGCAAAGAAGTTCCCTGATAGGCGTTCATCGGGGGATTACCGAGCTTGGCGGTGACTGTCTGCCCCTCGGCGTTCACATAATCGACATAATAAGTCTCGCTGGACGAGCCTTCGCTGTCATAATCCGTATCGATGCGCGAAATCACAGCATCAACCTCGATGCCGTTCTCGTTGATCCTCTTGTTGCGCTGGATGCTGTAAACCGCGATGATCACGATCACTACCACTATTCCCGCGATAATCGCAATGGTCATGGGGTTCATAATTCAGTACTCCTTATGATGTTAATATTTTGCAGGAATGGATTCTCATTCATCGGAATTGCCCATTGTCAGGTAAGCAGATTTGATCGCACGGTAGCTGACGTCCAGACCGGGGGTCTTGAGGATGGTCGCCATGTCGTCCGCGGCGCCCGCGTCCTCAAAATCCTTCTTGACCTTGTCATATTTGCCTTCCTCGATCGCCTTGTCAAGCAGCGGAATCACGCCATTCATGAAGGCAGCGTCAACGCTCGCTCTTCCGTCTTCGTCCAGCTCTTCAAAGGTCTTCTCAA
>ONDC01000102.1 GCA_900316495.1 uncultured Eubacteriales bacterium
TGTCCGGTGGATATGCCGCTCCAAAAAGGAAGTCGGCAGAACCTGCACAAGCATCAATATCCTCGAAGAACAGCTTGCGTCCGCTGCGGCGTTCGTTCTCGGCGACGACGTTTTTGACGCGGAACATTTTGAAAGACAGGTCAAATCCATGACGATTCTGAAAGACGGCTGCATTGAATTTTATCTCACCAACGGGAGGATTGCATTATGGGAAAAAGAGTGACAACCATACCGGCTACCATCAGCAAATTTACTGCTTCGCTGCTCACCGCGCAAAAGAAGCGGAAGGTGGCGGCTTACGCCAGAGTCAGTACAGACCATGAGGAACAGCAGAGCAGCTATGAAGCGCAGGTGGATTATTACACCAATTACATCAAGGTGCGCAGCGACTGGGAGTTTGTGGCGGTGTACGCGGACGAAGGAATCACCGGCTGCAACACGACCCACCGTGACGGCTTTAACAGCATGGTGCAGGACGCGCTGGCGGGCAAGATCGACCTTATCATCACCAAGTCGGTCAGCCGCTTCGCCCGGAACACCGTGGACAGCCTTTCCACCATCCGCAAGCTGAAGGAGCATGGCACGGAGTGTTATTTTGAGAAGGAAAACATCTGGACATTTGACGGCAAAGGCGAGCTGCTTCTCACCATTATGTCCTCGCTGGCGCAGGAAGAAAGCCGCTCCATCTCGGAAAACTGCACATGGGGACAGCGCAAGCGGTTCTCCGACGGCAAGGTGACGGTTCCCTTCGGCAGATTTCTCGGGTACGACCGGGGAGAGGACGGCAATCTCGTCATCAATCCCGAACAGGCAAAGCTGGTCAGACGCATTTACGGAATGTTCCTCCTCGGAAAATCCACAGGGCAGATCGCCAAAAGCCTGACCGACGAGGGCATACCCACGCCCGGAGGGAAAGCGGTCTGGAACGCAAGCTGTGTGAGAAGCATTTTATCCAACGAAAAATACAAGGGCGACGCGCTGCTCCAGAAGGTCTACACGACGGACTTTCTCACAAAGAAAAAGAAGAAAAACGAGGGCGAGGTGCCGCAGTATTATGTGCGCGAAAACCATGAAGCCATCATTCCTCCCGATACCTTTGAAGCGGTGCAGACCATCATTACGGCGCACAAGGCAAGCAAAGACCACAGCTATGCCACCAGCGTATTCTCCGGCAGGATCATCTGCGGCGACTGCGGCGGGTGCTTCGGCTCGAAAATCTGGCATTCCAACACGAAATACCGCAAGGCAGTCTGGCGGTGCAATCACAAGTTCAGCGGCGCAAGGAAATGCGCGACGCCTACTCTGACGCCTGATCAGATAAAAAAGCTGTTCCTCCATGCTGCCAATATGGTGATCGACCGCAGGGAGGAATTCATCGCCGTGTATGAGGACGTTCTCAGCCGGAGCCTTGATACGTCCGCTTTGGAGAGGGAGCTTGCCGAACTGGAAACCGAGATAAAAATCGCCGCCGACATGATAGAGAGCTGCATCAGGGAGAACGCCCACTTTGCCATCGATCACAGCTGCGGGAGCGTGACCTGCTGACGGAATTCCGCGAGGAGGATTGGATGACAATGGTGGATCACATGGTGGTTTACAGCAAGGACGATATCCGCGTGATATTCAAGGACGGCACCGAAATCAAGGCGGGGCTGAGCGATGTCTGACAGGGAGGGACAGATTCTGCGCGACCGGCGACTGGAGTTGGGACTCACCCAGGAACAGGTCGCGCTGGACCTCGGTATGAGCATACACCAGTACCAGCGATACGAATACGGAGAGCATAAAATTTCCAACTGCCCCATGCGAATCGGTCTGCGAATATGCGCCGTTCTGGAGCTTGACCCATATGAGCTGGTGTTTGGGAGGGATAACGATATATAAAACAGTCGCCCGGTCATCATCCGACCGGGTGATTTTTTTATGCCCGGAATACGTCTGTGCGGACGTGGATAATGTGAGATTTGTATGGCAAAATGAATGTGCCGGAATATCCGACAAAACCATTATTTGAAGGGGTCTTGCCTATGAAAACAGAAGAATTTATCCGTGAAACGGAGGTGACGGAATGGATGACGTAATGCAGATTGCGCAGGAGCGGGCGGAGCGGCCGAAAACCGCGCCGATCGGTTCCGGCTTCGAATCGGAGCGGCAGCGCAGCAAAAACGCGCTTGTCAGGCAGATCGATTCTCTTGACGGCAGAAATGTCCGCATGATAGCGGCCGCAGGCGCGACGCCCGAGGAAGACCGCATTCTGCGCGTGGCGGCGTATTGCCGCGTTTCCACGGACGATATCGATCAGGCGTTGTCCATCAGGCTGCAAATCTCGCAGTATATGCAGAAAATCAGGGAAAATCCCAACTGGAAATACGCAGGCTGCTATGTGGACGACGGTTTCTCGGGAACAAACACCGCACACAGACAGGGCTTTCAAAAGCTCATGAAGGATGCGATGGACGGAAAAATCGACATGATCATCACCAAAGCGGTTTCCCGATTTGCAAGAAATCTGATGGACTGCATCGGCTGGGTTGAAGCCCTGCAGAATCACGATCCGCCTATCAGGGTGTTCTTTGAACAGGAAAACCTCGATACCCTGTCGCAGACAAGCGGTATCATTCTGTTCGTGCTTGCGATGGTGGCACAAGAGGAAAGCCACATGAAGAGCGAGGCGATTCTGCTCTCGCTGGAATGGCGTTTCAGCAGAGGAAGATTCCTCACGCCGCGTCTGTTCGGCTACGACAAAGTAGAGGTGCCTGACGGTTTCGGCGGAAAGAAGAAAATCCTCGCTGTCAACGAAAGCGAGGCGCGCGTGGTACGCTGGATGTATTCCACGTTGCTCAACGGCGGCTCCCCGGAGGAAATCGCCGAAGTACTCACCGAAATGGCGATTCCCACAGGCGGTCGACGACGCGACGGCACATTGAATACCCGATGGACGGCAAGCGGTGTGGTTGCTACCATGCGTAACGAAAAGCACTGCGGCGACGTCCTTGCCCGAAAAACCTACACGCCGAACTATAAGGATCACAAGGCGAAAAAGAACAACGGCAAGAAGAACAAGTATTTCCAGCCCGACCACCACGACGCCATCGTCTCACGCGCTATGTGGAACGCCGCCCAGCGTATTCTCAACAGCCGGAAGTACGGTCACGAAGGCACCTATCTTCCTATGAGAATCATTGACAGCGGAACGCTTGCCGGCTACATTTCCATGAACCGCGCATGGGCAGGATTTGATTATGAGGATTACTACCGTGCCAGCCAGATCGCAATGGGCATACTCGACAGCGAACCCGACGTTGACCTCGAAAAGGAATATCTGCCGGAGGGCGGCAGGCGGCTTGACTGTCTGGTGGACGACCACGGCATTTCACAGATAGCCCGTGACCTGACGGCGGCGGAACAGAAAATCAAGGACGAGATGGAGGGCAGGGATTCAGAAGACATTGACGCGGGGCAGAATGACGAGCTGACACGTTCGTTTCAGGTGGTCAGCGGCGAAATGTTCTCCCGCGTTCATGAGCCGGTCATCCGGATCACGCCGAAGAACATCACCTTCAACAAGTCCTGTGTGGCAAAGCTGCCGGGCGTTGAATCTGTAGAGCTGCTGCTCAATCCCATCGAGCGCATGATGGTCATCCGGCCGTGTGCGCCGGAACATCCCAACGCTATGACGTGGGATGCCAGATCAAGAGGGGCAGCCCCTTTGAGCAAGGTCATTTACAGCGTGATGGGCTGGGAGGAGGATTATTCCTTCCGTATTCCCTGTCAGACCGTTTCGGACGGAACACCCGGTCACACGGTGCTTGTTTTTGACCTTGACAATTACGTCGGACGTTCTGTGAGCAAGAAGGACGAGGCGGTCATCGCCGTCAAGGAAGCGGAACAGAACACGGAAGAGCGAGAGGACGCGGCAAGCTACTACTATCCTCCCGACGATGACGAGCCGCAGGAGATACGCGACATGGAGGAACGCTTCATGCAGGCGGTCGAAGTGGGCAGAAAGACCTTCGGAGAACCCGCTTTCAGACACGAATCCGGCATGAGAAGCATTCCCTCTGATTCCGAATGGGATATGATGACGGAAGCACGTCCGCTTGACGTCACGCACACCGTAAACGCGGATGATGTGGACGACCTGCTGCTTGCCATCATGAACGATCCGCCGGCTCTTCCGCATATCGAATGCACTTCCGAAACAGACAATCCATGAAAGGTTGATGAACTATGCAGACATCGAGAAATCCGGCAAAGAGCCGTCCGCTATCGGCAAATGTCAAACGCCTGATGCGTCTGGCGAGGGCTTCTCCGCAAAACAACAGCGTCATCAAAATGGAGAAGCGATTCAGCGCGCGCGACATTGCCTGCTGCCACAAACAGGGCAATCTTTTCATGGAAGCGGCGTCTATGGGCTTTGCAATGGAGGAGTTCGCGCCGCTCTTTATGACCAGCCAGTTGGCGGGCGTATTTGACGTCAGCTTCGCGTCCTCCGCCGGCATGGAAAATGACGAGCTTTCCAACCTCCTGCGGATTCCCATGCTTCTCAGAAGCCCGGAATCCATCGTGGAGGCGCTCTATTGGATAGATGATATCATTTCACGCACAAATGACACTGACAACAAGAGCCTTGTACTTTCGCAGGCATACGCCTCAGAGCAGCTCAGACTTCCTCCCGCGCTCTCGGAACTGCCGGAGGAACCGAACCGCAACGTGGACGAGCTTGCCTATGCCTACTGGCTGGGATACATTTACCGCTGCGAGTGCCTTCTGCACGAGGAATCCAGCCGCATGGTCTACGGTGCGTTTGACGAAAGCATTATGCGGAAAGCCTATGAGGAACTGCTCCGGAGCGGCGTGGCGAAAGCCGACCTGATGGACATCGCCGTGGATATCTGCACCGACCTCGACAGGCTGCTCGTGGAGAAGATATGGCCGGCAAAATCGCAGCCAAAAAGAATCAGACACCAAGACGAAAAAAAGGAGGTCACATAATCTATGGCGGATAATACGCAGCTGTGGGCGCAGCAAAGGCAGGGCTACCGTTCAGGTCAGACGGGCGTCAGGCAGCCGACCTTTCCGGGAGCGGCGCAGCAGCCGGCTGTCAACAGCGGTCTTTCCCGAGAGGAAAGACAGGAGGCGAAAAGGATCGCGGAAGAGGCGAATTTCAGCTTTGTGGGGTATCAGGTGGTTCGCAGGGAATTCATATCCCATCGCTTCGACCCGGCTATGACCATTCGCGGCAACAGCATCACCTTCAACAATTCCTGCATCAGCAAGCTGGAGGACGCGACGTACATTCAGTTTCTTATCAATCCCACCGAACGCAAGCTGGCGATCCGTCCCTGCGACGAAGGAGCGCGTGACGCGGTGAGATGGTGCGTGGTGAGAGGGGACAAGCGAAAAAGCAGGGAGATCACCTGCCGTCCCTTCACCGCCAAGCTCTACGAGCTGATGGGCTGGGAAGAAATATATCGCTATAAGCTGCAGGGAATGAGAATCACCTATCAGGGCGAGTGCCTTTACCTTTTCGATCTGAGCGCAAAAGAAGCGTTCCTGCCGCAGACGCGCGATCCCGAAACCGGCAAGGTAAAACGTCCGAAGCCCATTCTTCCGAAGGAATGGCTTGAAACATTCGGCATGAATGTGGAGGAACACACCGCCTCCACGCAGATCGACCTGTCGGAGGGATTCATCTCTTCCGACATCAATGACGAAGAACCAGAGAAACCGCCGGTCGGCGATGAAAACACGGAGGTAGTGCAATGAACAATATAACGCTCACCCTGAATCTGCAGGAGGATTCGATTTTTCTCAGCCAGATTGTATTGGAAGCGCTGGACTGGCCGAAGCAGGTGCAGCTGCTGATCAACAATGAGGAAAAAATGCTGCTGCTCCGTTCCTGCACAATTGAGGACAGTCAGGCGCTGGTCATGCCGGAGGAACCGTCCCTTCAGATTGAGATCAGCGGCAGGAGCCTGCTCAGAAAAATCCGACGTCTGGTCGGATGGGACGATGACCGCCCGAGAGTCTGCCGCGGGGAGTATCTCCCGGCGCACCAGGCGATCAGGTTTGACCTGACTAATTCCGTTGCAATCAATACGGACATACCCTGAACGTAAAGGAGATTATTTATGGATCGTGAAAAGCTATTCAGACAAATGGATCGTCAATATTCGTCAAAGCGCGATATGATTACGAGAATTCCCCTCGGAGTACAACCCGACGCTCTGTGGCAGGAGCTTCTGAACAGGCGTCGATCCAGAAGCACCGTGCTGCCCCTCTATAACGGCAAAGGCGCTCCCTACTGGTATGTGACAACCGAGAAGATGGTGGCGGCAAGCGAAAAAATCATCGAAACGCTGTATGATACGGAATCCGACTTTGACCCTTATACGGATTCCATTCCCATTTCGCCGCTGGAGGAGGTCTTCTACACAAGCTATGTGGACGGCTCCCAGATCACCATTCAGGACGCGATGAATTTTCTTACCGATGACAGAGCACCCCGCGACATCGAGGAACAGCTGATCGCCAACAACAGAATGGCAGCGGGCTTTGCCTCCGGGAATCTTTACAGATTGGTTGATGAGGATTACATGAGTGAGCTGGTTGGAATTCTCACCGACGGCATGGACGAAGGCGGTCAGGACTACCGCTCATTTGAATTGGAGGAAAGCCTGCTCGAAGGCGGAGAGGTTTATGAATATCCTCCGCCTTACGCATTGCCCGAACGAGTGGGCGACCTTTGCGGTTTCCTTGCGTCAAAGGACGTTCATCCCCTTGTCAAAGCGGCGGCCGCTCAAGGCTACATTTCAGCGGTGCGGCCGTTCCCGGAAGGCAACGAGCGTCTCGGGCGCATTCTCTCCAGCGTAATTCTGATCAGAGCGGGCTATACTTTTTTCGGAGAGGTAAGCCTTTCCTCGCTGATTGCCAGAAAGAGCTACGCCTATTATGAAGCGGTCGCCAACATTCTCCGGGAGGAAAACGGCGGCGACCTGACGTATTTTATAGAGTATTTCCTCGACCTGCTTTCAAGAGCGGTTGACAAAAGAAAACTGAAAGCGCAGCGGGACGAAAAGAGTCTGCACGAATCGGAATCGGAATTAGCAAGAATACCGCTGATCCCACCCGGTGAGCCGCAACATGAAGCAGTCGAGCATCCGGAGGAAAGCGCAGAAACAAACGAACCGACCGATACCCAGCAGATAGAAATAACAGATATTGAGACTTTATATACCCCCGAGGTTCCGATCGACTATACGCCGACACAGATCATTGACGATGAGGTAGGCAGTCTGCGACTGCGTGATGAGCTTTTAACTTTAGCTGAAAACAGTTCTTCCCGGAGGCAATCGTGCGCCAGACTGCTTCTGAGCTTTCTGGACAAGGGGATTGACAGCTTTACGGTCGATGACATTTCTTCCGGGTGCGGAATCACGCTGGATCAGGCGGGCAATCTGGTAAACAGTCTGAAAGACAAAGGGCTGATTGAAAGCGGTGACCGCCGCGTAGGGAAGATGATGGTATATCGCTTCGGCAGGGACTTACCGCCGCTTAAGCCGGACGATTACTCAAAGGAGATTCTGCGTACCATCAGTAAGCTGCTCAATTCACATAAATCGGCAAAAGACAGACGCATAGGCGAATTGATATTCTCCTGTATACACAAAGGTCTGATTACCTCCGCTGAATACTCAAATTCTGACAGCTACTTCAGTATGTCAACCGAGCTTGCCCTTCTTGTGCAGATGGGCATCCTTACCAAGCTGAATAACGGAATGTACCGGATCAACAGAGCCATTCCTGAGATATTGCCTCCGCTCACTGCCCTTCAGAAAATGGCTGTAAATGCTTTGTATGAGAGTTACCATGACGAACAGTTCAGTACGGAGATGGCAATGACGGTCATGCGACACACAAAGGACAAGACCTATGTTCTGCTTCGTCAGCTCACCATGCTTGGCGTGCTGGAAAAGCAGGAGAGCAGCGCCTACACCTATCGTATGCTTGTCAATCCGAATGACAACCCGGAATATTTTACGGATGATGACATTCCGGGGCATGGTGACAATTATGAGAGAAACGATATGTATTCAGAACGCGTTTATGAGCAATTGGATATCCTTGCCAACTCATCCAATTCCTCCAGCGACAGACGGCTTGCCGAAAACCTCCGCCGATGCCTTGCGAAAGGGACTTTGCTGCAAAGCGATTATGAGGCGTGGAATCACAGCGAATGTATGTGGAAAAGCGACACTGATCTTGCTTTGCAGCTCGGGCTGATCAGCCCGGATTCTTCCGGTGGCTATACAATCAACCGGGATGTCAGCCATGATCTTCCGGTACTCAGACCGCGTCAAAAAAAGACCGTCACGGAAATATTTGATGGTGGGTCACGGAAATATTCGATGCGTTCGGGTGCGACAATTTCTCCTGTGAGATGTACATTGCCACCCTGAATTATTCGGAATCCCACGCTTATGCGACACTTCACAAGCTGACGCTTCTGCGAATCCTTGGGCAAAAGAAAACGGACGAGGGAAGCAGTTACCAGCTCCTTGTGAATCCGGACGAACATCCCGAATGCTTTGCCACCGTGGCGTGATTCCATCTATTAAATCCTAAGTACTCTGTGGTCGACTGATTGAAAAATCAGCTCCACAGGGTCTTTTGGACGTATATGCGTATTTATGTAAAGTCTATCATCAAAATATGAAAAAATCTACATTCCGAGGCAGTCGATGTAAGAAATCAGCTGTTTTTTTTCGTGTTCGGAAAACTTCCCCCCTCTGGGAGAAACTTACCCCCCTTCGAGAGAAACTTACCCCCTCTGACTGTAAAACTTACCCCCTTTAGGAAAATGGGATTTAAAAATTGAATTGTATCAATTGTTGAGTTTATATTTCAGCGTAAATATCGGCGAGAGTCCAGTTGGGATTCTCGCCGATAAAGCGTGTGTAATATTCTACCTGTGCGTCGAAGGAATCTTTTTGGTCTGCTGAATCAGTGGACACCCTGCAATACGCAGCTACGCGAATACGCTTAACTTCTGTTTCTTTTTTTGGTATCAGTGTTTTCACTGTAGCCATTGCCTTACCTCCTTGTTTTTTGATTGCCTTTTGGCAACACCAACATATCACATGAGTTCACTTTAATCCAGCGAATTACGGCACAATTAAGGATTACAACAC
>ONDC01000104.1 GCA_900316495.1 uncultured Eubacteriales bacterium
ATGTCTCCTCTTCTTTGAGTTATCTGAAATCCTCGCCGCTTTCGGTGAGAATCCTCTCGCGCACAATATCGCATTGATCGAATTCCTTGCCGATGACGCTTTCAAAGCCTTTTAGAAGGATGTTCGGGTTGATGTTCACGTCGTTCCCCGCAGGGAGTTGTATTGACAATACGGCACATTCGCCTTCTTCCGTCACGTCATACGACAGCACATGCGGCTTCACGTCGATGTCAATGAGCTGCTTTTTCTTGTTCTTCTTCTGAACGATGATTTTTTCACGCGAAAGGTAATTTCTTAGTAAGTCTCTCAATTGCTCCCCCGAAAATCCGTCCGCTGTAAGCGTAATCCGATACAGGGCGGATTGGATGGCGGTCGCCTTCTTCCCCTGATAATCCACCCCGGTGACGGTAATTCCCTCGCAAAGCGCGGCATTCAGACGCGTTTTCACTTCCTCAAAGGGCATGTCCTCCGTCAGACGGACGTCCATTGTCTCGCACAAGCCGGATGTTCCCAGCGAGAGCGGCAGAGCGAAGGTCATGAAGGGGTGGGGATTAAAGCCCTCGGTGTACCAGATCGGCACGCCTGCGCGGCGCATGGTGCGGGTCATACAGCGCATGAGGTCAAGGTGCGACATGTATTTCGAGGAACCCGTCTTGACAAAGAATATCCTTATCGGCAGGCAGAGCGTTCCCTGTATGTCAACCACGTTTTTCATTCCGGTGTTTAAGGACACTACAGACACCTCCTGTCAGTTTTGCCGCGCCGCAGTTCGCGCATTTCAGGCGGCAGTGCGGGGTGGTTTCGGCTTTTAGCGCCTTCTGATGCTCCCGGATGAGGAATTCCTTGGTAATGCCGTAATCCAGATGATCCCACGGCAGAATTTCCTCGTAGCTCCGGCGGCGGTTGGCGTAGAATGCCGGGTCGATATTGCATTCTGAGAATACCTCCATCCATACCGGCAATTTAAAATACTCGTCCCAGCCGTCGAAGCGGCAGCCCTTTTCATAGGCGCGGATCAGCACTCTGATGAGCCTTCTGTCGCCTCGCGCAAAGACCGCCTCCAGGAAGCTGGTGTCCGCGTCGTGCCAGTTGAGGGTGATCTTGCGGCTGCGGACGCTGTCGCGCAGGTGTTGCTGCTTCATGTGTATCGTGTCGATGTCGTCCTGCGGCTCCCACTGGAAGGGGGTGAAGGGCTTGGGGACAAAGGTTGAGGCACTGGACGTGACGTTCACTCCCTTGCCCTTGGGCTTGTTTGGGTTGCGGTAGAACTCGTCCACCACCTTCTGCGAAAGCTCGCCGATCCCCTCCACATCCTCCAAGGTCTCGGTGGGAAGCCCTATCATGAAGTAGAGCTTGACGTTCGTCCAGCCGCCGTTGAATGCCGTGCGGCATGTATTAAGCACTTCTTCCTCGGTGACGTTCTTGTTGATGGCGTCGCGCAGACGCTGCGTCCCCGCTTCAGGGGCAAAGGTCAGACCGCCCCGCCGCACCTTTTTGAGCTTTTCAGTCAGCTCGTCGCTGAAGCCGTCGATGCGCAGCGACGGAAGGGAGATGCTGACCTTGCTCTTTTCCGTCCAGTTGAGCATACTGTCAAGGAGCTGCGGCAGTCCGGTGTAATCACTCGAGCTGAGGGAGGAAAGCGACACCTCGTCATACCCTGTGGTATCGCAAAGGCTGCGGCTCTGCGCGTCCACTGTGCCGAAATCCTTCTCACGGTTGGGACGGTAGATATAGCCCGCCTGACAGAACCGACAGCCGCGGATGCAGCCGCGGAAGATCTCCGTCACCGCCCGGTCATGAACAATTTCAATGATCGGCACAACGAAATTCTCCGGGTAATAGACGGTACTCATATCCTGAATGATGCGCTTCTGAATTTTCTCCGGCGCACCGTCCTTCGGGGTGAAGGCGGCGATGGTGCCGTCCTCATGATAGCTCACATCATAGAGGGAGGGAATGTAAAGCCCCGGTATTTCCGCCGCTTCCCGGAGAAATTTCTTCCTGTCAAAATGCCCGCTCAGTTTATGCTTACGGTAGAGGTCGAACATCTCCACGCTGACCTCCTCCCCCTCGCCCAGCGACACAATGTCGGCAAGCTCGGCGAGCGGTTCGGGATTACAGACGCAGGGGCCGCCGAGGACGACGATGGGATCGTCGTTCGCCCGCTCCGACGACAGGAAGGGGATGTCCGAAAGATTCAGCATGGTAAAGATGTTGGAGTAGCTCAGCTCATATTGCAGCGTGAAGCCCACGAAGTCGAATTCCTTCAGGGAATCGCCGCTTTCCAGTCCGTAGAGCGGAACCGAATACTCCCGCATTTTCGCTTCCATGTCCGGCCACGGGGCAAACACCCTTTCACACCACACGTCGGGAATGGAATTATACAGCCCGTACAGGATTTTCATGCCAAGGTGGGACATGCCGATCTCGTACACGTCGGGAAAACAAAACGCAAAGCGGATATTGACCCCGCTTTTCTCCTTCACAACGCTGTTGGGTTCGCCGCCGACGTAACGCCCCGGCTTTTCCACTTGCAGCAGGAATTTTTCAATGTCGCTTCTGACCACAGTCATTCCTCCGGTAACCATCATTTTTCAGGATTATTCTATTGTATATTGTACTATACTTTGCCGGATTTTGCAACACAAAAAAAGGAACATGCCTTAAAAGAGCATATTCCTTCGGACAGTCGGAGAAATGTCGTGACATCAGCAGTTAAAAAATCGGAATAGAGGTAGCCCGCGATAAGCGGTGGTTGGATATTAACTTTGAAAAAACCGTTTATTGTATCAAAAAATATAATCATTTTGTCATTTTTGCCGTGGAGAGTTTGTTAAAAAAATAACTTGTTGTTTTTCAATAAAAATTGCTTGACAAACACATACAAGCGTGTTATCATATGTTTATCGAAACGAAACTTGCGTGGATTTTATTTTTTTTCGGAAAAAAACAGATGAGAAATCGGAGGTAATACACATGTCGGTGATATTTTCAGCTGCCATCACGGGTCTGGGACATCTGGCACAGGCTGTAGCGAACGCCAAGGAGCGTCTGCCCCTCGCGAATTCTGAATTTGAACTGAGTCAGGACGGCGAGACCGTGTGGGAATGCGGCGCTGAATATACATTTGTTGGATTCAGCGAGGACGGCGACTTCTCGCTTTCAGTCGGCAGAAGCGGCGCTTCGGTCGGCAGACGTCTCGGCAGGCTCAAGAATGAGCCTGATTACCGCGTATGGCAGCTTCGTACAGACGGCGGCGACTACATCATGCTCAAGGGCAGTGCCGACACGGCAGAGGTCTTTAAGCGCGTGAGCTGACGTCAACCGGATAGCAGCGACATCATTAGTCATGACGACTCCCCTGGAAAAGGTTTTTCCGTGGGAGTTTTTTTCATAAGTCTTGCCATAAACGTGCAAATGTGTTATAATTCAGGAAAGAGAGGTGTCATAAGTGGAACAGAATGAGAATACCCGGCAGCAGAGGGAAACATACGAAAAGCTCCTCTTTCGCCGTGACAAAGTGGAGAAGGAAGCGACCGAATACAAGCTGAGCTTCATTGCGGAATTTGGCGAACTCCTGACCGAGCGCTTCCGGCGAAAAATCAGCTGCATCGAAAAGAAAAAGATCATCGCCTTTTGTCAGGCCGCTGTCAACCAAGGTCACAGAGTGGATGTCGAAAAAATGAATCGGTATATCGACGCAGTAATGAAGGAATACAGGGAAGAGCTTGATGAATTGATCAGCGCCCACAAGCTCTGCAGTGAAACCACACCGATCAGCGAGAATGATTATCTGACAGTCAAACGCATTTACCGGAAAATCGCAAAGAAGATTCACCCCGACCTTCACCCCGGATACGAAAATAATCCGGAGCTCGCAGAGCATTGGACAGCAGTGATGAACGCCTACCATTGCAATGACCTTCGTGCGCTTGAAAGGCTGGACATTCAGACAGACGTGATTCTCCGTGACCTTGGGGAAAAAGTGGATGAAACCGTCATCCCGGACATTGAACAGAAAACGGCAGAGCTTGAAGCCGAAATCGAACGAATCACCACTACCGACCCATACCTCTACAAGTTGATCCTTGAAGATCAGAAGCAGATCAGCGAATACAAGGAGCATCTCAGGGAGGAAATCGAGGAATACATCAATTATGAAAGAAGGCTCACAGAAATCATCCGGTTGCTGATAAAAGGAGGCGCACAGTTCACATGGGAGACCTGATGATCAGAGAAGAAGACAGTATAGCCATTATGACCGGCGACGAGAAGGGTCTCGGGAACCTCATCAAGCCGCTTGTCAACGAAATTCATCTCTTTGACACCTTTATTGCCGGAACAACGCATCTGAACGATGATTCCGTACTGGACGAGGTCAGCGAGGGTACAACCCTCACTCTCCGCCGGGAGGGAGACAACAAGTACGACAGCAAGGCGATACTGCTGCTTGCGCCAAGCGGCAAGAAGATCGGTTATATTCCCCAAAAGGACAATCTCATCTTCTCCCGCCTGATGGACGCAGGCAAGCTGCTGACGGCAAGGATTACCTCGATCAGCGAGCAAAACCCCGCTTACAAAAGGATCGGCATCAGCATTTATCTGGTGGATTTTTAATGGATCAGACAACTGCCTTCCGCAGAGACAAAGCCTGCGGAAGGCAGCCCCTTTTAATCGGATGGAAAAAAAGCTCAATCCTCTATCGGCGGCAGACTGTGAATATCGTACTCGTTGTAATAGATTTTCCAGGCGGTTTCCCTGTCGCCGGAAAGCTCGGTGAGGGCGCCCGCCTGAAACATCGCGGACAGCATTCCGGAGGGCGCCTTCCACGCCGCGTTGGAAATCACCTCGTATTGTTCCTCGCCAGCCCTGTCCGCCATGAGAATCGACTCCGCGCCAAACAGCAGATGTCCCGTAGCGATGTGGTAATCGCTGGAGATGATGGCGAGCTTGGTCACCCGCGGGTATTTCTCACTGAGAATCGCAAGCGAATACTTCGCGTTCTGGGCGGTCGTGAGCGACCTGTCCTCGACAATGACGCGTTCTCCGTCGATGCCGTTTTCCGTCAGCCATTCCGCCATTCTCCCCGCCTCGGTGACCGTTTTGTCCTCATACGCCGTCGGTCCGCCGGTGCAGACAATATACGCGTTGGGATATTTTTCGGCGCTCGCCTTTGCCACACGCAGACGCTCCAACAGCTCATCTCTCATGGTGCCGTCGGCATTGAGCTGATAGCCCAGCACCACCATGCAGAATTCGTCCGTTTCGGGAAGACCGTCGGGCAGAACGTCGTAATGCAGCGTCAGATCATTGTTGGACTGCTTCCACAGCCCGATAATGCTCCTCCACTTTTTGCCAAGCTCAGGATCCTTTTTGTCAAGCTCCTTCAGGCGCTCTTCAAGGGTCTTGTCGGCTCTGTCGCCATATGCGCCGTAATAAACCGTGATCTCCTCCACGATCTCGTCCGTATCGCGATCCTTCCCGCATCCGGCACACAGCGCCAACAGACACAGCGCCATCGCGCAGGAAAGAATTCGCAAAGTGTTTCTCTTGAATTGATTCATATCAGACACTCCTAAACATCATCATGCTTGATTGTATTTTATCGCATACCTGAAGAATTGTCAAGCAAGATTGAGACGGTTCGGAATCTCCCCGTTTTCCCACGGGAAATCACTCATATTCTCAAAAAGGCTCTTGATTTTGCGGCGTAAATCCATTATAATTGAAACAAATCCAACACAATTCAAGGAGGATCCTCTTATGCAAGGAAATGTACGTCCCGAAACCATGGAAAGAATCACCACGCCCGCGCTTGCCGAAGCATTCATTGATCAACAGGTCAGGGAGCTTCGCGCTCAGATCGGCGACAAAAAGGTGCTGCTCGCTCTGTCGGGCGGCGTGGACAGCTCGGTGGTCGCGGCACTTCTCATCAAAGCGGTGGGACAGCAGCTGGTCTGCGTCCATGTCAATCACGGTCTTCTCCGCAAGGGCGAGCCGGAGCAGGTGATCGAGGTATTCCGCAACCAGATGAACGCGAATTTAGTCTATGTGGACGCGGTGGATCGCTTTCTGGACAAGCTGGCGGGCGTCGCCGACCCGGAGCGGAAGCGCAAGATCATCGGCGCGGAATTCATCCGCGTATTCGAGGAGGAAGCCCGCAAGCAGGACGGCATTGAATTCCTTGCACAGGGAACCATTTATCCCGATATTCTGGAGAGCGACGGCGTAAAGGCACACCACAACGTCGGCGGACTGCCGGAGGATCTCAAATTCGAGCTGGTGGAACCTGTCAAGCTGCTCTTCAAGGATGAGGTGCGCGTGGTCGGTAAGGCACTGGGTCTCCCCGACAACATGGTATTCCGTCAGCCCTTCCCGGGACCGGGACTCGGTGTGCGCTGTCTCGGTGCCATCACCCGCGACCGTCTCGAGGCGGTCAGGGAATCCGACGCGATACTCCGCGAGGAATTTGCCAAAAACGGACTGGAGGGCAAGGTCTGGCAGTATTTCACCGCCGTGCCCGATTTCCGCTCCGTGGGCGTCAAGGACGGCAAACGCACCTTTGCCTATCCCGTGATCATCCGCGCCGTCAACACCACCGACGCGATGACCGCCACCGTCGAGGACGTTCCCTTTGAACTGCTCCAGCACATCACCAAGCGCATTACTTCCGAGGTGGAGAACGTCAACCGCGTGCTTTACGATCTCACCCCCAAGCCCTGCGCCACCATCGAGTGGGAATAATTTTCCCGACAGTTCCTTCCGTCACATTATGAAATCAGCCCTTGGCCGCAGAAAAGCAGCCAAGGGCTTTTTTCAATATGTCTTATTCTGTCACCTTGTAACC
>ONDC01000107.1 GCA_900316495.1 uncultured Eubacteriales bacterium
ACCTCCGCGACCACCTTCTCGCCCGACCGCACAATTACTCGAGCAGAGGCGCTGACGTTCTTGTACCGGAACTGTGCCGAATAATGGCATCCACGCCGCCCTGGAGACGCCACAGCGAACGAAGGGACTGCGAGAAATACCTAACCCCACCCGGGGCGTTTGGTTCAAAAACGGAGCATTTGTTCCGATTTTTGAGCCAAGCGCCCCGGCTTCTTCTTTTTGCCCAAAATATGCAGGCGAGAAGGTATTTCCAGCCTTGCGCAAACAGCCTTTGCCCCTGCTTGACAAATGCACTCAATGGGTGTATTATAATGCAGAGGTGATTATTATGGATGTGCGAGAATTAAGGACGCTGCTAGGCGATACGCAGAGCGAATTCGCCGGTCGCTACGGCATCCCCTTCCGGACAGTTCAAAATTGGGAGACCGGTTTGCGCAAGCCCCCGGAGTACATGGTAAACCTGTTGGCAAGCCGGGTGCAAGAAGACCTTGTTAATCGGAAGACGTTCTCTTTGCCGAAGCACGATCCGAAGAAGGGGCAGCTTCCAAAGCGCAGAGTTTTTTCAAGTCCGCTTGCATGGCTGCGGGCTGTGCGGGATTGTGTCGGAGCAGATATCGTCTTTGCTCTGGATCAGGCGCTAATGTGCCAGGGTAGCTTCTTAGGCCGCTTTGACGAAGGCCTTGTCTGGCTCTACGGAGACGACAGCTTATCTCGCTTTAACGGCGTGGTCGTCCTGGGGAACCGCGTCAGCCCTTATCAAGTCAAAAGTAGAGATGGCCTCCGCTACACAGATATGAGCCGGACCGTCAATGACGCCCTGGCAAACGAAGCGATTCTGGATATGCAGGGCATTACCGAAGCTCTGAGCTATTATTATTTCTCCAACGGAGAAAGCATGGATGGGATCTCTGTGGCTCCAGAGTACCAGGATCGGTTTGATCGTCTGGCCCAGGACGCCATAGAATACTACGACAGTTAAGAGGTGCAAAATGAACATTACAGCAGACGAGAAGCAAATGTATCAGGTCATGAAGGCACTCTATGAGAGCGGAATCCCGATCTGCTTCAAAGGGTCCATGGTGCTGAAGGCCTGCTTGAACGAAGCCGGTTACGTTGACGAAGTACGCCGGACGGTTGACATTGACGCGAACTGGAACTCTGAAGAACCTCCCACGGCGGAGCAGTTGGTTTCCTCCCTGCAATCCGTGCTGGATCGCAACAATCTCCAGATTGATGTGCAGATGTTCCGTATGTACGCCGAAGACCGCTCTGCCGGCTTTATGCTGACAGACCGGACAACCGGGGCGGAGCTATTCTCAATAGATATGGACGTAAACCGGCCTATGCCGGAGACACGGCTATATGAAATCGCCGGTCTGAGTTTCCGCGGCGTATCACCAACGCAGATGATTGCGGATAAGGTCTCCGCCGTTTCCTCGAACAAAGTGTTTCGGCGGGTCAAAGACGTGATCGACCTGTATTATATCTCCAAGGCCTTCCCGTTTCCGAAAGAAGCAGTCCTGCAAGCACTGAAAAACGGGGGAAGGACCTTGGACAGCTTTGATGGTTTTCTGAAGCGCCAAGATGAACTGCGTCATGCTTACGACAAATTCCGGGTAGGTGAGGATGTAGAAAAGCCTCCCTTTGAGAAAGTGTATCTGACTGTCAAGAAATACATCAAAGGCGTTTTGCCGAGAGAGCGGAAACACGAGCATCAACTATAACTCCTGACATCCTTGCGACAACGAAAAACACTTTATATAATTCAGACCGGAAGCAGCGTAATGTTGCTTCCGGTCCATTTCTTTTTTCAATCATTTTGAAAGCGAGGACGCAAAAATATGAAGATGAAAGCTAATTGCTATGTCGTGGTGAACTGCGGCGAATCACCCTGCTTCGGAGGCCAGTATGAAACGCCGGAAGACGTGTATGCGGCATACGAAAAATACCCTTCTTTTACGGGCCGCGTCTTCTCGTCTTTGCGGGCAGCGAACAAAGAACGGGATCTCAAAGATCAAGGGGTCGCTATTGGCGAAACCTGTTTCGTAGTATGCGGATGCTACTGCAAGCAGTATGCGGAACTGAAAATGTTGAAGCGAAGGAGCCCCGCCCATGAACGGTAAAATAGTAGCAGCAGAGTCCTGCGGGACCTGCAAACACTTCCGCAAATACTACTCCCCGAACATGGGAAAGGGCTATCCTGTTTTCCTGCCGCCTGATGCGGGAGGAGGAGCCTGCAAGAGCTATAAACGTGACAAGGAGAGCAAAAGATAATGGGAAAAGATTATAGATGCACACGATGTCGTTGTCATTTCGTTCCAATTCGATCAGACCAAGAGTTTTGCTCAAAACGGTGTCGTCTTAAATACTACAAAGAAATGCGGTATTATCTGGCAGAACTACAAGTAAAAATATGCCCGGTTTGCGGCAAGAAATTTGAGACGCCAAGATCACGACAAGTTTATTGCAGCGCAGGTTGCCGAGCTCTTTCACGGAGAAAAAGCAAATGAAAGAAATCACGTTCAGAAAACGCGATCCGGCAGGCTGTCCGCAGTATGGAGACTACTCCATACGTGATCGGTCTATCGGTCGAGATGTACATGGACACGAACGATATGAATACGCACTTTTCCGCTTGCAGCATTTTGAGTTCGTCCGCCAATTTCGGACGCGAAAGCAAGCCTATCGGTATCTAAGCGAAATCACATATTTGAATCAGTGGGATATTCAAATGGGTAGCTCCAGCATCATTTGTCACGATCACGAATACCTGGGCGTACTCTCCGGTGATACCCTGTATCGAATCACAAAAAGAACGCGGCTGCTGGAAAAAAGGCCCGCCGAGGATCAGCGTTTGACAGGCTGGTTTGACCGTTATGCGGATTGTCTTGCGGAAGCAAAATATTTGCTGTCAAAGGAGATATGAAAATGGCTACAACACGTCTGATCCCGCTGCACGTCGGGGAAGGCCGGAGCGCCGGAACCGCGATCCGGGATATCATTGAATACGTTGAGAACCCGGATAAAACAGACGGTTTTCAGCTCGTCACCGGCTATCAATGTGACAGCCGGTCTGCGGACATGGAATTCATGTTTGCGAAGAAGCTGTATGAGCAGAAAACCGGTCGTGTCCGGGGCAGGGACAACGTGATCGCTTATCACCTTCGCCAGTCTTTCGCCCCCGGCGAAATCACGCCGGAAGAAGCGAACCGTTTAGGCCGCGAGCTGGCCAAGCGATTCACCAAAGGACGCCATGCGTTTGTCGTCGCCACGCACATAGATAAGCACCATATACACAACCATATAATCATCAATTCTGTTGCCCTCGACAACTCCAGAAAACTACGGAATTTTTGGGGAAGTTTCCGGGCAATTCAACGCCTCAATGACACCGTCTGCATCGAGAACGGATACTCCATTGTAGAACTTCCTCAATTCAAGGGAAAGAGTTATAATAAATGGGAGGGCGATGTATCACGTCTGTCCCATCGAGACCGCCTGTGCCTTGCAATTGATGATGCACTTTCGCAAAAGCCAAGAACCTTTGACGCCTTCCTTGCAATCATGAAACAGAAGGGGTATGAGGTCAAGGGCACAGCAAATCCGTCCTTTCGCGGCGGTTTACAGAAACGCGGAATTCGCATGGATACACTCGGCTCGGGCTACTCCGCCGAGGAAATCAAAGCTGTTCTCGCAGGGAAAGCAAAGCACACGCCGAAGCGACAAGCTCCCGTCAGTGCCTTGCCGAAAAAGCAGAACAATCTCCTGATCGACATTCAAGCGAAACTCGCGGAAGGCAAGGGGGCCGGGTATGCCAACTGGGCAAAAAGATATAACCTCAAACAGATGGCGCAGACCGTTGCATTCCTGCAAGATCACGGTCTTATGGACTACGAGGTTTTATCTGAAAAGGCTTCGCTCGCCGCCGAAAAATACCACAGACTTTCTGATGAGATCAGGTCTGCGGAACAGCGGCTTGCTGAGATCGCTGCACTGGAAAAAAGCATCGTCGATTACGCGAAAACCCGTGACACTTATGTTGCGTATCGAAAAGCCGGATATTCCAAAGCGTTTCGTGCAGAGCACGAAAGCGATATTCTGCTGCATCAGGCAGCAAAGAATTATTTTGACTCCATCGGCGTGAAAAAACTCCCAACGGTTAAGAGCTTAAAGGCTGAATACGCAGAGCTGCTCGCAAAGAAAAAAGCGGCATACCCGGAGTATCGAAAAAGCCGGGATGAGATGCGGGAGCTGCTAACCGCAAAGGCCAATGTTGAACAGATTCTCGGTATCACGCGCAAGGAAAACCTATCGCAGGAGAAGTCAAAATAGAACGCCGCAAGGCGACCTCCATAAAGCGATTTCGGAGAAATCGCGCAGCTGTGACGCAGGCACATTTTGAGGGCTTGGGACACTTCCCAACAAGCAAAAAATGTTCACCGAGGCCGGAGGCCGAAGTGAGCATTTTTTCGCATGTGTACGTACACATGCATTGCTTGCCGGTAGTGAAACGGGCCAAAATGGGCCGGTTCACGGAACCCCGGACGCGAAGCGGCACGGACCGCTTCCGGAGGAAGTGAAAGAGCCACGTTTGTCACTTCTGTATGGAGGGAAAATTTTTGAAATATCAGCAAAGCGATTTTGAAAAAAATTTGAAGAACAAGGGGGCAATTGTCTATCCGGCCACCAACGGACCGACCGTGTTCTTGACCGCAGAGTTTTTCGACAGCCAAGATGAATTTGCCTTTTGGAAATCCATCTCGGACGAAGATTATCGCAGCCGCGAGAAGGACGAGCGACGGGAAAAAACTCACACTGTCTCCTTGGATGACGTTCCGGGAATCAATGCCGCAGCAATCAGCGCAGAGACCGAAATTCTGCTTCGCGCCGAAAGCGCACAGCAGAAAACAATGGTGCGTAGCCTGCTGCTCGACCTAAAAGCAAATCTTTCCGCAACTCAACTCCGCAGGCTTGGGTTGCATGTGATCAGCGGACTGCCCGTGAAGGAGATCGCCGCAATAGACCATGTTACGCCCCCGGCTGTCTCCAAAAGTCTGAAACAAGCCAAGCAGCGAATCCTCACATCCGGAATCCTTACTCGGTAATCGTCGGGGCGGAGCAATCCGCCCCGATTGCTTTATCAAACTATCTTTAAACGAATTCGATTGTTTTCTGAATTAGCTCTTGACATCCTTGCAAAATCAATCATCCAGTCTATAATTGCAGTATCAGCAGCCCCAAAACATCTAACAGGAGAATCTGCGATGGAAAGCAAAAAGGACATTTGGGAAATCAAGCACAAAACCATGCCGGGCGGCTGTATCTCTTCCGTTCCATACTGCGGTTACGACAAGGAAACGCTCTCGAGCATGGCGGCTCATGGCTATGAGCTTCGCCTGAACGGCAAAAGAGTTTCCATGACCGCAAAGCGGAGGGCAAAGAACTGAGGCAATAGATCAGACTGAAATGTTTGCAAATAATTCCTTTTTATGAAGAAAAGGGTTAATTTTCAGCCCGATTTTTTGCATATAACAGAGGGACATTTTCTAAGCCCCTCTTTGCAGCTTGAAAACTGAACAGACCACAACACAGATACAGACCCTGTGCGCGAGCAATCCGGAGAACACGCGGGGACAGCCGGCTTCGAGAGGAGGAGTAACCTTAGCTGGCCGAGCGAGCAATGTTCATCCAAAGGTCGGAGCAGCGATCCGACTTGCGACGACCGCGCAGGCAATTCGACCTCCTGCTACGGCCTCCCACTGACTTGAGGGGGAGCACGACGGTGTACGCCAGCCTTACAAGCAGCGGCATCGCGGTGCTGGGACAGCCTGCTAAGGCGGCCTGTGTTGTGCCAGTTGCCAGGGACGAGAGAATGTGGCAACAAATATCATCGGAGGAAAGTATGAAGAATACGAGATCCGAGCACGTTTCTGATCCGGCATCTGTAAAGGTTTACGAGCTCAAAGGGCGGCGCTTTGTTGTTGATACCACATATCAGAACAACAACGGTCTGCCCCTCTCACAGATCCTTTTGCGCTGCATGGTCAACGATGGAAAACAACCATCCGAGATCCATGACGCGGGAAGATGAACTATGATACAATAAGCCCGTAAATATTGCGTGGCTGCCGGGAAGGAGGCGTATGAAAAGAACCAACAAAAAAGGCCGTGAAAGCACGGCGTTTCTCTATGTTCGCTTATCCAGAGATGATAACCTGGAGGGCGAAAGCTACAGTATCAGCAATCAGAAAAAGCTGCTTACCAAAGCGGCAAGAGACGCCGGGTACACCAACCTCCTAATCTTCGCAGACGACGGTGTATCCGGCGTCACGATGAACCGGCCCGGCTTCCAGGC
>ONDC01000130.1 GCA_900316495.1 uncultured Eubacteriales bacterium
TGTCGATTCCGAAAGCTCGATGCAGGGCTTCAAATCCTTGATGATTTTGTAGCCGTATGAGTCCTCGCTTCTGATCGCGGCAAGAACGCACACTTCCAATAGTCCACGCTTCAGTTGATTATCCATACTACGCCTCCTTTTCTGAAATATATCATATCACGAAGTATATCGTTTGTCAAGGTATATTTGAAGTATATTTGAAAAATTTTTCTCCGAGTTTTTCTCTCTGATTGATTCTTGAAAAAAGCAAGATGCTGGTCTGATTTTTCTTCACAAGCTGAGGTTCAAACTCACCCTTCCGATCACGGAGGACAGACACAGCGACATTCCCGAAGTTTGTGCGAAACGTCTTTTAGCTGTGACCGTTCCGGCTGTTGTCCGTTTCTTTGTTCTTGTAATCGTATCGGGTATACTCAAGTTCTTCGTCCAGTTCTGAATCAAGTCCGTTTTCCAGGAATTCCGCTATCGTTTCTTTGAACAGATTCTGTATATCCTCCATGCTGGTTACATTGCTTTCCTGCAGGAGCTCTCTGATCTTCCCTCTCCTCGCTTCTTCTTCCGGGCTTCTGTTTCTTCTGCTCATATTTTTTTACCTCCATTGTGATGCTTCTATTCTACACCACTTTTGAGGTTTACACAAGATTCAGGATGGTCTCGCCGCTCTCCCCTTTTTTTCTGCTTGTTGTCCATTTGTTGTCCATGAGCCTGTTTTTGGCAAGAAAAAAGCACCTCCGAAAACCTCGGAAGTGCCTGAAATGCGTGGTTGCGGGAGCTGGATTTGAACCAACGACCTTCGGGTTATGAGCCCGACGAGCTACCTAACTGCTCCATCCCGCGATATATGCGATTTTTCATTTGCTAAATTATTGTACTACACTTTTGCCTGTCTGTCAAGGGTAAATTTGTTTTTTTGTAATTATCATTAATATTCCACTAAATCTACAAACTTTATCGTGCCATAATTGTATAACTGAGACAGCGAAGATCTGTCTATGTCTTCCGCAGCTTAATCACATTTCTTTGATCACTGAACAATCCTTCTTTTTCTCTTGAAACAACGCTTCTTTAGTGGTATAATTGAGTAGTACAATTGTTTTATCAGTTGACAGTCATTCAGCGTCAGCCCTATTATCTCAGCGGAAGGATGATTTCACTATGAACAATCAGACATCGGGATTCAGCAGATTTCTGCTTCTTTGGTGCGGAGAGCTAATATCCTCCATCGGCGGCGGGCTTACCAGCTTCGGTCTCGCGGTTTACGTATTCAATGAAACCGGCAGCGCCGCGAGCATGGCAGTTGTGTCGCTGCTTGCGTTTCTGCCGACGCTGCTTCTGACGGCTCCGGCAGGCGTGCTGGCGGATCGCTTCGACAGAAGATTGCTGATGATGATCGGGGACGGATGCTCCGGACTGGGAGTCTGCTATATTCTTGTCTGTATGCTGACCGGACACGCTTCCCTGACGCAAATCTGTATCGGCGTCACGGTCAGCTCTGTGTTTTCGGCGCTGCTGGAGCCTTCCTACCGTGCGACGGTAACTGACCTCCTGACTAAAGAGGAATTCTCCAAGGCGAGCGGCATGGTGAGTCTCGCCGGAAGCGCGCGGTATCTCATTTCCCCCGCGCTTGCCGGGTTTCTGATGGCGGCGTCAGACATTAAGCTGCTGCTTGTCATTGATATTGCCACCTTTATTGTCACGGTCATTACGACCGGAATTGTCCGGCAGGGGATTGTGAGCGCCAAGAGCGGCGAACATGACTCGTTTTTCAGCAGCTTTCGCGAGGGGTGGCGCACAATTGCCCGAAACAGGGGCATACTGATTCTGACGGCGGTTTCCGGCATCATGACCTGCTTTATGGGCACGTTTCAGATTCTTGCGGAGCCAATGATCCTTGACTTTACCGACAGCCGCACGCTCGGCATCGCCGAGACGGTCTGTGCCTGCGGCATGCTGATTTCCGGGCTTTTTCTCGGCATCAAGGGTATCAGATCGGGTTATGTCAGAATTCTCAGCCTGTCGCTTGCCTTTGCGGGCATTATGATGGCGTTGTTCGGCGTCAAACAAAACATTTATCTGATGGGTGGCGTGGGTTTCCTGTTTTTTGCCATGCTTCCCTTTGCCAACAACTGTATGGATTACCTGATGAGAACGAATATTCCCGATGAAAAGCAGGGTAGAGCATGGGGACTGATCGGCTTCCTGTCGCAGCTTGGCTATGTGGCAGCCTACGGCTTGGCCGGATTGCTTGCCGACTTCGCCGCCGAACGTATGCATGTGACGGTCGGAAGAGGCTCCGCGTGCATCGTCATACTCTCAGGCGCCTTGCTGTTCGCTTTATCCGCCGTGACACCGCTCTTTCGCTCTGTGAGAGCGTTAGAAAAGGGAACTTCTCAATAATTCTCAATAAAGCGTTCCCATCCATTCAATGTCCGTGCGTACGATTCATGGGATGACGGGAGGAGCATGTATGAGATACACGCAGGAAAAAATACACAAAATAGTGGAGACGCAGAGAACCTATTTCCGCAAAGGAGAAACGCTGGACGTAAGGTGGCGTATCCGGCAGCTGAAAAAGCTGAAGCAGGCGGTTCTTGATCATCAGGAGAACCTGCAGGCGGCGCTTTTTGAGGATCTCGGGAAAAGCCCCACCGAGGCATTTTTATGCGACATCGGTCCGGTGATCGTCGAGATCAACGAGATGCTCCGCAATCTGAAGCGATGGGCAAGACCGGAAAGACATTTCAGCGGGTTGATGTGCTTCCCCAGCACGAGAACCACCGTCTATAAGCTGCCGTATGGGGTGACGCTGCTGATCAGCCCGTTCAATTTTCCCGTGCTGCTGACGCTGGGCGTTCTGGCGGCAAGCATCAGCGGGGGCAATACGGCGGTAATCAAGGCAAGCTCTAAATCGTCGGCAAGCACGCGCGCGTTGCAAGCATTGCTCTCGGATATTTTCCCGGAGGAATACGTGACATTGATCGACGGCGGTCACGATGTGGCGGATATGTGTCTTGCCGAGAGGTTTGATAAAATCTTCTACACCGGCTCCCCCGCGGTGGCAAAGCATGTGATGGAGGCGGCGTCCCGCCATCTCACTCCGGTGGCGCTGGAGCTTGGCGGCGAGACCGGCAACTGGTGCGTTGTCCGCAGGGACGCCGATTGCAGGGACGCGGCGCGCAAGATCGCCTTTCTCAAGCTGTGCAACGCGGGACAGATATGCATTAATATCAATCAGATCGCCGTGGCGAGGGAGATTGCCGAAGAATTCCTGACTGAGCTTAAGAAGGAATTTATTCGGCAGATAGGAGAAAGGCCGGAGTACAATCCGGAATATCCGAAGTTGATTACCGGCGCTGTCTATGAAAAATGCGTCAGGCTCACGGAGCAGTACCGCGACAGGGTGATTTTTGGCGGAACGGGCGACAGGGAAGCCTGCCGCTTTGCTCCGACGGTCATTTATCCGGTAGACGAGGAGGAGGACATCGTGCGGCACGAGTTGTTTTGTCCGCTGCTTCCGGTGGTTCCGTTTGACGATGCGGAGATAGACCGGATGATGGACGTTATAGCAAGCCGTGAGCATCCGCTCGCCATGTATGTGTTTACGTCCGACAGAAGGTGGGCGGAGAGGGTAATGTCTACGCAGCAGTACGGCGGCGGGTGCATTAACGAGGTGTGCATTCACATGATGGTCAGGGGCGTGCCCTTCAACGGGACGGGACATTCCGGCATGGGCGCCTATCACGGGGAATGGGGATTCCGGGAATTCACTCACCCGCAGACGGTGCTGAAGGGCAGAACCCGGTTGAATCTCCCGTTGCGTGAGCATCCGTATTCGGGAGAAAGCGGCAAAAGGAAAAACGCGCTGCTCAGGCTATTTGAAAAATAACGGGGAATAAACGAAAAGACGCCCCTTTCCTTGTGGCGACAATGTCACTTTAAGGAAAGGGGCTAATTGGTGGGAGCCGGGTTGATGGAAATTCCGACTCTGCGCCGGGGGCGAACTCACCCACCGCAAGCGGTCCCCCCTCCCTTTCAGGGAGGGCAAAGGAGGCGCGTGATTAAATCATACATTGATTCTATTGATCGAACATGATTGCCTTCCCTGAAAGGGAAGGTGGCACGAAGTGCCGGATGAGTTTATGCTCGTCGCGCTAACGTCCGGATCGGGGTGGTTGCCCGTGCGAGAGGGCTTAAAACAACGGGTGTGATTTGAGGTTGTTCGGAGTGCATGGAAATTCCGACCCTGCGCCGGGGGCGAACTCACCCACCGCAAGCGGTCCCCCCTCCCTTTCAGAGAGGGTAAAGGGCAATGTTATCTTAAGCCCTATTGAGCAGGAACGTACATTTAATTCAGAAGCGGGCGCGCTCAGTAAATATTCTCTATCTCGCCCTCTACGCCGTATTTCTTCCGGAAGGCTTCCAGATCGCGGGGGCTTTTCAGCAGCATCACGTCGGTAAATTTGCCTGTGGAATTGTCGCGGAAGCCGGCGACCTTTTCGCCCGTGCATATGCTGCACCGGATGACGGGCGTGAGCTTTTCAGCGTCGTATTTGGCGGGGCGCTTATCGCCGGACCTGCCGCCGGTCAGGAAGTTCTTCATCATCATAAACACCTCTTCTGAGCAGATTAAGACGGAAGGCGCTGTCGTGCGCGCCATACCATATAATTGACAGTATTATACCTCTTTCCGTCCGCGCTGTCAAGCGGGGGTAGAGGAATATGATATTTCCCGTCCTTTTTTCCGGTTTAATGAACGTATGCAATTCAGTTAACACACCGGGGTGAAGGATATGGCGACGAATTTCGGATTTATGCCCGTGCTGGAGGGCAAGCGGTATTTTATCAGCTACAAGAGCGAAGATTTCGAGAGGGTGGGAGAAATCACCCGCAGGCTCAACGAAATGGGCGTGCCGATGTGGTACGATTACGGCATTGAAAAGGGTGAGCTGTGGGAACGGGAGATCAACCGTAACATCAGAGACAGCGAAGCCGTGATTATTTTTGCGACAAAGGCGCTGTTTGCCGCCAACGATACATGGGTGCGCATTGAATTTGACGTGGCGCAGATGTACGGCAAGAAGCGGTATGTGGTCTGGCTGGATGAACTCAATCCCTACGAGCATTCGGACGACGTGCATGATGATCTCAAGGTTTGGTACTGGAATGTGGCTCGTTTGCAGGGCATCCGCATGGCGGGGAAGTCGGTGGAGCAGATCGCGTGGAGCATGGTGACGGAGTTCCATCTCATCAAGGGCAATCAGCCCCAGCCGCCGTCGCCGGTCTTCCAGCCGACCGAGAAGAAACCGGA
>ONDC01000185.1 GCA_900316495.1 uncultured Eubacteriales bacterium
GTTAGGAATTTTCATTGTCGTATATGAGGGTCTCATGTTCGCCTACGGTCAGTCAATGAAAAAAATACCGCTGAAGCAGATCATGAGCGAGGATTGATGCCCGGTTCATCAGCGCAGATACGCAATTCTTGAAATATTTCTTCTGACGGTAATGATCGTCGGTAATCAATTCAACGCAATATCCTGAGAAATCCGAAAGGCGGAGTGATGATAAACGGCTTGATTAGTCCGGAAGGAGATGGGACGCCACAGGGCGGCAGCCGTATGCCGGAAAGCTGAGGACATAAGCTTGTGAGGTATTATTGACAATTTAATACGAAGTCGTGGCGGATTTGTCATCTCCATCTTGACAAAGGGTACAAATATACTGTATAATTTAGTTGTAAAATTGTTTATTTCTCAGGGGGTTGTGTTTATGAAAACATTTGCTCGATCCGTTTTGACGATGATGTGCTTTGCACTGGCAGTCCTGTTCCTTCCGTCCTCCGGCATGACGGTGTTTGCGAGAACAATTTCCGCGGGGGAGAGGGTGGAGGTCACTTCCTTGAATGCCGATGACGTGATAGAAGCAGGCGTTGAACTCCGTTGTCCCGATACGCACGCGCTGACATTGTATGTCGACGGAATACATAGGGGCGTGGGAAATCCTTTTACTACGAAGGAGCGATACCGGGTAGAGGAAGAAGCCCACCACGATAACAACACGTACTGGCTCAAGGTATCCACCTGGTTTCCCGGCGTGTCGGGTGTTTCTCTTGATAAGGAGAGTCTGACCATGACAGTGGGGGATACCGCCAACCTTACCGCTACAGTTATTCCCGACAGCGCGAGCGACCGGATCGTGAGTTGGTCTGTCAGTCCTGAGGGCATTGCAAGGGTGGAAAACGGCAGGGTGATGGCGCTTGCCGAGGGAACCGCGACCGTTACCGCCACCACCAACAGCGGGGGCTTCACCGCGTCCTGCACCGTCACCGTATATCCTCACGTGTCGGGCGTGACGCTGACGCCTTCTGCGCTGTCCTTGAAGATCGGCGACGATCCGTTCACTCTGAACGCGATTGTCAGCCCCGACAACGCTCTGAACCGGACGGTCAACTGGTCGAGCAGCGCTCCTTCAGTTGCCGCCGTGGATGAAAACGGCAGCGTGACTGCGGTAGCCGACGGAACGGCGACGATTACCGTCACTACCGACGACGGCGGCTATACCGCCTCCTGCGTGGTTACTGTGATCCAGCCGGTTACGGGGGTGACGTTGGCGCCCGACATTCTCTCCATGAAGGTCGGCGACGAACCCGCACAGCTTACCGCGAACGTCCTTCCCGCAGGCGCTTCCGACAAGACAGTCATCTGGACGAGCAGTGCCCCTTCCGTTGCTGCCGTGGATGACAACGGCAGGGTGACGGCGGTTGCCGATGGAACGGCGACGGTTACCGTCACCACCCGCGACGGCGGCTTTACCGCCTCCTGCGAGGTCACCGTGATCCAGCCGGTCACAGGTGTCAGGCTCGAACCCTCTCATTTGTCGCTGTATGTGGGCTGTACGCCGGCGACGCTGACCGCGACGGTTCTTCCCGCAGGCGCTTCCGACAAGACAGTCGCATGGTCGAGCAGCGACCCTTCCGTTGCCGATGTGGATGAAAACGGCAGCGTGACGGCAGTCGGAGAGGGATCGGCGGAGATTACCGTTACCACCCGCGACGGCGGATTCACCGCTTCCTGCACCGTGAACGTATTTGACCCTGCCACCGCAACCCTGAAAGTGATAAAGGGCGATAACCAGACCTATCAGGGAGAAGCGCTTTTCTTTACCTTCCGGTTTATCGAGGACACGGAGGATATCTATGATTATCTCGGTTATTTCGGAGAGGCGACGCTTCAGGGCGACAGTTTCGCCGAACGCGTGCTTGTCAACGGAGAGGTAACTGCCGGGAAAGGCTCGCTGTTGCTCACTGTCGAAAACAGCCTTCTCTCTACGCTTAAGCCCGGTACATATACGCTGACCGTTTCGCTCGTTTCCGGAAAGAGTGCCACCGCTACCTTTATCGTCCCCGACAACACTCTTTCGCCCGACACGGGAGAAGGCTCCGGTATCGGCACGCTCATTCCTGCGTGGCTGATGTTCCTGCTCTCGCTGGCGTTCCTGGGGGCTGAGATATACGGCCTCCTGCCGTCAGACGCATACCTGCGCGCCGCTATCCGAAAGAAATAGCAAATCCTGTATTGACTCGTCATGACTTAACCTGATAAAATACCGCCCGGCGCAAACCTCTTTATGAGAATCGCGCCGGGCGGCTTTATGTTTGAAATGATGTTTTTTTATTTCAATCCCCGTCTCTGCATACGGCTGGTAGCGTTTGTATGCGCTGTGAAAGCAGTTTTCCAAAGAAAAATATTATGATAATCGTTCCGGATTGTCAATTCATAAAAGAATAAGCGAATTCAGGAAATCGCCGCCCCCTGCAGAATTCATTTGATCGGTTCTTTGCCGGATTAATGAGCAACCTTCTTTTTTGCATTATCTTTTTTTGCGTACCTGCGCTTTCTTTTGACTTTTTTTATTGAACAATCGGGATTTTTATGATATACTTGCATTAAATAGATGACGAGGAGCTGAACGGATGAAAACGGTTTACAGGAATGATGTGACGATGGATCCTTCGGGATTTG
>ONDC01000108.1 GCA_900316495.1 uncultured Eubacteriales bacterium
TTGTCAGGCTGGGCAACGGACGGTATACGCTGCAAAAAGCCGATTACGCCCAAAAAGATCAGACCTATATGCTGTGGCGGCTGACGCAGGAGCAGCTTTCGCGTACCCTCATGCCGCTCGGCAGGCTGACGAAGCAGGAGGTCAGAAGCATCGCGGAACAGGCGGGTCTTCCGGTCGCGGATAAGCCGGATTCTCAGGAAATCTGCTTTGTACCGGACGGCAGCTACGCGGACTTTATCGCGGCACAAGCGGAGCATTACAAGCCCGATGAAGGAAATTTTGTGGACGAACAGGGAAAGTTCCTCGGCAGACACAAGGGCGTAATCCATTACACAGTCGGTCAGCGGAAGGGTTTGGGAATCGCACTGGGTGAACCGGTCTATGTCAGCGAAATCCGGGCGGATTCCAATGAAGTGGTGCTGGGAAAAGCGGAATGTCTGCTCAAGGACGAAATCTTTTGCAGAAAGCTGAATTGTTTGAGTATCGCCGATCTTCCGGTAGGAGATTCCATTCGGGCAAATATAAAAATCCGCTATCACGACGGCGGCTGCAGTGGCACGATCACAAGAACAGGTGTGGATACCGTCAGAATATCCTTTGACGGCAAGGTACGCGCGCCCGCGCCCGGACAGTCGGCGGTGTTTTACGATGCATCCGGCTGTATTCTCGGCGGCGGAGAGATTTTTTAATTTTTTAAACAGAACACGCAGCGACCGATTTTCGGCTCGCCGCGTGTTCTTTGTGTTTTCAGATAGATGCAACCTTTTTGTACGCCTGTTATTTTGTCTATTTTCTGTTCACAAATAGGCAATTCATTATTCAAAAAGCGGAAATCATCTTAATTCCTACTTTGCCTATTGACAAAATAGGTTTTATAGGTTAAGATAGTGACACAAAGCAAAAGCCAACGCGGATGACGCTTTGGTTTTGCTGAAAAATGAAAGGCGTGATGCTGATGAAGCAAACCTTTGAGAAGCTGTTAAGAGCCAATTTCCGATTTGGTCGAATGTGTCGGTACTGTTGTCGCTGATTATTTCACTCAATCAACAATATCAAGATTAAAAACACATTTAATTCAAAAAGGAGATAAAAAATCATGAAAAAGAAAATACTTGCACTTGCATTGACGGCGGCACTCGTCTTTGGTTCGGTCTTTTCCCTGACAGCCTGCGGAGAGGATTCTTCCGACGGCAGCAATACGGACGGCAAAGCTTCATCCATTACGATTGCCATTCCCAATGACGCGACCAACGGCGGCAGGGCACTGCTTCTGCTGGAAAGCCTCGGCTACATCAAAGTGAAGGACAGCGCGGGCATTACGGCGACCGTGCTGGACATCGAGGATAACCCCAAGAACATCGAATTCAAAGAGGTGGAAGCCGCTCAGATTCCCAACGTCCTTCCCGACGTGGATTACGCGGTCATCAACACCAATTACGCGCTCGAAGCAAAGCTCAGTCCGGCAAAGGACGCGCTTGCTCTGGAAGGTGCGGATTCTCCCTACGTCAATGTACTTGTTGTCAAGGAGGGTAATGAAAAGACCGACAAGATCAAAGCGTTAGCCGCCGCCTTGGAAAGCCAGAAGGTCGTGGATTTCATCAACGGCAAATATCAGAACGAAGTTGTTCCGACCGTCGCAAATCCCACCGACGGCTTTGACGATTCGGTGAATTACGATTCCCTCAAGGGTCAGACGATTACCGTTGCGGCAACGCCCGTTCCTCACGCTGAAATTCTCGCAGTCGTCAAGGAGATTCTCGCGGAGAAGGAAATCACGCTTGACGTGAAGGAATTTACCGACTATGTGCAGCCCAATAACGTGGTGGAAAGCGGCGAAATCGACGCAAACTATTTCCAGCACACCCCCTACCTCGATAATTTCAATGAGGAAAACAAGACACATCTGGTCGTGGTCGCTTCGATTCATGTGGAACCCATCGGGCTGTACGGCGGCAAGCAGACTTCGCTTGACGCGCTGAAAAGCTAAAGAAACGACAATGATTCAGCCGTATTCCACCGGAAGGAGAAAATTGCCATGATAAAAATAGAAAACCTTTCCAAAACCTTCCATACGGCTGATGGCAGCGTGGAAGCTCTCAAGAATGTGTCGCTCGACATAGACGACGGCGATATCTTCGGCATTATCGGCATGAGCGGCGCGGGAAAAAGTACCCTTGTGCGGTGTATCAATTTTCTTGAACGTCCCGACGAAGGCACCGTCACCATCAATGGCGTTGACCTCGGCAGCCTGCGCAAGAAGCAGCTCCGTTCCTTACGCCGCGAAGTGACCATGATCTTTCAGGGCTTCCACCTGCTGATGCAGCGCACCTGTCTGAAAAATGTCTGTTTTCCGCTCGAACTCGCCGGTTACAGCCGGCAGGACGCACAGAAAAGAGCAAGGGAATTGTTGGAAACAGTAGGCCTGTTGGATAAGGCAAATGCGTATCCTTCCCAGCTTTCAGGCGGTCAGCAGCAGCGTGTGGCAATTGCCCGCGCACTGGCGACTAACCCGAAGGTGCTGCTGTGCGATGAAGCGACCAGTGCGCTTGACCCTACGACCACCAATTCCATTTTGGAATTGATTCAGGAAATCAATCAGAAAACAGGTATTACGGTGGTTGTCATCACCCACCAGATGAGCGTGGTGGAGAAAATCTGCCGCCATGTCGCCATTCTTGACGGAGGCGAGGTAGCCGAACAGGGCGAAGTAACCGACGTATTCTCTCACCCCCGTTCAGAAGCTGCCAAAAGGCTTGTCTATCCCGAATCCGACGCGCCCGACGTTTCAGGCGCCAGCGGGCGGCTGATCCGCATCGTCTTCAATGGCGCGGAGGCTGCCAATGAGCCGATTATCGCACGGATGGCTTCGGAAAGAGGCATTGCCGCGAGCATTGTCTATGCCTCCACCAAAAGCATAGGCGGCAAGGCTTACGGACAAATGCTCCTGGCACTTCCCGACAATGACAGCGTGGTGACCGCCGCGATTGGATTTTTAACGGAAATAAAGGGAATCATCGCAGAGGAGGTGACAGGCGTTGACTGAATTTTTCCATGAATTATTTGCGCCCGACAAGGTTGACGAGGCGTGGTTGATCATTCAAAATCAGTTCCCGACCGCTATATGGGAGACGCTCTATGTTACCGTTCTCTCCACGCTGTTTGCGATACTCATCGGACTGCCGCTGGGCGTGCTTCTGGTGACAGGCGGGAAAAACGGCATTCTTCCGCTTCCCGCGTGGCTCATGCAGACGTTGAATGTGATCATCAATCTGCTGCGATCGGTGCCGTTCCTTATTCTGATGATCATGGTATTTCCGCTCACAAGAGCCATCGTCGGCACGGTGGTGGGAACCGAAGCGACAGTGGTTCCGTTGGTGATTGCGGCGTTCCCCTTTGTGGCGCGTCTGACCGAAAGCAGTCTGCGCGAGGTCAACCCCAATCTCATTGAAATGGCGCAGAGCATGGGCGCGTCGCCTTTGCAGATCATCACGAAGGTGATGCTCCCCGAAAGCGTGCCTTCGCTGCTCTCCAACGCAACCATCGCCATTACAACCGTTCTGGGATATTCCGCCATGAGCGGCATTCTCGGCGGCGGAGGACTTGGCAAGATCGCGATTAATTACGGCTATTACCGCTACAAGGATTTAATTATGATCGCGGCGGTGATTCTTCTGATTGTGCTGGTGCAGCTATTCCAGAGCGTCGGAACGCGACTCGCCATTCATTCGGACAAACGATTGAAATAAGCTATATTATAAGCTCTTACAATTATAAAAAGGCGGTGCATGAATGAAAAATCTCGACTGGCATTTCATCACCCAATACGCGCCGCTCTATGTGGAGGCTGCCAGACTGACGGTGTTCATCGCGTTCTGGGGCATCCTGCTGGCATTCGCTGTTGGCGTGCTTTGTTCGGCGGCACTCTATTACAAAGTGCCTGTGCTTCGCAGAATCATTCAGGCCTACGTCGAACTCAGCCGCAACACGCCGCTGCTGGTGCAGCTTTTCTTCCTGTACTTCGGACTGCCGAATATCGGCGTCGTACTGAGCGGTGAAGCCTGCGCCGTTATCGGCATCGCGTTTCTTGGTGGCAGCTACATGACCGAAACGCTGCGGAGCGGTCTGGAATCGGTTGACAAAATACAGGAGGAATCGGCGGCAAGCCTTGGGCTGAACAAATGGCTCACCATGAAAGAAATCATTTTCCCACAAGCCATGGCAGTGTCGGTTCCCGGCCTATGCGCGAACGTCATCTTCCTCATCAAGGAAACCTCGGTAGTCAGCGGAATTGCCCTTGCTGATCTGATGTATGTGGCAAAGGATCTGATCGGCTTGTATTACAAGACCGACGAAGCGCTCACCATGCTGGTAATCTCCTATCTGATCATACTGCTTCCGGTTTCGGCGGCAGCCACGCTACTCGAAAGGAGGCTGCGTCATGCGGGCTTCGGGAATTGAAGTTCTCTTTTTAGGCAGCAATTTCGCAAGGCTGCTGGAGGGACTCTGGGTAACGGTGCGTATCAGCCTTCTGGCAGTGTTGCTTTCCCTGCCGCTGGGAATCCTCTTTGGACTCTTTATGACGCTGCAAAATCCCATTTCCAAGGCGATCAGCCGCGTTTATCTGGAATTCATACGCATTATGCCGCAGTTGGTGCTGCTCTTCATCGCTTACTTCGGCGTGACAAGGGCATTCGGCTGGAACTGGGACGCGGAATTCAGCGCCGTACTCGTCTTCACGCTTTGGGGAACGGCGGAGATGGGCGATCTGGTGCGCGGCGCACTCAAAAGCATTCCGCAGCATCAGTATGACAGCGCATACGCGCTCGGAATGAACAGACGACAGACAGTTCTGACGATTATCATTCCGCAGACCCTCCGTAGACTGCTCCCTCCTACGATCAATCTCACCACGCGCATGATAAAGACGACCAGCCTTGTGGTGTTGATCGGCATTACGGAGGTGCTGAAGGTGGGCAAGCAGATTATTGACGTGAACCGCTTCCGATATCCCACCGCTTCGCTGTGGGTGTACGGAGCCGTATTTGTACTTTATTTTCTTGCCTGCTGGCCGATCTCGTTGCTGGCAAGCTATCTGGAAAGGCGATGGAGGTGACAGCCGATGGCTGATGAGGAGAAAAACATGCTTGCAATTGCGGGGTTGAAGAAAAAATTCGGAGAAGACGTGATTCTTGACGGTGTTGACCTGACCCTCCGCAAGGGCGAAGTGGTCGTGATACTCGGTTCCTCCGGCTGCGGCAAGTCAACCCTTCTCCGGTGCATCAACGGTCTGGAGGATTTTCATGAAGGCAGCATAAGGATTGACGGAGAGGAAATCGTCTCCGGCGCTAAAAACCTGCCCCTGCTTCGACAGAAAATCGGCATGGTCTTCCAGAGCTACGATTTATTTCCACACAAGAATATTCTTGACAATATTACGCTTGCGCCGGTCAAGGTGCAGAAGCGTGCGAAAGAAGACGCAAGAGCGCAGGCGGAGCAGCTTCTCCGGCGCGTGGGACTCTGGGAAAAGCGCAAAGCCTATCCGCGGGAGCTTTCCGGCGGTCAGAAGCAGCGCGTCGCCATTGTGCGCGCACTCTGCATGAATCCCGAAATCATGCTCTTCGACGAGGTGACGGCAGCGCTTGACCCCGAAATGGTGCGCGAGGTGCTGGACGTCATGCTGGAGCTCGCGCAGGGCGGCATGACCATGTTGATTGTCACCCATGAAATGGGCTTTGCCCGCGCGGTTGCCGACAGAATCGTGTTCCTTGATGAGGGAAGGATACTGGAAAACCTTCCCGCGGAGGAATTCTTTGAAAATCCGCGCACACAGCGTGCAAAGGATTTTTTACAGACATTTGAATTCAAAAAAACATCATCTGATGAAAGAAAGGATCAACTACCATGAAATACACCACCATAATCAAAAAAATCGCAGCGCTCTCCCTTTCCGCTGTTCTGGCAGCAGGAGCTTTGACAGCCTGCTCCGGTTCGGGTTCCGGTACCGCGAGCGAAGGTAATGCCGGAGAAAAAAACAACGCCACCTTCCGCACAGTGGACGAAATCAAAGAAAGCGGCAAGGTCATCATCGGCGTATTCAGCGACAAGGCGCCCTTCGGCTATGTCGATGAAAACGGCAGCTATCAGGGCTACGACGTTTATTTTGCCGAGCGCATCGCCAAGGATCTCGGCGTTCAAGTCGAATACGTTTCCACCGATCCCGCGAGCCGCGTGGAGTACGCCGCCGTGGAGTACGCCGCCACCGGCAAGGTTGACATTATTCTGGCGAACTTTACCGTGACCGAAGAACGCGCCGAGAAGGTTGACTTCGCTCTTCCCTATATGAAGGTCAAGCTGGGCGTGGTTTCTCCCGACAGCGCGGTTGTCAGAAGCATTGACGATCTCAAGGATAAGACACTGATTGTGGTAAAAGGAACCACCGCCGAGACCTATTTTGAAAAGAACGAGCCGGACGTCAAGCTCCAGAAGTACGACGAATACGCCGACGCTTACAACGCGCTGCTGCAGGGACGCGGCGACGCCTTTTCCACCGACAACACGGAAGTGCTGGCATGGGCGATTGTGAATCCCGGCTATACGGTGGGCATCGACGCGCTCGGCAACGCTGACACCATCGCGCCCGCCGTGCAGAAGGGAAACACTTCCCTGCTGAACTGGCTCAACGACGAAATCAAGTCGCTCGGCAAGGAAAACTTCTTCCACGCGGATTATGACGCAACCCTTGCCTCGGTTTACGGCGCGGCAGCCAATCCCGACAGCCTTGTTGTCGAAGGCGGCGTGGTAGACTGATCCGATTCAGGACAACAGCCATGTTTGAACCATAACAGAACCACCTCCGCAGAAACGTCACGCGGGCGTTTCCGCGAAGGTGGTTTTTTTGGCAGAAGAAAGAAGAATGATCTTCTGAAGTATATGTATCTCTCTGCAAGTCACCATTTGTTTTGACTTACGCGCTCTTCTGTGGTATTGGTGTTTGCAAAAGGTCAAGGTCTGCGGCGGGTGACAACTCACAGCTTCCGTCATCTCAACGTTTGGATCCTGATTTATGAGAATCTGGACGCAAAGACCGTTTCCGCCTGCTTGGGACACTCCAATGTCACCACCACACTGGATATCTACACGCATGAATTCAACCGAGCAAAGGCCAGGTCTTCCGAGGCACTGACCAAAGCGATTGATTTCAACCCCAAAAAGAAGAAATAGTAGACAAATCCCCCGATTGCATTGAGATTATTTTTCTCAATGGAGTCGGGGGATACTGTTTTACAGAATGATGGCTATCATTGTTCGCCTTATGAGTTAT
>ONDC01000038.1 GCA_900316495.1 uncultured Eubacteriales bacterium
TCCTTTTCCTTCCGGTTTCTCTTTTGTATATGGAAACCGTGTCAAAGATCAATTTATTTGGCAGTGTCTATGACGACAAATACAAGTACATGATGTTTTTATCTCTTGCGATGGGCTGTCTGCTCAGTGTCGTGGCGATGCTGATGTCCGGCAAGACCCGCAGGATCTTCTGCAAAACCGTGCTGGCGGTGCTGGCGGTGTGGTTCTCGTTCCATGTGAGCTATTACGGAAATTTCCACACCTTCTTCTCCTGGCAGACGCTCGGACAGGCCAAGGACATCACTCAGTTCTGGAGAGAGTCCATCGTGGCTGTCTTTAACGTTTGGTACGTGATCGTGGCATTGTTTATACCGCTGATCATCGTCTGCTTTACCGGAAAATACATCATGACCGATGATATGGACAGAAATCTGCCTTATGCGGGAATCTCCCTTGCTGGTTTTATTCTGTTGTATTTCCCCATGCTGATTTATATCAACAGCACCAAGAATCAGACCAGCGATTATACCCCTTACTTCTATTATACCTATCTGCAGAACGACCTCGATACCAGCTTCCGGTATTATGGCATCTTCAATACGACGCGGTTGGACATCAAGCAGCTGATGTTCGGTGCGCCGGAGGAGGAGTTTGACAACAGCGGCACCAATCCGGACGACGTTCTTCCCGGTGAGAAGGACGGGGACGATGAGGAGCAGCAGGAGGTGGAGTACGGCTATAACGTCATGGAGATTGACTTTGACAAGGCGGAAAAGAACGCCGGCTCCAAGCAGCTGAAGAGCATGGATCAGTATTTCAGAAACGTTCAGCCCACGAAAAAGAGCCAGTATACGGGAATGTTCAAGGGCAAGAACCTCATCTTTATCACGCTTGAGGGCTTTTCCGACAAGATCATCGATCCCGAATTCACACCTACGCTCTACAAGATGTCTACAGAGGGCTTTGTTTTCAAAAACTTCTACAATTCCGTCTGGGGCGGCAGTACCGCCACCGGCGAGTATTCCAATATGACGGGCAATTTCTATACCACCGCCAACTGTCTGAAGGTGAGCGGCTCCAAGTACCAGCCCTTTGCCCTCGGCAACCAGTTCAAGAAGCTCGGCTACACGACGATTGCCTATCACAACAATTCCTATACATACTACGGGCGCGACAAGTCGCATCCCAATTTCGGCTACAAGTGGAAGGCGACGGGTCACGGCCTGACGCTGCAATACAACGGCTGGCCGCGTTCCGATCAGGAGATGGCGGAGGTGTCGCTCAAGGATTTCATCGGGCTTGATCATCCCTTCCATGTCTATTACATGAGTGTCAGCGGTCACGCGAATTACACCTTCGGCGGCAATTCCATGTCGAGTCGTCACAGGAAGGATCTGCCTCAGAAGCTGCAGGGCAAATCCGAGGGCGTTCAGGCATATTACGCCTGTCAGTATGAGGTTGAGCTGATGCTCAAGACGCTGGTGGACGCGCTCGATCAGGCGGGCGAGCTGGAGGACACCGTCTTTGCGATGGCGGCCGACCACTATCCCTACGCGCTGAGCGACGCCGATCTCGCTTCGCTCTACGGCATTCCGAAGGACGGAATCCGCAACAACTTTGACCTTTACCGCAACGGCTTCATTCTCTGGAGCGCCTCTATGAGCCAGCCTGTTGTGGTGGAGAAGCCCTGCTCCACCATCGATATTGTGCCTACACTCTCCAACCTCTTCGGACTGGAATATGATTCAAGGCTGCTCATGGGCAGCGACATTATGGCGGAGGGCGATCACTTCGCCTTGATCAAGGTCAACGGCTGGTCGTGGATCAGCACACAGGGCGAGTACAACGCTTCGGAAAAGAGATTCACACCTGCCGCCGGTTGCACTCTCACCGATGAGGAAAAATCCGAATACGTCAAGGCAATGAACAAGATTGTCAGGGCAAAGCAGACCTATTCCAAGCAGATTCTTGACAAGAATTACTACAAGCATGTTTTCGGGAAATAAGCCCGTGCCGGTGAACAGGAGGATGTAACCTATGAACCAGCCTTATCAGAGAAGGAGTCGCGAGCGGTATCGCGAGGAACCGCGCAGGGCTGACGGATCATCCTTCCTGCAAACTCTTGCGGGATCCATCTATCTTCCCGTCTCGCTGCTTTATATCGAGATACTTGCCAGAATGAAGAATTTCGGATCAGAGCTTGCCGGTACCTCGCACTATCTGATGCTCCTGTCGGCGGCAATGGGATTTTTGCTCAGTTTTTTCGTCAGCCTGCTTCCGGGAAGGGGACGCAGGATACTGACGAAAATTGTGCTGGCGCTTCTGGCGGTATGGTTCTCATTCCATGTGAGCTATTACGGGAATTTCCACACGTTTTTCTCCTGGCAGACATTGGGACAGGCTAAGGACATCACCCAGTTCTGGCGAGAGGCGATTGTCGCCTCCGCCAACGTGTGGTATATGATTCTTGCGTTCTTTGTCCCTTTGATCATCCTGTGCGCGATCGGCTCGTTTGTGATTCCCGACGGACAGAAGAGAAGCGTCTCTCTGTCCGGCACCTTGTTTGTCGTGTTTGTGATGCTGTATTTTCCGGCGATCGTCAGCATATACAAAACCAAAAGCACCTCCGGGGAGTACTCTCCTTATTATTATTACACCTATTTGCAGAGTGATCTTGATTCGACCTATAAGTATTACGGCATTTTCAACACCACCTGCGTCGACATTAAGCAGCTGATTTTCGGCGCCCCTGTGGAAGAAATCGAGTTGGGCGATCCGGACACGGAGGGAAACCCCATCCGCACAGACGATGGCAGCGGAGACGGAACGGACAGACAGGGAGACGCTTCCGTGTCGGAGAAGGAATACGGCTTCAACATCATGAACATCGATTTTGATAAGGCGGCTGGTTCCACGGATTCGAAGATGATCAAAGCGATGGATAAGTATTTCAAATCCGTTACGCCCTCCAAAAAGAATCAGTACACGGGCATGTTCAAAGGGAAAAATCTCATCTTCATCACGCTGGAGGGCTTTTCTGACAAGGTCATCGACCCGGAATTCACCCCCGTGCTGTACAGGATGTATACCGAGGGCTTTGTCTTTTCCAACAGCTATAACTGCGCGTGGGGAGGAAGCACCGCGAGCGGCGAGTACTCCAATATCACGGGAAATTTCTACACCACCGCCAACTGCCTTAAGCTCAGTGGAAAAAAAGAGCATCCCTTTGTAATGGGTAATCAGCTGAAGGCGCAGGGGTACGCGACGCTGGGCTATCACAACAACACCTATACTTATTACGACCGCGACAAATCGCATCCGAAATTCGGATATAAATGGAAGGCCATAGGAAACGGCCTGAAGCTCAAGAGCAGCTGTTGGCCGCGTTCCGACAAGGAGATGGCGGAGGCTACCGCGGACGAATACATGGGAAAGGGAACGCCGTTCCATGCCTATTACATGAGCGTCAGCGGTCACGCCAATTATTCCTTTATGGGAAACACCATGTCAAAACGCCACAGATCCGACCTGCCCGAAAAGTACAGGAGCTATCCCGAAGAGGTGCAAGCTTATATCGCCTGTCAGTACGAGGTTGAGCTGATGCTGAAGGTGCTCGTGGAAAAGCTGACGGAAACAGGCGAGCTTGAAAACACGGTTTTTGCCATGGCGGCGGATCACTATCCCTACGCGCTGAGCGATTCCTCCCTTGCCAAGCTCTACGGTCTGCCGGTCAAGGGCATCCGCAATAACTTTGACCTCTATCGCAACCGTTTCATCCTGTGGTGCGCCTCCATGAAGGAACCGGTCGTCACCGATGTACCCTGTTCCACCATCGATATTTTACCGACGCTTCTGAATCTTTTCGGTCTGGAATATGATTCCAGGATCATCATGGGAACGGACATTCTCTCTGACGGAGAGCATTTTGCCCTGCTGAAAGCGTCGGGCTGGTCGTGGATCAGTCAGGAGGGAAAATACAGGGCGTCATCCGGTCAATTCGTTCCGAATGAAGGCTGTACATTATCGGGGCAGGAAAAAAAGGACTATATTACGCATATGAATAAGATTGTCAAAGCCAAGACGACGTATTCTCTGCAAATACTGAATCAGAATTATTATCATCATATCATGAAGTTCGTTTCAAAGGCTCCTGTCGAATCGGAGGAGGGTCATTCCGCGGGCGGCGACAAGCCCGCTTCCGGTTCCTGAGGCAACTTATGCCGTCAGAGCAACGGGAATTCACAGAAGCGTGTTTTCACTTTCAATATTATTCAAGGACGGTAATCCAATCATGCATACAAAATACACATTCGGAAGAAGCAACTGGCGCACCTTTGAGCAGGGGTATGAGAAGGAATGGCTGCTGACCAACGGTCTGGGCGGCTTCTCCTGCTGCACCGTGACGGGCGACACCGCGAGAATTCACGCAGGCTACCTTGTCGCGTCCCTCAGACCGCCGGTGGACAGGGTCAACGTCCTCTCCAAGATTCAGGAGAAAATCACCTGCGGCAGGCGCAGCTTTGACCTCGCCTGTCAGGAATACAGCGGCGACCGCACGGAGGGATACCGTTATCTGGAGCAGTTCAGGATGGATATTGTGCCTACCTACTGCTATCAGACGGACGAAATCTCGATCGAAAAGACCATCGCCATGGAGCACGGCAGGAATACCGTCGCCGTCTGCTACACCGTGACCGGGGCGACGCAGCCTGTCACCGTGACGCTGACCCCGCTGTTTGCCATGCGTCCCATCGACCGGGTGAATGTTCCCTCGGATATAGCCCGCTTCCATTCGTCGGTGTTCGGAAAGACCATGCTCGTCGGGCGCGACGACGACAGCAGCTTCAACGCGAAATTCTACATCAGCGAGGGCGAGTTTTCCGACCGTTCCCGGATCCCGACCAGTATGGCGGCTCCTACCTTCATCGCGGAGGAGAACCAGCGCCTCGCCATCGACGCAAGAACCGGCTTCCGCGGGCTGGATACCCAGTACACCCCCTTTGACGCGGTTATCAAGGTATATCCCGGCGAGACGAAGAAATTCTTTGTGATCTGCTCCACCGAGGACGAGGACATCACGGCGAAAAACGGCTTCGACATTGTGAAGGCGTACACCGACCGGATGTACGAGCTTATCCGCCGCAACCCGGCGAGGGATATTTTCTCGGCGCACTTCACTTGGGCTGCCGACGCGTTTATCGTCGACCGCGCCTCCACCGGACTCAAGACGGTCATGGCGGGCTATCCGTGGTTTGCCGACTGGGGGAGGGACACCATGATCGCCCTCACCGGTCTGACCCTCTGTACCCGTCGCTTCGAGGACTGCGAGAAGATTCTCAAATCCTTTGCCATGTACGAGAAAAACGGGCTGATTCCCAACGTTTTCCCGAATTCGGCGGACGATCAGCCAATGTACAACACGATGGACGCGTCGCTCTGGTACTTCTACGCGGTGGAGCGTTATCTGCATTACACCGGCGGGGAGGAGAATTACGCCTTCATCCGGGATGAGATTTTCCCCGTGCTTAAAAAGATCATTTACGCCTATGAAAACGGCACCGACTATTCCATCGGCATGGATTCCGACGGGCTTGTGTACGGCGGCAGCGAGAAGGATCAGATCACGTGGATGGACGTCCGCGTGGGCGACTGGGTGGTGACTCCCCGCCATGGCAAGCCGGTGGAGATCAACGCACTCTGGTACAATGCCCTTCGGGTGATGGAAATGCTCTGCGACAAATTCGGGCGCGACGGTTCGCATTATGCCGGGCTGGCGGATAAGGTCAGAACCTCCTTCGTCCGCAAATTCTGGAATGAGCGCGGCGGCTATCTTTACGACGTCGCCGACCCCTGCGAGGACAGGATCAGACCCAATCAGATCTACGCCGTGTCGCTCCCCTATACCATGCTCGACAGGCACAAGGAGCTTTCCGTCGTGGACTGCGTGAGCCGCCACCTGCTGACGGTCTACGGTCTGCGCTCCCTCTCTTCTACCGACCCCGAATACAAGCCGGCCTATATCGGCAGACTGATCGACCGCGACGCTGCCTATCACATGGGCACGAGCTGGGGCTTCCTGATGGGCGGCTACATTTCCGCCTTCTGCAAGGTGCATGACCATTCCCCCTACGCCATCCGGCGCTGCAAGGAAATCTGCTCCCGTTTCCTTGATCATATGAACGACGGCTGCATCAACGGCGTCGCCGAAATCTTTGACGGCGACTTCACCTGCACCTCCCGCGGCTGCTTCACGCAGGCGTGGAGCGTCGGCGAAATGCTGCGCGCCTACACGGAGGACGTTCTGCCCTACCTGAAGCGCACGCCGTCGGATAAATAAATCGTCAACGCCCAACTCCCATCGTAAAGGAAGGCTGCGCCCTTTGCGCCAATCCGCTATGATGCGAAGGCGTACCATTTCCTCTGATTTGAAAGTGATATATTATGCCAATTAAAATTACCAACGAGCTGCCCGCGAAAAAGATTCTGGAAAATGAAAATGTCTTTATTATGACAGAGGAACGGGCAATCAATCAGGACATCCGTCCGTTGAAGATTATACTGCTGAATCTCATGCCGACGAAAATCGAGACGGAGACGCAGTTCCTGCGGCTGCTGAGCAATTCGCCGCTTCAGGTGGAGGTGGATTTGCTGCAGACCGCCTCCCATGAGGCGAAGAACGTCTCCACCCGCCATCTGCTTGACTTCTACAAGACCTTTGACGACGTGCGGGACAACCGCTACGACGGCATGATCATCACCGGCGCGCCGGTTGAGAAGCTGGCGTTTGAAGAGGTCGATTACTGGGAGGAGCTTTGCGAAATCATGGACTGGAGCAAGCGCAACGTCTACTCCACCATGCATATCTGCTGGGGAGCGCAGGCGGGGATGTACCACCACTTCGGCATTGACAAGACCACGCTCCCGCAGAAGCTCTCCGGCGTTTACCGCCACCGCGTTACCGCGCCGCTTCACCCGCTGGTGAGGGGCTTCAACGACTTTTACTGGGGTCCCCATTCCCGCAATACCGAGGTCTCACGCGACGACATCGATAGCCGCGAGGAGCTGATCATCCTCACCACCTCCAAGGATGCGGGCGTATCGTTGGTGGGACACAAGAACGGGCGGCAGTTCTTCTCCTTCGGCCATCTTGAGTACGACCGGCAGACGCTCGCCAACGAATACTTCCGCGACGTCAACCGCGGACTCAATCCGGAGATTCCCTGCAATTACTTTCCGAACGACGATGTATGCGCCGTTCCCAATCACTCGTGGCGCGCTCACGCCAATCTCCTTTTCGGCAACTGGCTGAATTACTACGTCTATCAGCAGACGCCCTACAACCTCGCCGATCTCAGCGAGATCGACAACTGATTTTTTTCAGCAAGCCTTCTTCCGCCTCCGGGCGGAAGCCATCATATCAACATACAAGGAATGATTCAGATGAAAAATTACAGAATCGCCGTTCTGAAGGGCGACGGCATCGGCCCCGAAATCGTCAACGAGGCGATCAAGGTGCTGGACGTTACCGCGGAAAAATGCGGCTTTACCGTGGCGTATGACGAGGCGCTTTTAGGCGGCTGCGCCATCGACGCGACCGGCGTTCCGCTGCCTGACGAGACCATCGCCAAGTGCAAGGCTGCCGACAGCACGCTGCTTGGCGCCGTGGGCGGCGCGAAGTGGGATGTTCTTCCCGGTCATCTCCGCCCCGAAAAGGGTCTGCTCGGCATCCGCGCCGCGTTGGGACTCTTTGCCAATCTCCGCCCCGCGAGAATCTTCGAGTCGCTGCGGGACGCTTCGCCCCTGCGCGCCGACATTATCGGCGGCTCGCTGGACATCATGGTCGTCCGTGAGCTGACCGGCGGCATTTACTTCGGCGAACGCGGCAGGCTGGAGGAAAACGGCGTCAAGGCCGCCTACGACACCGAGAAGTATTCCGTTCCCGAAATTCAGAGAATTGCCCGCATTGCCTTTGACCTTGCCATGAAGAGAAACAGGAGGGTCTGCTCCGTCGACAAGGCGAACGTCCTGGAGAGCAGCCGCCTGTGGCGTGAGACCGTCACCGAAATGGCAAAGGAGTACCCGGAGGTGGAGCTGAGCTACATGTATGTGGACAACTGCGCCATGCAATTGGTGCGCAATCCCGCTCAATTCGACGTGATCCTGACCTCGAATATTTTCGGCGACATTCTCTCCGACGAAGCCAGCATGATCTCTGGCTCCATCGGTATGCTTGCCTCCGCTTCGCTCGGCGCGACAGGCTCCGGTCTCTATGAGCCGATTCACGGCTCCGCTCCCGACATCGCCGGCAAGAATATCGCCAATCCCCTTGCCACCATTCTCTCGGTTGCCATGATGCTCAAATACTCCCTCGGTCAGCCCGAAGCCTCCGATCTCATCGAGAAGGCTGTCGCCGGGGTGCTTGACGAGGTTCGCACACCAGACATCTGGGTGGATGGCTTTAAGAAGGTCTCCTGCTCCGAAATGGGCGATTATGTCCGTGAGAAGATTGCGTCTATGTGATAACGGTTGCTTTGATTAATCTGACGAGTAAATTGTAGGGAGGTCTTCCTTTGTTTACGAAAGAAAAGACGAATATTTGCAAAGGCGTAGGCATATTGTTATTGCTGTTTCATCATATGTTTCGCCTTCAGTCTTATCTGACGGACCACAATGTGAAATTCTATTTGCTGCCTGAACAACAGGTTCCCAAAATTGCGGTAAGCGCCAGAGTGTGCGTCTGGATTTTTGTCTTTTTGTCAGCGTATGGACTGATGTATAAATTCATTCATTTACCTGATGAAAAAAAGAAGGTCTTTATTGCAAGACAGTGGTTTTCGCTGATGAAACCCTTCTGGCTTGTTTTTCTGATCTTTTCGATGATTTATTGTCTGATAGGAAATAGCCTTGTCGATTTGTATCAGGGAAACATCCTGATGTTTGTTTTAGACGGATTAGGGTGGGCGGATTTCTTTCACACGCCTCTTTTGGCCGGCGTATTCTGGTATATGTGTCTGGCACAGATCATCATTCTGTTGATACCTGTTACGCATACCGTTCTGAATTCGCTGTCTAATTACGGCTTGTTCAGTATGAGCTTTATTGTGATTATATTGTTACAGCTTTTCCCAAATTCGATTTCGTCGATTTATGGCGGAGACTATCTTAATTACCTCCTTGTGTTCTTATTAGGATGTCTGTTTGCGTGCCATGACACCATGAATAAGTTAAGCTCGATTAAAATGTCCGGATTCCAGCGCAGTATTGTTTGTATTGCCCTTTTGCTGACAACGCTACTGTTGCGGTTTTTCAGATTCAAACTGATTGGAGTCGATCAATGGAGAATATGCGGAGCGGTGGATTCGTTGTCCGCTGTTGCCATTTGTCTGTTGTTTGGCGTATTTTTATCCGTTCCCTATCTCAGCAAAGGATTGGCATTTTTGGGATCCTACTCAGGGATCATGTTTTTAATTCATTCAATGATCGGTCATTGGTTCCCTGAGATTGTGTACATTTCCAGAATAGGGATGGTTAACTATTTTGCATGGATTGTTGTCAGTCTAACTCTTTCGGTTCTGATCGTTTTTCTGAAAAAATGGATCCGTTATGATTGGCTATTGGATCGGCTTTACAACAGAATTTCAAAAACGACCGGGGAATTTACAAAAAAAGTGAATGAGGCTCTGGGGTCTCAATCCTGATTTGTATCATATATTCCGCGATTACTTCCCATTATTTCCGCGGGAGGAGATGCTTTTGTTTCCTCCCGCGGCTTTTTGTTTTTTCCATTATTTACAGATTGTTGTTGAATTAGCGGTGACTAATGGTTATACTATATATAATAAACAAAGAGGGAGCTTCTCACCGAATGAAACATTACACTTTGAAGCAGAGCCGTTATATCCGTGACATCAGGTGCGAGGTGCGGCTCTATACCCATGACAAGACCGGCGCGCGGGTCATTGTCATGCCTGCCGACGACGACAACCGCGCGATCAGCATTGCCTTCTCCACCCCCGCTGAGAATGACAAGGGGATTCCCCACATCATCGAGCATTCCGTCCTCTGCGGCTCGGAGAAATACCCCCTCAAGGATCCCTTTCTGCAGCTCATGAAAGGCTCGATGTATTCCTTCCTCAACGCCATGACCTACAGCGATTTCACCGTTTATCCCGTCGCCAGCACCAACGCCAAGGATTTCAGGAATCTGATGGACGTATATCTTGATGCGGCTTTCAATCCGCTTCTTCCGGAGAAGAAGGAGGTTTTTTTGCAGGAAGGCAGACACTTTGCCCTCAACGAGGATGAAACCGCCGTTAAGGAATTCAATGGCGTGGTGTTCAACGAGATGAAGGGGGTAGAAGGCTCTCCTGATGCGCTTCTGGAGGAAGCCGTGACGGCTTCGCTCTTTAAGGAAACACCGTACTCCTTTGAATCGGGCGGTCTTCCGCTTGCTATATGCGACCTTTCGTTTGAAGAGCTTACCGATTTTTACCACAGGCATTACACGCCCTCCAATAGCTTTATCTTCCTCTACGGCAATGTTGACGAGGAGGAAACGCTTGCCTATATCTCTGAGAATTACCTCGACAAATATGAACGTTCAGAGAAGTATGATGTGAAGGAAATTTCCGAGAACTGTTCTGAAGGTGAATTCTTCGCGCCCTATCCCGCCGATGAATCCAAGCTTGTAAATGGCTATTACTTCTCCTATAATTTTGCCATGCATATTCCTCACACGCCACTGAACATGCTGACGTTGCGCGTGCTTGACAGAATTCTCTGCACTTCCCAGAGCGCGTATGTAAAGAACGCCATGCAGAAGGCGGGCATAGGCGAAGATTTTTATTCCATGGTGGACTTTCTTATAAAGGTGCCGTGGTTCGGTTTTGTCGGCTCCGGCTGCCGCGAGAGCGACAGGGCTGAATTCTTGAGGATCATCGAGTCCACACTAAAAGGGCTGGTCAGGGATGGAATTGACAAGGAGCGTCTGAACGCGACGCTCAGTATTCTCGAATTCAGCGAGAAGGAGGAGGCTGATACATGGAAGACCAAGGGGATCACCTATGCCATTCAGATGCTTCCCAAGCTGCTCTACCATGAGGATGACCCGCTCGGACTGCTTGAGGTATTCGACGCCATAGACGAACTAAAGGAGCTTGCAAAAACAGATTACTTTGAAAGATTTATTGAGAAATATTTCCTGCGGAATTCCCATAAGAATGTCGTGACGCTGTGCCCCGATACCGAATTTACCTCGCGCGAGGATAAGCTGATCGCCGAGAAGTGCCGTGTCAACGCGGCAAAGGAGGATTTCGACGGGCTGGTGAGCGATTACAGGCGGCTGAACGCTTACCGCGATTCGGAGGATTCGCCGGAGGACGCCTCAAGAATTCCCCTTCTGGAACGGAGCGACCTTTCCTCCGACCCGGACTTCAGACCCTCCCGCCGGATTCGCGTGCAGGGCGGCGAGCTGATCTTCCAGCGCAGGGAGACCAATTCCATCGCCTATCTTGACCGGCGCTTTGATCTGAGAAGGCTCGATCCATCGCTGCTGCCGTATTACCGCATTTTTACCGAGCTTTTCGGCGCGGTGGACACCAAGTCTCACGGCTATGAGGAATTATCCGACCTCATTGACAGCTGTACCGGCGGTATTGTCCATCTCTTTGAGACGGTGCGTTCGCTTGACGACGGCAATGTCACCCCTGTCATGAGCTGGCAGACAAAATTCCTTTGCGAAAACGCGGAGAAGGCGTTCGACCTCGACCGGGAGATACTTCTGGAAACGGATTTTTCCGATACCGGGCATATACGCGATATGCTGCTTCAATTAAAGACGGGAATGGAGCGTGATCTGCTCGAATCCTCCAACGTCGCGGCGGTGAATATAGGCATGAGCGCGTATTCTGAGGCATATGCGTGGAGGAATGAGCTGCAGGGCTATTCCTTCTATCAATTCCTCTGCGAGCTGCTGAAGGATTATGACGGGCGCAGCGAGGAACTTGTGGAGGCAATGAACGCCATCAGAACGAGCCTGCTTGACCCGGACGGCTGGACGTATGTCTTTATCGGCGAGGAGAGCTTTTTGCCGAAGGCGGTGGAAATGACGGAGGCATTCATCCGTCTGCTCGGCGGGGAGAGTGCTGCCGGACGCGGCTCCGTGCAGCTGTCGGAGAAGAAGCGCGCGGCACTGTATGCGCCCTCACAGGTGCAGTACGCGGCGGTATGCGGCGTGTTGCCGTCGGCGGCGCTGGAGAAATACGGGCATCTGCTGGTGCTGGAGCATTTGCTGAATACCGACTATCTGTGGCAGAACATCCGCGTTCTGGGCGGGGCATACGGCTGTGGCGCGAGGTTCGAGCGAACGGGCGAGGCGTTGATGGTGTCCTTCCGCGATCCGAATCTTGACGAGACCTATCGCTGCTTCCGCGACATGCCGGACTATATTGCGTCGCTCGAGATGGACGAGCGCACGTTCCGTCAGTTCATTATCGGCGCGATGAACACGCTGTGTCGTCCGCGTCCGGAGCAGGTCAAGGGCATGATACAGGTGCGCCGCGAGCTGGCGGGACTGACTGCGGAGCAGGCGGAGCTGACGAGACGGCAGATCATTAGCGCGACCCTCGACGACGTCAAGGCGCTCGTGCCCTATCTGCGCGACTGGCTGAGCGGGGCGACCGAAACGGTGATCGGCGGCGAGCAGAAAATAAGAAATTCGGAGGTGGCGTTTGACAGCGTGAAGGCGCTGCTGTAAATTTCACCCATGTCAGGCATTCTCATGACCATATTATCATCCGCATTTATTCTAACAAAGGAGTATTGACCCATGCCAAAAATCAGATTGAACGAAAATCAGGATGTAGTTGAGACCGTCAGAAAGGGGCTCAACGCGCGCGGAGGCTATTGTCCCTGCCGTCTGGAAAGAACCGAGGACACCAAGTGCATGTGCAGGGAATTCCGCGATCAGATAGCCGATCCGGAATTTGAGGGCTACTGCCACTGTATGCTCTATTACAAGGAAAAAGATAATCACAACGGATCAAATCAGGAGTAATTCTTATTCAAATCACTTTAATGCATGATGGAAAGGAAGTATTATCAAATGAAAGAAGTATTGGAATTTCTGAAGCTGTGCCGGGTGTATTATATTGCCACCATGGACGGAGACCAGCCGAGGGTGCGTCCCTTCGGCGCACAATGCGGATTTGAGGGGCGGCTGTATCTCACTACCTCCAATCAGAAGGCGGTCTACGCGCAGATGAAGGCAAACCCGAAGATCGAGATTTCCGGCATGGCTCCCGACGGCAGATGGATCCGCCTGACTGCCGAAGCCGTGTTCGACGAGCGCCGCGAGGCGAGACAGGCAATGCTTGAAGCCAATCCCGAGCTTGGCGGACTTTACAGCCTGGACGACGGCAAATTTGAGGTATTCTATCTGCAAAACGCCACGGCGGTCATCTGCTCCTTCACCGCCCCGCCTGTCACGATTACATTATGAAGCAGTACAACGTTACCGGCATGAGCTGCGCGGCATGCAGCGCAAGGGTGGAAAAAGCCGTCTCGCAGGTGGAGGGCGTGACGGCCTGTTCGGTCAGTCTGCTGACCAATTCCATGGGCGTGGAGGGAACCGCGCCGCCGGAAAAAATCGTGGAAGCCGTCCGCAACGCGGGGTACGGCGCGTCGGTCAAGGACGCTTCCGATACGGGAAGTGCAGGCGGCACCCGACAGGACGACCCGCTTGCTGACCGGGAGACGCCGCTTCTGAAAAAACGGCTGATCGCTTCGCTGGGCTTCCTGCTCGTGCTGATGTATTTTTCCATGGGACATATGATGTGGGACTTCCCGCTGCCGTCCTTCTTTGAGGGCAATCACGTCGCCATGGGACTGATTGAGCTGCTTCTGGCGGCTGCCGTCATGGTGATCAATCAGAAATTCTTCATCAGCGGCTTCAAGGGACTGCTCCACCGCGCTCCCAATATGGACACCCTTGTCGCCCTCGGCTCCGGCGCGTCGTTTGTCTACAGCACCTACGCCCTCTTCGCCATGACCGCGCAGCAGGCAAGGGGCAATACGGAAGGCGCGGCGGCGTATATGGACGAATTCTATTTTGAATCCGCCGCCATGATTCTCGCTTTGATTACCGTGGGAAAGATGCTGGAGGCGCGTTCCAAGGGGAAGACCACCGACGCGCTGCGGGGACTTATGAAGCTTGCCCCCAAGACAGCCGTTCTGGTGAGGGACGGAAAGGAAATGACCGTTCCCATTGAACAGGTGAAGAAGGGCGACGTGTTCGCCGTGCGTCCGGGCGAAAACATTCCGGTGGACGGCGTGGTGCTGGAGGGAAGCAGCGCGGTCAACGAATCCGCCCTGACCGGCGAGAGCATTCCGGTTGACAAGCTGGCGGGGGACGCGGTTTCCGCGGGAACCGTCAATCAGTCGGGCTACATCCGGTGCGAGGCGACCAAGGTGGGGGAGGACACCACCCTTTCCCGCATTATCCGGATGGTGAGCGACGCGGCGGCGACAAAGGCGCCCATCGCCAAGATCGCCGACCGTGTTTCGGGCGTCTTTGTTCCGACGGTCATTGCCATTGCCGCGGTGACGGTCATCGCGTGGCTGATCGCCGGACAGAGCGCGGGATTTGCCCTTGCGCGGGGAATTTCCGTGCTGGTGATAAGCTGTCCCTGCGCTTTGGGGCTTGCCACGCCGGTCGCCATCATGGTGGGAAACGGCGTGGGCGCGCGCAACGGGATTCTGTTCAAGACCGCCGCTTCTCTGGAGCATGCGGGCGAGATGAAGATCATTGCCCTGGACAAGACCGGCACCGTCACGCAGGGACAGCCGGTTGTCACGGACATTCTTCCCGCCGAGGGTATACAGCCGGAGACGCTTCTTGCCAAGGCTGCCGCGCTGGAAAGCAAAAGCGAACATCCCCTTGCAAAGGCGGTCATGGAAGAGGCGAAGGAAAAAGGTATTTCCATTTCCGATGTGAGCGACTTCCGCGCCGTTCCGGGCAGCGGACTTACCGCTTCGCTTGGCGGTGTAGAGCTTGCGGGAGGGAACGCGGGTTTTGTCTCCGGTATGGCTGACCTCTCTGATTCCCTGATGAATGAGGCGGAAAAGCTGTCGGCAGAGGGCAAGACGCCGCTCTTCTTTGCCGGCGACGGGAAGGCGCTTGGGATTATTGCCGTTGCCGACACATTGAAGCCCGACAGCCCGCGGGCAATAAGCGAACTCCGGAATATGGGAATACGCGTGGTAATGCTCACAGGCGACAATCAGCGTACCGCAAAGGCGATAGGCAAACAGGCGGGCGTGGACGACGTGGTCGCGGGCGTACTCCCCGACGGCAAGCAGAGCGTTATTGAAAGGCTCAAGGCGCACGGCAGCACCGGCATGGTGGGCGACGGCATCAACGACGCGCCCGCGCTGACCTCGGCGGATGTGGGCATTGCCATCGGCGCGGGAACCGACATTGCCATCGATGCGGCGGAGGTGGTGCTGATGAAGAGCCGTCTCAGCGACGTGCCTGCGGCGATCCGGCTCAGCCGCGCGACGCTGCGGAACATCCGGCAGAATCTCTTCTGGGCGTTTTTCTACAACGTCATCGGCATACCGCTGGCGGCGGGCGTGTGGATTCCGGTGTTCGGCTGGAAGCTCAGTCCGATGTTCGGCGCGGCGGCGATGAGCCTGTCGAGCTTCTTTGTGGTCTCCAACGCGCTGCGGCTTAATCTCTTCAACATCCGCTCGGCAAAGCGCGACAGAAAAACTTCACAGACTGACGCCTTTCCGTTAGGCGATCTTTACGAAAATGTTCAGGATGAAACCATTCCAAACAAGGAGGATGCAGAAATGTTCGGTAAAAACAAGCTGATAATGAAAATCGAGGGTATGATGTGCGGACACTGTGAGGCGAGGGTGAAGCAGACGCTCGAAGCAATCGAAGGCGTTGCGAAAGCCGACGTCAGCCACGAGAAGGGTACGGCGGTTGTCACGCTCAGCGGCGAGGTCTCCCGTGATACCCTTAAGCAAGCGGTGGAGACACAGGGTTACAAGGTGACAGAATAAGACATATTGAAAAAAGCCCTTGGCTGCTTTTCTGCGGCCAAGGGCTGATTTCATAATGTGACGGAAGGAACTGTCGGG
>ONDC01000114.1 GCA_900316495.1 uncultured Eubacteriales bacterium
CAGGGAGGCAGCGCCAATGTCTACCGCATTTCGGGTCGCGCGGGAAGTCCCGATTATGTGCTGCGTATTTCAGAGGAGCAGCGATCGCCCTATTCCAATGACGTCTACAACCTGCGGGAGCTTGATATTCTGCAGGAGCTGAGACGAATCAGCCAGCCGCATGTTGTTCAGTATGTTGATGCCTTTATCGCTGATATTCCCGGGTGTCCCCGGTATTACTGCGCCGTCATGAAGCGGCTTGTTCCGCTGAACAAGTACCGCATTGCCGCAGACGGAGTGGAAATAGCCGTCCGTCTCGGCAGCGATCTCCTTCCCCTGCTGCAGTCCTTTGCGGATAAGGAAATCCTTCATCGCGACATCAAGCCGGAGAATATTTTCTTTGACGGCTCCTTCCGGAACCCCACCGGCTTTCTGCTGGGGGATTTCGGAATCGCCAAGCGCGACAGCAGCACGTCTATTACCCCGTCGGGTACCGAAAGCACCATTGCCCCGGAGGTGCGTGGGCTGGACAGATCGCTTCCCAAGGATCGATCCCGAAGTGATATGTATTCTCTGGGAATTGTGATGTACCGCTATCTCAACGAGGGCGTTTATCCTTCCAACCGCGAGCGGATTGACAAAATGCCGCCCGATAAAAAGCAGTTCCCGGAGCCGCGCTTCGGGTCAAAGCGTCTGAAACAATTGGTGATTAAGGCGACGAGCTACAATCCTGACGACCGCTTTGACTCTCCGCAGGATATGCTGCGCGAGCTGCAAAGGTGTGAGGAATACACACTGTATATCGAGCAGGGTGGCGCCGACAATCAGCCGACCTTTGTTCCTCCGCAGAACATGCCGTTCCCCCAAGGCGCCCATGTCCCGCAGCAGATGGTTCCCTCTTCGGTCGGATTCCCTCAATTTGCCGGTCAGGGCGCAGGGATGGTACCTGCCCAGAAGGTGCCTGTCAGGAAGAATCAGGGGACGTCATTCCTGAAAAACAAGGTGTTTTTGATAAGCACTGTCTCCGTGGCGGCGGTATTGATGCTGATTATCGGGATTGCCTGGCTCAACAATTCCGACCTGATCGAGCTGGGAGAAAGAAACTTCCATAAAAACAGCGAAAACTATCTTTATTTCAGGGAAGAAACCGTCAGCATGGAGTTCGCTGAGAAGGTGTTACAGTTTAAAGCGCTCAAGACTCTTAAATTTGAGGACTGCCGGTTTGAATCGGGGGCGTTCGGGAGACTCACCGGCATGGCAGCTCCGCTCCAAACACTGAGCGTCAAGGGCTGTACGGGAATTGATGATTACTCCGCCGTGTCGTCCTTGGATTCTTTGCAATACCTGACGCTTTCCGGCTGTGATCTGGCGGATAAGCAGCTTTCTGCGGTGTCATTGGAGAAGCACGCACAGCTTCGCAGCGTAGATCTGAGTGAAAACGCAGGAATATCCGACCTTTCCTGCCTGAAGCAGGCCGTCGGAAGTCTGTGGGAGCTTGATGTTTCCGGTACCTCGGTGAAGGACTTTTCTTTGCTGAACGGCGGCAAGATGGAGATAATCAAGGCGGAACGCTGCGGGCTGACCGACAGTAATCTTCAGACGGTTCCTTACGAGACGATTCACAGGCTGAATCTCAGTCACAATAAGCTCAGCAATATTTCCGCATTGAACAATGCCAGAGAGATCACCTCACTTGATCTTTCCTACAATAAAATCCGTGACATTTCGCCGCTGTCCGCCTGCGTCAGACTGGACTCTCTCTCGCTTGCCCATAATTCTGTGGCGGATATTTCGGCGCTTTTCCCCTGCACGGCCCTGACAAGTGTCGATGTTTCATATAATAACCTGAACGGACTCGCGGGTCTGGAGCAGTCGATTTATCTGAAAAAGATCAGTGCGGCGCACAATCAATTATCCTCTATAGACGGACTTGTCAACTGCACACAGCTGGAATACGTTGATCTGAACAACAATCGTCTGTCTGAAATCTCGATTCTCTCCAAAAGCGCAGAAAAACTGAGAACCGTGTTGCTTGATTGTAATTCCCTGAAAAATATATCTGCTTTGAACAATACCGTTTCACTGAAATACATCAGTGCGGATGAGAACGAGCTGAAATCGCTGTCCCCGCTGAAGCAATCGACCGCATTGAAGGGAATATCTGCAAGCGGCAATGCGATCGGAAATCTTGAACCGATATGCAATGCCAAGGAATTGCAGTATGTATATCTTTCTCACAATTTAATTTCGTCCGTGCCGGATGAATTCCGGATTCTGCAAAAGCTGCGTGATGTGGATCTCAGCAATAATTACATCAGATCGGGTGACTTCTTAGCAAAATCGCTCAGTAACTATAATCTGATGGCGCTGTATGGCAATCCTGTAGACAGTGTGTCAGGCACGTCCGGCAAAGGAAACCACCTGATTATCAGCTATCATGAAATAATAGATTTTGCCCGGTTGAACAAAGGCTTCTTTTATTATGATATTGTAAACTGTCCCCTTGACAAACAGGTGGAAGTAAAGGAAAAGCTGAGCGGAATCGTTTCATATGTGACGGCGGAGGAAGCCGCCAATATGATAAAAAAGTACTACGAGCTTGATTCGGCTGAGTAAAAGCGAATTAAGCAATTTGCAGTAAAATAATGTTAAAAAATCATCATTATAACGAATAATCTTGAGCAATATTAGCCATAATAACCGCATGGAAGATATTGACAAAGCAAAAAAATCGTGTTATATTGATATTGATCCGGAAATAGTGTTGAACACAGGACAAAAAGTTATATAAAAACGGAGGGAACTATTCATGACAAGAAGAGAATACCTGACTGCGCTGAATCAGTATCTTGTTACCATGAGCGAGTCGGAAAAAATGGCCATTCTCAAGGAATATGACGACCATTTCCGCAAGGGATTTGAGGCGGGAAAGACCGAATCGCAGGTTTGCGCGTCACTCGGTGCGCCGTATGACGTGGCGAACGAATTTCTGGAGGGTCGTCATCCGAAGGCTCCGACCTATCCGACGCAGTCGCGTCCGCAAACCGCCCAGCCGCGTCCGCAGACACATTCGTCCTCTGACTATATCGGTTCCTCCCACAGGCAGACCTCCACGACTCGCACGGGCGTGTCTCAACCCCGTCCGCAGACATCGTCCGCTCCCGCATCCACGCAGACGCCGCAGGATATTTTTTCCGAGCCGACCTATCCTCAGCCCCAGCGTCCGGCATACTCCGAGCCAAGCTACCCTCAGACGCAGCGTCCGGCATATTCCGAGCCTTCCTATCCTCAGACGCAGCGTCCGGCATACTCCGAGCCTTCCTATCCTCAGACGCAGCGTCCGGCATACTCCGAGCCTCCCTATCCTCAGACGCAGCGTCCGACATATTCCGAGCCAAGCTACCCTCAGACGCAGCGAAGCGCTTATGTGCCGGATGATCAGGCATATGTCGATTATGACCGTGCCGAATCCGAGAGGGAAATAGAGCCAAAGAAGAAAAAACGCGAGAGCAAGTACAGCATGACCGGCATTATCGTCGTAGCGGTAATCGGCGTTTTGCTGGTGCCGACCATGGGATTTGCGATTTATTATCTGGTTCGCGGACTGTATGAACTGCTGAGAGCATTTCCCGGAACCGGCGTTGCGCTGATCGCTGCCGGCGGTTCGCTCAGCGCAAACAGTCTTTGGATCTGTCTGGGACTCATTTTTATCGGCATTTCGTTCCTTGCGCTGACGGGTCTTTTGATTATGGCGATTATTGAAATAACAAAGCTCTTCATCAAGCTGTTCAGATATATTCTTAAAGAATGCAAGAAGATGATAAAGGAGGGGTCATTTTGATTAGAAAGATCATTCTGGCGGTCACATTTGCCGGTATATTTGTTTTGACCTTTGCGATCGGCGTTGGATTTATCATCGCGGGCGCGGGAGATTTTTCGTGGGACATTGTTTCGCAGTACGTTTCCATGAGTGATATAGTAAAGATTAACGACAAGCCTATCAGCAACCTCTTCTCATTCAGCGACCACAGTGAATATGTGGGCAGTCACGCCGAGGGAAAGATAGGTTGTCCGACCGAAAACGGCGTGATCATTTTTGAAAATATCTTAGAGGACGCCACAATCACCGCATCGTCGGATCAATTCATCCATCTGACAGTGGACGGCAAGATCAGACTGTCCAGCACCGTCAAGTCATCCAAAACGCTCACAGGAGAGAATATACCCGATATTCAGTTTGAATTCAACAAGAGTACCGACGAAGCCATCATCAAAATCCGCAAGCTGCGCGGCAAGGAAATCAAGATCGAGATAGCGCTTCCCGCGGAGTACGGCGGCAATATCCGGATGAAGAATATAGTGGGCGGCGTCAGCATGAACGTTCCCCTCAAGCTTGCAGGACTGGAGATCAAGGGGGCTGCGGGTACCGTCAAAATGAAGAGCGCTTCCGCAAAGAAGGTCGATATTTCCGACGTTGCCGGCGATGTCAGCCTTTCCTCCGGCGTATTTGAACAGGTCAATATCAGCGATTCAATGAACGACGTCAGTGTCAGCGGAACAGTCGGTGGATTTAACGTAGAAAGCGTTCTGGGTAAAATAAAAATCGAATCCGACAAAGGACTGCAGCAAAACTGCTCCATCAAATCGGTCAAGGGTTCTGTAGACGTCATCCTTCCGAAGGGAAGCAAATTTAAGTTAGAGAAGAAGGAAGTCGTTGGCATTGTCACACCTTTAAACGGCGATAAGAAAGCGGAGTTCACAATCTCTGTGGAGAATATTATAGGGAAGGTCAGCATTAAAAAGACCGGAACAAAGTAAATACTAAAAAGCGGAGAGGCGTCACGGCATTTGAACCGTAAAGCGCTTCTCCGTTTTTTTCTCTGAGATTATTTGTATTCTTTTGAGGCGATGATGTTTCCGTCCATATCGATATAGCGCACGATGACGGAGCGTGTCTGCGGCACCTGTGCCTTGAAGGAACGAAGGACGCTGTCGATCGAGGTTTCAAACGCCTTGCTTTCGAGGTGCTCGGCAAGCTCCTCTTTGCTTTTGTTTTCGTCGACCTTGACGGTATAGATGCATTTGTAAACAATGGAATCCACTTCGGCAACGACCTCAAGCTTGATTCCCTTGGATTCGTAGGTCTGTGAGAGCGCCTTCACCTGCTCCTGGAATTCATCGTCCTGCACCAGTGTTTCCAGTTCGCTCAATGGTTTTTCCGTACTCTGCGACGAGGTGGTATTCAGGTCGGACGGAGTAACGGTATCCCCTTTCTTCTCGCAAGAAGCCGCGCCGATGCAGATCCCCGCGCAGAGCAGCGCTGCAAAAAGCCGCATGGATAATCCCGTTTTCATCATGGTTGTTCCCCTTTCATACGTAAAAAAAGTGAATATGCGGATTATATCATCACATTCAGCCTATTTTGCCGGAGCAAGTGGTGAATGGATGCAGAAAAGTACAAAATAAAATCCCGCCGACTGTTGCCGACAGGATTTTCGCTTTGGTGGGAGAGGGTGGATTCGAACCACCGAAGCGATGACGCGACAGATTTACAGTCTGTTCCCTTTGGCCACTCGGGAACTCTCCCATATTAACATTGAGCAAAAGAAGAAAAGTGGAGCTGGTGGACGGACTTGAACCCCCGACCTGCTGATTACAAATCAGCTGCTCTACCAACTGAGCTACACCAGCAAACAGCCGCTTCAAATCAAGTGCTTATATACTATACTACATGAAATGCTGTTTGTCAAGTTATTTTTTCATTTTTTCAAAAGTTTTTTTGCCCATTTTTTTGTCAATCATTTTTTAAGGTATCATGCTCACCTCTGGGTTGGATAGAGACGGGTGGAAGGAGTTCATTTTCTTTCTATATTATATAAGTACGGATATACAAAAAGTAATGATGGAGGGAATTGAAATACACGATGTAATCACAGTGGAAAACAAGGGGATAACTTTCTTTACGTTTGTCAATAACCAGCGTGCAGAATAAAGCAAAATAACCAAACATGAAAAAAGAGGAAA
>ONDC01000052.1 GCA_900316495.1 uncultured Eubacteriales bacterium
GTCAGCTCCGTATTCCTGAGCTTTAAGCGATCCTTGCTGTAGCCGACCAGAATACCGACCAGGAAGAAGAAGAGGATCTTGATCAGCGTACCGTAATCCAGCACGATCTCGGAGAATTCCATACCCGAGACCATCTTCATGACCACATACATGATGGACGACAGGAAGATGGAAATGTAGGAATGGGTAACGCTGTAGACAACGGACATGATGATGATGTAAATGACGAAGAAATCGAGCGATTTAAGCATCGTGAAATCGTTCGCAAAATAGGTGCCGGCGCAAGCAATGGCGCAGAGTACAAGGCTCTCAATATAGGCAAGAAGTCCCTTGCCTATCTCCTTCATGCGCTTCTTGCTTTCGTTCCACGCGGCGCTCTCACCACGCTTTTTCTTTGTGGCATAGTTTTCCTCAAGTGTGCCAAGATTGCTCTGCACCCACTTGTAGTTGCGCTCCATACCCTTTTCGAGCGTGACGATCGGCTTATAGCCTGTTGCGGTCTGGAAGAGTGTGCCGACCGGATTACAGGTGCAGCCCTTGCCGGCGGACTTGGTGTCTGTGACGTTTACCTTGGAACCGCAGATCTTCTCGACCATCTGAATGATATTCCGGTTGGAAACGTACTCATTGCCCTCCACGTTGTAGGTGCCCTTCGGAATGGAGGTATTGGCGATAGCTCTGTAGGTCGCGTCGACGGCGTCTCCGATGAAGATCGTCTTGTATTCCATATCGAGGTCGCACTCGAAGGGAACTCCCATCTTCGCGAAAAGGAAAGCGTTGCTCACGAAGTTGAGCTGTTCGTCGGTATTGGCCTGGGGACCGTAAACCACAGGCAGACGCAGGATAACCGATTTCAGTCCGGTGTTGTCGTTGTAGATCTTACACTGACCCTCGCCGTTAAGCAGGGTAAGTCCTCTGATCGTCGAGGGAGCGGGCTTGTTCTTTTCGGTAACCGGGGTGTCGTAATCTGTTCCGTAGACGTCGGTCGAGGACAGATAGACCAGATGCCTTGCGCCGGCGTTGCTGGCGCAGGTGAGGACATTGGAAATGGCCGCGTTGAATACGGCTGCGTCAGAGTTGTTGTTCCACGCGAACGAAGTGTCCTGTGAGCCGATGAATACCATGGCGTCGGGACCGATACTGTCGATAATGTTCTGGATCAGCGGATCGTCCAGGGCAAAATCGTAGTTGATGTGTCTGGGCAGACCCCTGCCCTTCAGTTTAGAGTTTTTTCCTGTTATCATATAGATTTCGCAGCCTTCCTTGGAAAGACGCTGCACCAACGAATTGGTAAAGAAACCATATGAACCTACAATCAAGACTTTAATTGTACCCACAACCTTCCTTTTTATATTTCAAAATAAATCGCTTGTATGACGGGGCTGTCCCTTTGCTTTGCCTGACATCCCCGTAATAAACCCTGAACCGTCAGGGATTATTTATTTACCGGGTCTCTGAATATGCAGGAGCATACAGACGACCGTCAGGACATAACCGCACACCGCCACAACCGGACGGAACGGACACAGCAGCCTGTATCCAAGAGGGGCAAATTCCCTGTAGACCTCCTGGTATTCAAAGCAGTATTTATTGCGGTAATGTATGCTCCACGGCTTGACCGGCCCCATGAAGTGCACGATGATGGGATTCTCTCTCCGCCTGTATTTTTTGCTGAGACCCCATTTCACCACTTCATTCGCCAGAAGTCCGGGATTGTAGTTATAGAGATTTTTCCATATTTTTATGGAACCGTTGAAGTAAATATTGATCGCGTCCTGATCGGGATAGATCAGATCCTGCCGTTTTGCCTCGATGATCTCGAAAATGCGGTTGACGTCGAAGCCCTTTTCCCGCATCAGCTTCAGATTCATCAGGAGCACTCCGCTGTTGATATAGCTGCTGTTTTCCGGAAGCCCCAGCCTGACGTAATGCGGCCGGTTATCGGGGCATTTCGGATCGTTTGTCTGCGGCGGATCGGCTATGGCCGTCAGCATATTGCCGTCAAAGGGAAGATGATAGAATTCCTCCACCGAGCCTCTGATCAGAATGTCCGGATCCATATAGAGCACCCGATCCTCACTCTCCGGCAGCATTTTGCTGGCGAGCAGTCGGTAATACATCTCCTTTGTGAAGTGCATGTTTACCGGTGCGTCGTCGAACATGTCATCGGCAATCCTGATAGGCTCGAAGCGGTTGCCATACGATTCAATATACTGTCTCATCGCGTTCAGAGTGCTGTCGTCCACCCTTGAATACATCAGGTAAACGGTGATACGGCATTTGTTGTGCCTGAAGAGGGACTTGAGCATGGTAAGGGCATACCGGCAGTAATTCTGGGACACGGTTATCAATACATTCATACCCTCCGACCTCCTTCTTCCTATCCGGATACGACCCTCCACGCGGCAGAGACAACTGATCTGAGGACAAGCCACGGTCTCAGCAGCAGCTCCCGCTTTTCCTTCGCGGTCAGATATTTGTTCAGATAGGATCTGTATTTGCGGTAGTACTTGTAGTAGTATGAAGGCTTCCACGGCTTGCACTTGCCCATGTAATGAGCAATCACAATGCGCTTGCGCTCGCCGCTTCTGTACCGCGGATTGAAAAGATATTGGAGGAAATCTCCGGTTCCGATGTATTCGGTGGTAAAGTTGTACTCGCGGGGGGCGTACTTGATGCTGTCCCGGAAATAAACGTTGATCAGATCCTGATCAGGAAATTCCAGCGTCAATCCGCATTCGCTCATGAACCGGAACATATCGTCCAGCCGGAAGCGTTCGTTCATCAGCGGGATATTAAACAGGATCACGCCTGAATTGATATACCGGCAGCTGCCGTCAAGCCCGAGGTTCCTTTTCCGTTCCGGGTAGTAGCTGTCTCCCAGATAATCCGGCACCGCGATCATCATTTTTCCGTCGAAGCCGGTGTTGTAAAAATCCTCTATCGAGCGGAAAATAATGATGTCGGGATCAAGATACAGCGCCCTTTCCTCATGCGGCAGCATCTGGGGGATCAGCAGACGGTAGTACATTTCCTTGGTAAAATACTTTGTCACCGTCGCGCCCTCAAACAGCTCCGCCGGAACCCTGATGTCGGTGAATTCACCGCCCAGACGTCCGACGTGACCGGCAAGGCGTTTCAGATTATCCTCACAGACGTTGGAGTGGAGCAGATAGATATGAAGGGAGGAACGATTGTGCTCAAAAAGCGATTCAAGCATGATCAGCGCGGGGCGGATGTAATTATCATCGACCGTAATTACCACATTCATTGACATGAACCGTCTGCCGCCTCCTTACCGTTCATCGACCGGATGAATTTATTTCTTCGCCTTCTGGGCAATTTCCTTCATTTCCGCTGTACGCTCAGCCTTCTGCTGTGCGAACATCTTCTGCTTCTGCTGCTCGGCCTCCTGCTTGATCCTGTCTTCCTTGCTGAGCTTGAGAGCGGCAAGCGCCTCATCCGCCTCTTCGATGCGTCTCTTGGACATCTTTCCGGCAGAAGTGGTATTGACAATCATACCGCGGCAGAAGATCTGCTCGTCAATCTTGGTAATGACCCTGCGCAGGCGCATATAGCCGATTGTCCAGCCGATGAACGCGCCGAGGAAGAGTCCCAGACCCGCAAATACGACGTCGAAGTAGGTCGTAATGATGGAGCCGACCAGCGTTCCGATGAAGAAGCCGATGGTCACCATGCAGGTGCCGATGCCGTCATCGAAGTAGAAGAGGAAGATGACCTCGCAGTACATGATGAAGGTGACGAAATATGCGGCCGCCAGCGACGGATAGAAGGTGAGAATGAGTCCTTCAAAGCCGAAGTCCGGCAGGAAGATCATGGCAAGGATAAAGAGAATGATTGTAATGATGAACTGGAACCGGATAATGTAGAACAGCTCGCTCTTGAGCGTGCGGAACATGTTCTTCTTGGCAAGCTCGATATCCTCGCCGCCGCCGCCGTTGACCGTCTCGAGGTAAGCCTGGTAGGAACCGAAGAACGAGGTCTCGGCCTTGACAACGAAAATAACCAGCGTGGAGATATTGGTGAACAGCGCAAGACAGGTGGCCATATCGTAAGCCGGCGCAGTCCAGAAAACATTGCCGATATACGCGTTGTGCTTCGGCGTGTTCCAGTAGACAAAGTTGTGTACATAAAGACCGAAGGTGTAGAAGAAGTTGGTGATAAACAGCGGCTTGAATCTCAGGAAGTACTTCAGCGCCTCCGTGTAATTCTTGCTGGAGACCTTGAAGTAGGTTTTCAGATTGGCATACAGCATCGTGGCAATGATGGAGAAGCAAAGCACCATGGAGCCGAGGATGGAGTAGGAAACCGCGTTGTGGAATACGTATACGCTCAGAATGGAATACACCAAAGCGGCAAGTATGCCGAGGAAGTATGCCATACCGATTTTACCGTAGTCCTTCAGGGCGGACACGTATGTCATCAGATAGAGCGACATATTGATGACCATGAAGAACCAGTAGGACAGGAACGTAAAGAAGGGATCTATGCCAACCTCAATCTCTCTGAACACGATGAAGAGAGAGGCGAGGAACGCAAGCACCATGTTGAGCGCCAGACCCACATTGATTGCCGGCATGATGTCGGTTATCTGCTCCTGATAGATCTTATCCGCCACATACCTCGACAGAACCGAGTTCAGCGGCGACGTGATGATCATGGAAAAAATGAAAACATAGAGAATGGTAGACGACAAAAACTCTCTGTCGGCAAATGCCTCTGTTGAGTAGGGCAGCACCACATACATGAGCATGAGTGTGCCTGCAAGCAGTATGGTAGGACCTATGGTAACCATTACGGCGTAGGTGGTACCTGCCACAAGGTTAACGATGTTGCCCTTGCCCATGAGCTTTTTTAATTCAAAACCTATACCAGCCATACAGCGCCTCTTTCCTTCCGATTATTTTTTCTTTGCGGCGACGGCAGTGGTGCCGACGGCAGCAAAGTGATCGTACATTTTGGAGTATTCTATCAACCAGCCGTCCTTGGTGTAGTGATCCGCCACACGCTTCTTGCCGATTTCGCCCATTTTCCTGCGAAGCTCGGGATTCTTTGCCAGGGTCACTATCGCCTGCGCGATGCGGGCGACATTCATAGTCGGGGTTACAATGCCGCAATCGCCCATATCGTCGTGGTCGCCGTGGATCAGTCCGGCGCAGTCGCCGACCTGCGTGGCAATGCAGGGAATGCTGCACGCCATGGCTTCGAGCATAACGATGGGCTGACCTTCACTGATACTGGTGAGGATCAGCATATCCATCTTTGCGAGATAATCCTTCGGCTTGATACGTCCGGTGAACACAATATCCTGCAAACGGTTGACCTCCACCATTTCAACGCAGTCATTGTAATAATCGGGATCCTCGTCAGTCGGTCCCATAATCCACAGCTTCAGCTCGGGAACCTCTTCCTTGGCGAAGCTGTAGGCACTCAGCAGGGTCTTGACGTCCTTGATAGGCGTAACACGCAGCAAAGCGCCGATATTGATGTAGGGATCGTCCGGATCCTTGCGCGGAAACGACTCATAATCGCTGATATTGACGCCGTTGGGAATGACCACTGTCCTGCCGGGATCGCAGCCCAGCTCCAGCTGTATCTTCTGAGCGGCATTGAAAAGCGACGTGATTTTGTCCGCATAGTAGTACGCGCAGTCGGAAAGACAGTAGAAGTAATTGATCCAGATGTCCTTATAGATGCCCTGCGTCCAGCTGCTCTTGATGATCTCCTCCTCACGCTCACGGGTGTAAATACCGTGCTCGCTGAGGATCATCGGCTTGTTGTAGAGCACCTTGCCCTTGGCTGCCAGTATGCCGGAATAACCGGTGGCGACGCAGTGGTAAATGTCGCAGACCTCCATCGGGGTCTTGAGCACCTTGAAGAGCAGCAGGTAAAGCGACCGTGTGTTCCACAAAAAGTCAACGAAAACAGTCTGGGAGTATTTGTCCTTATAAAACTCCATGACAATGTCATAGAAGTCCTTGCCCATCAGCAAGCCGTTGATAGACACGTCCCTGTGCTCAAAGTAGTTGAAGATGGTTACCCAGTCGACATTTTTGCCATAAAGCAGCGACTTGAAAGCGTCCTTTTCCTTCGAGTTCATTTTGGTCTTGTTGCGCACCTTATGAACCACGTCGTCATCCGTCAGGAAGGTATCATGCATGGAAACCACATTGGCGGGTATGACAAATTTACAGTCGCCTGCGTCCGCACGGCTTGCCACGATAGTCTGTATGGAAAAATCCACCTTTGGCACGCCCTGTATAAGCATCTGCACCCAAGCGGAAACGCCGCCGAAGGTATAAGGATAGCTGCCTTCCGCAATCAAGCAAACCTTCATTGAGTTATTTCCTCCTTAATGATATGAAATAAAGTGTGAGCCGCAAACAGCATCACGATCAGACAAGCTTGATGGTGACCTCGGGTTTGAGAATCTCCACCATGTAGAAATCGTCGCTCACCTTTGTGGAGATGAATTTTGCGTCATCCGGCTTGAGCTTCTTTCCGGTCTTGACAATAAATGTCGCTCTGTCGTCAAAATTCTGACACTTGATCGTAAGCTCCTTCTCGCTGAAGGTAATCTCCGGCATCAGGCAGAGATACCTCTTTGCGCGGTAACCGGCCTGGGCGGAAGTCCTCTCGGTAAGCCATGAGGTGCCTCTGTTGAGCAGGTTGAACTCCTTTGCGAGATTCTGCGCATAGGTCATCCACTCATAGCTGTAATTGTTTGTATTGGTAATGACATCATACATGTCAAAATAGTGGGTCGACAGACCGAGACCGGAGGCCATGTTACACGCCTTCCAGTAATCCTGGAAGCTCGGCTCCACCTCTTCGCAGATAACCGGGAGATTGACGATATTGCTTTCGGCAAATCCGAGATCCGCCTGATAATCCTTGCTGCCTTCGGGCACCTCCAGCTTGCTGACGTAGACGCTCGTCTTTCTGAGCTTACGCAGCATATCGGACTGTACGGCCTGGGATATGTCTGTGGAATACTTATAGGTAACCAGATTGTAGCTGCCCATATTGTATTTAAACTGATTATAGCTGGCGTCCATCGCGTCCTGTTCGAGCTGCTTGCCCGACTGAATGTCCTTATGGTAACCGCCGAAGCCAAACTCGCAGCCATATTTGCTGAATTGCTTTTTGAAGTAGGACAGCGTTTCGGAATTGAAATTATTGGACTGGGCGGCTACGTCGGTCAGATAGGCGTAATAAAGTCCGGTGAACCTGATATCGGAATCCTTCATCATGGTAACCAGATTCGGCCACACCTGATCCTTAATAAACGCCTGAGAATCTCTGTTGTAAAATCTCATCATGGCATCGCCGTTTTCATAGCTGAGGAACGGGAAGCTGTCGATATAATTGACCTTTGCGTCGATGATGGGATATGCATACTCCGACTCCATTCCGCCCAGAACGGCTATGCAAAGGCCCATGGAATACCGGCTGCGCATAAAGTCGGCATTGAGGATAAAGATCTGACCGTCGCCGTAAACCGTTCTCCACAGCAATGGCACCATGCTGCTCTGGTCGGCGTTCGGGTCGGGGGAGTATTCAAAAATATACTTGCGGCAGGTCGCGTCGATCCTGATATCCTCTACCGTGAGCGGATAATCGTTGCAGACAATGTCGCCCTTCTGCGCAAACAACCCCTTAAAGGTCTGAAAACCGGCAATCGTCGCCTCACCTGTTCTTGAAACAATGCCCATTGCCTCACAGTAGGCGTCATAGTTGTCAGAGCCCTCCTGAGGAAGCGCCGCAAAGAAAATATCCACGCCTCTCTGCTTGACGGCATTCATGACAATCAACATATCGCCCAGCTCGTCCAAGTCAGGCGTCGTGACAATAATCGCCTTCACGTTCTTAAAGTCGTTGGCGTTGAGCTCATAGGCGGAATACGATACCCTATAGCCCTTCTTTGCGTAATTGAGAGCCAGCTTGACATTTTCACATATCGTATCATCGTTTCCTGTGATGATAAGATAATCCTTATCAAGCTTTTCAACATCTGCAACATGAGTGGATGAATCAAATACATCCTCTATCTCATTGTTGCTGGCGGCAGAATCGGTGATGTAGTTAATCGAAATCACAAGAAATATGGCAAGCATAAATACAAATGACAACGACATAACGACGTATTCACTTCTTTTTAACATAGACAGATCTCCTATCTTTGGTAAAATTTGGATGAATCATGAATCTGGGCGCAATTCAGCTATCATTAACATTATAGCACTAAAAAATTCTCAGTCAACCATTAATTTTATATAAATTTTGTACAGCAAAGATTTAAGCAGATATGACCAAGCTTTGAATAAATTAACAACACGAAAAAATCCCCCGTCAAAAAGGCGGAGGATTTTTGATATTTTACCCAAAACATCTAATACGAATTAGGCTATTGACTATAAATAATATGAACAATCCGTAAACAATTCATGTATTTAAACAGATTTATTCACTTCTTTTTGACGTTCTAACACACAACAAAATGTCGCTGCGAACCTCTCGTTTGTCATTTTGCATATTTTTATCATGAAAATTTCGTCAGTTATGTGAATCGACATTCATCAGGCCTTTTTCCATGTTCTCGGCATAAAGGCAATCATCATCGGAAAGATCTCCAGTCTGCCGGCGAGCATGTCAAATATCAGTACCAGCTTAGATAAGGGAGTGAATTGGGCAAAATTGCCATACGGACCGATAGCGCCGAGTCCCGGTCCCATATTGTTGAGGGCGGTCAGCGCCGCGGAAAAGGAGACGTCAAAGCTGTATTTGTCGAGAGAGAGAAACAGGGTGGAAACCAGCAGGATCACCATATATATTAGAAAGAAGGATCCTTGCGTGTTGAGCTGTTCGCTGTCCACCGACTGTCCCTCCAGCTTGACGGTTGCCACCAGCCTGGGGTTGAGCTGACGGCGCATTTCCCTGATGCCGGATTTGAGCAGAATCATCACTCGCGCCACCTTCAGTCCGCCGCCGGTGGAGCCGGCACAGGCGCCGCAGAACATCAGCAGAATCAGCAGCGTCTGGGAAAAGCCCGGCCACTGGGTGAAATCAGAATTGCCGAAGCCGGTGGAGCTGGAAAGCGATGCTACCGTAAAGCCCGCATACCGCAGCGCCTTGGAGAAGGATTTGTACATAGGCGCTATGTTGACTGTGATCATGAGGGTGCAAACCGCATAAATGGCAAAGAACACCTTGATCTCCACATTGTGCAGCACATCGGAAAAGCGTTTGATGAGCAGCAGGTAAAAGAGGTTGAAATTGATGCTGAATACCAGCATGAAGATCGTGATGATGACCTCCACCCACACATTGTGATAACCGCCGATACCGTCGTTCAGCACTGAGAAGCCGCCCGTTCCCGCCGTGGCGCAGGCGTTGGCAATGCAGTCGAACCAGCGCATGCCGGTCAGACGGAGCATGAGCGCTTCCATCACTGTAAAGAAAATATAGATTCCGTAAAGAATGCGCGCGGTGATCTGGGTCTTGGCGACCAGCTTGCCGACAGTGGGACCCGGCACCTCGGCGCGCATGATGTACATCGACTGCGCGCTTCCCGCAGGCAGTATTGCCAGCGCGAAGACCAGCACGCCCATGCCGCCGATCCAGTGGGTAAAGCTGCGCCACATCTTCAGGCTCATCGGGAAGGATTCCACATCGGGAACCAGTGTGGAGCCTGTCGTGGTGAATCCGGAAACCGTTTCAAACATCGCGTCGATATAGTCGGGGATCTCACCGCCGATGACAAACGGCAGCGCGCCGATGGCGGACATCAGCAGCCACGCAAACGCCACGATTACAAAGCCCTCCCGCGCAAAAATGGCCTGATCCTTCGGCTTGAATCCGGCGAGGATATAGCCCAGAATGCCTACCGGCAGCATGACCGACAGAATGGGAAGCATACCTTCATCGGCATAATAGAGCGATACCAGCAGCGGAAATCCCATCAGAGCCGCTTCCAGCTTCATGATCTGCCCCAGCACGTATCTTATCATCTGATAATTCATTGCCCCACCGCCTTATTCCACAATATCCGCCAGCGTGCGGAGACTTTCGATGGAGGTCACCACGATGATCGTGTCGCCCGCCTCCATACAGTCGCTGCCGCGCGGAAAGATGATCTTGTTGCGGCGGATGATGCAGGCAATGATGAGGTTCCTTTTGAGCTTCAGCTCGCGGAAGGTCACGCCGATGTATTCAAAATCGTTCGGCACCATGAATTCCAGCGCCTCCGCCTTGCCGTCAACAATGCGGTAGAGAGTGCGGACAGCGGTGCCCTCGGAATTGTGCAGAGCGCGTACATAGCTCAGAATGCGATCGGTGGCAAGCTCCTGCGCTGAAATAACCGTATCCAATCCGATGCTGCTCAGCACATCGGTGGAAATGCGGCTTGCCTTGGTCACCACCTTGCCGACATTCTGGGATTTGGCATACATGGAAATAATAGCGTTTTCCTCGTCGCGTCCCATCAGGGCGACAAACGCGTCCTGGTGGGCAAGTCCCTGCTCATTGAGCAGCTCCCTTTCGGTGGCGTCGCCGCAGATGATCTCCGATCCGGGCAAAATGTCCCCCAGCTCCAGAGCGCGTATCTCCTTCTTTTCCAGCACCTTGACGGTGTGACCCGATTCCGAAAGCTGTCGGGCGAGGTAATAGCCGACATTGCCTCCGCCGGCAATCATGACCCGTTTGGTGCGGGTGCGGTACAGCCCCAGCTTCTTCATGAAGTTGACCAGCTCGGGACGGGAGGCGGTGACGCTGATGCGGTCGCCCTGCTTGATGATGAAATCGCCGTTGGGAATGATGGCCTCATCTCCCCTCTTGACGGCGCAGACCAGCACGCTGACGTGGTATTTTTCATGGATAATATGCACGGGCTTGCCAATCAGGTCATTTCCCTCGGAAATCCCCATCTCCGCCAGCTCCACGCGTCCGTTGGCAAACGGCTCCAGCTTCATCGCCGACGGAAAGCGCAGAATGCGCGCGATCTCGTTCGCGGCAAGATATTCGGGGTTGACCAGCATGCTGATGCCAAAGCCGGTCCGCATGAAGTCAAGCTGCTTGGAATACTCGGGCGTGCGCACACGGGCGATCGAATGGCGGCAGCCCATCTTTTTGGCGAGCATGCAGCAGAGAATATTCAGCTCATCGGTCTGCGTGACCGAAATGAGCAGATCTGCCTTATCCACGCCCGCCTGCTTCTGAATGTCGTAGCAGGCGCCGTTGCCGCAGATGCCGTTGACGTCAAAGGCGTTGATCAGATCCTCTACCACCTGCGGATCCTTGTCTATCACCACAACGTCGTGATTCTCCCTGGCGAGCTGCCGGGTCAGCGCTCTGCCTACCTTGCCGCTGCCAACGATGATAATATTCATAATCTTCCTTCCTTAGATACCGTAATAAAGACACTCGCTGACTATTATTATACATGATTTTCTGATATTTTCAATAGCCCCGCAAAAGAATAAAAGCGAAAAGGGAGAATATAATTCCCTTCTGCGGCTCATACTATTTTCAAAACGGAATCGGAGGTTATGCAAGACATGCAGAGAGTGCAGCGAGGTACATTCAGATTTGACAAAAAGCCGACGATACTTGCCTTTGCGGGCGTCGCCGGCAAAAAAGAAAGCGAAGGCCCGCTCGGAGACAGGTTCGACAAGGTACACGAGGATCCCATGCTCGGACAGGTCTCGTGGGAGAAGGCGGAAAGCACCCTTCAACAGGAGGCGGTCAATATCGCCCTCGACAAGGCGAAGCTGCCGGCCGCGGGTGTGGACGTAATGTTCTCCGGCGACCTGCTCAACCAGTGCATTGCCTCCACCTTCGGCTTGCGGAGCCTGGGCGTGCCGCACATGGGAATGTACGGAGCGTGCTCGACGATGGTGGAAGCCCTCATCAGCGCGGCGGTCTTTGTGGAAGCTGGCGCGGCGGACGTCTGCGCGGCAGTCACCTCATCCCATTTCTGCTCGTCGGAGCGGCAGTTCCGCACGCCGCTCGGCTACGGGGGACAGCGCAGTCCCTCCGCCCAGTGGACAGTGACGGGCGCGGGCGCCGCCGTTTTGGGATCGGGCGGGAGCATTGCCGTCAACGCCTCCTGCGTGGGAATCATCGACGACCTCGGCATCAAGGATCCCTGCAATATGGGCGCTGCCATGGCGCCGGCGGCAGCCGACACGATCAAGCGCTTTCTGACCGACACCGGCACCTCCCCCGCCGATTACGACCTCCTTCTCACGGGAGACCTCGGCTTTGTGGGGAGTGATCTGCTGCGGCAGCTTCTCACCCGCGAGGGAATCGATCTAAGTGACAAACACGACGATTGCGGCATGATGATCTTTGACCGCGAAGCGCAGGACGTTCACGCGGGCGGCTCCGGCTGCGGCTGCATCGGCAGCGTGCTATGCTCCCACATCCTGCAGCGGATGGCGGACAGAGAGCTGAACCGCGTGCTTGCCATTGCCACCGGCGCGCTCATGTCCACCACAAGCGCGTGGCAGGGCGAAAGCATTCCCGGCGTGGCGCACCTGATCGAGCTGCAG
>ONDC01000116.1 GCA_900316495.1 uncultured Eubacteriales bacterium
CAGCCAGGAACAATTTTCCACCAATGCCGCGGTGCGCACCGCAAAATCAATATCGGCGCCTTCGATGCAGATCTTGAGAGAACTGCGCGAGAAGCATTTGTAATCAGTATAAGCCATTCCCGGCTCGTTGAAGAAGGAGATATACCGATTGGAGTAGGTGACGTCGTCGCAGTCCACCGTAATGCCGCGGCGCTCTGCGACGCCTGCGCCGACCAGAGCGGCTGTTTCGTCGGATGAAAAACCGCACTGATAAATCACCCGACCGCGGAGGCGGACAAGCGCTCCGCTGTTGGAGATCAGCAGCTCCGGCTGTATCGAATTGACAAACCGTGCGCATGTCGGCTCGCTTCTTGCGGTTGCCACGCCGATCATAATGCCTCGCTGCCGACATTGGGCGATAGCCTTCAGATTGCGTTCGGAGATGCGTTTGCTGCTGTCAAGAAGCGTTCCGTCAAGATCAAATAGCAGCAGACGCGGCGGAGCGGAGAGTATGAATTCCTTCATTTACTTGCCCATGGCGGCTTTTTGTGCAAGCGCGCACACAAGCTCGCAGACGGCATTCAGGTCGCTCTCGGAGATAATGCCGCAGGGGGAGTGAAGGTATCTGCAGGGGAGGGAGATGGCGGCTGTTCTGATACCGCCGCGGCTGTTGTGAATGGTGCCGGAGTCGTTGCCGCCCGTTACCCCCTTTTTGAACTGCCATTTGATGCCGCGCTCGTTGGCAATCCGTTGTTCCATTTTCAAAAGTCCCCTATCGTAAATGGTGGTTCTGTCCATAAACGAGACGACGGCGCCCTGACCGACCCGGCAGACCTTGCTGCATTCGTCAACACCGGGAATATCGGCGGCAGTGGTGGATTCCACTACGATTGCCATGTCGGGCGCAACGGTGAAGGCAGCGCATTTCGCGCCTCTCAGTCCCACCTCTTCCATGGAGGAGAACACGAAGTAAAGGTCGCAGTCGAGATCGCGCTTGGCAATTTCCATCAGGATGGCGCAGCCGGCGCGGTCGTCAAGCGCCTTTCCCTTGAGCAGACCGTCCCCGAACTCGCCAAAATTGGTGTCGAATACCGCGTAATCGCCGGGACAGACGCTTTCAAGCGCTTCGCCCTTATTGCTCGCTCCGATGTCGATATACATTTCCTTGATCTGGGGTGCCTTGGCGTATTCGTCGTCCTCCAGAAGGTGAATGGGCTTTGCCCCGATGACGCCGGGCAGCTTATCCTCGCCTACGCGCACAGGCGTGCCGCAGAGCACGCGTGCATCGATTCCGCCGACGGTCGCGAATTTCAGCAGTCCGTTTTCTTCGACATCGGTAATGATAAGTCCCACCTCATCCATGTGGGCGCACAGCATCATCTTATTTTCCGGTGTGTTTTTTCCCTTTTTGAACGCAATAACCGATCCTGTGCTGTTGACGCTGACCTCATCGCAATAGGGCTTGATTTCTTTGATAATATATTCTCTGACCTCGTCCTCCACGCCGGAAACGCCGTGAAGCTCCGAGAGCTTTGCAAGTGTATCACGCAGCATAATAATGAGTGAGTCTCCCTTCTTCTCGTTATTGGCGCACGCCGCCGCTTCTTATGTAGGCGGCAAGCAGTTGTGCGGTTTTTTCCACGTCGTCACAGTCAACCGTTTCGACGGGGGTGTGCATGCTTCTTATCGGAACGGAGATCAGACCGCACGGAATGCCTCCGGCTGTTACGGCTATGTCGTCGGCGTTAGTGCCGGTTTTTCCCCCGCACACGTCGTACTGCCATTTGATCCCCTGTTCATCGGCAACTGCCGTCAGCTTCTTGGAAATGGCACGGCTGAGCACGGGATAGAAGCCGATCATCGGTCCCCCGCCGAGCTTTCCGCAAAGCTCGTCAGGACATCCGGGATACTGCCCGAACCCTGTGTCTACCACGATGGCCTGTGTCGGAGCGACCGTGAAGGCGGCACAGCCTGCGGCGAGGTGTCCGACCTCCTCGCGCGTGGAGAGAAGCGCCGTCACATGGCAGTCAAGCCGCGCGCATTTCGGCTCCAACAGCTCCACTGTGCGGATGATGGCGGCGGCTCCGGCGCGGTTGTCGAGAGCCTTGCCGGAAATTCTGTTTCCAAGGAGAGAAGCGGGTCTGCTCCTGAAGGCGATGCGGGTGCCAATGGGAACCAGCTCGCGCGCCTTCTCGGCAGAATAGCCGATGTCCACCGCCATGTCCTTGAAATCCGGCACCTTTGAGACGTCCTCTCCTCTGGTGAGATGGGGAGGACGACAGCAAATTACGCCGTTAATCTTGTTCCTGCTCATGACGCAGACCTCGCTGCCCATCATGACACGACGGTCGACTCCGCCGCATTTCGCAATATGAAGGAAGCCGTCGTCGTCTATATCGGTCACTACGAGACCGATCTCGTCTATGTGAGCGTCGATCAGAATATGATCAGGTGAATTGAGATCGCCAAGCTCCGCCATGACGTTGCCCAGCGAATCCCGCACGGTCGGAGTGAAATCCGACAGCAGCTCCATTGCCAGTCGGGCAGCGGAACCCTCCGCGCCGGAGGGTCCATTCGCGTTTGAAAGCCCGAGTATGATGTCTTTAACAGCCATTATGCATTCTCCTTAAGGTAATAAAGTAAATTAGCGCCTTGCGCTGTCAATCGAATCGCATTCGGATTGAGAACCTGATTTTGATTATCCAACCGCATCAAGCTTAACCGCGCAAAATACGTAGTTCCCCGTTCCGAAATACACAAGGTATTCGTCATCTATCATAAACACCGTATCGATCAGAGCGCTTTCATCCTCGCTGAAAACCTCAATTTTGGTGATGGAGGCGGTGTCGCTGAATTCCTCCAAAATGCCGTCGCTTTGCATATTCTGCTGATCCATGGCCTTTGTTCCGCAGTTTCTTTCCATTTTATATACAGGATTGTTAACGCTGCCGACCCGATGGGTGCTGTACACCCCATAGGTCATCGTTACGCCGAAGTCGTTCTCGTCGGCAATGGCGTCATCCTCTGTCATCTCGGCATTTCTTGGCGACTGAAGAACATGGCTGTCTCCCGGAAGCGCCCAGCTGCCGACATAGCTTTCGGGCAGGGACCCCGGCTCTTCTTCAACGGTGGGATTGTCCTTCCCCTTGGCAAACATGATCGCGGCGACAGTAAAGGCTGTCACGATTACAATACAAATGCCGACAACCATCGCCACACTGTTGTTTTTTTTCATGAAATATCACCTTTCTGCTGTATAGTTCAACTGATTCTTGTCGGAAGAAATCAAATATGCGGTTCTCCGTCTTTGTTATTCATGCGTTGGAAATACCTGTTGAGCGGTTCTGAGAAGGAGCTTTGCGGCACGGCGAGGGGGAGAACCTCCAGGTAAACCGCCGTATGCTTAGAAGAAATATGGCGATCCTTGTGCATCGAGCCGAAGAACCAGTGCTTGTATGTGACCCTTTCGCAAACGTCGTCGAAAAAGGCGGTCAGCGAATTGAAGTTGTTGAGATCGTTCGACAGAAGATTTTTGACCATAGTGGGACATTCGTGTGTAATAATGTAATCCACCCGCATGGATTGGCGGTACAGCGTGTTGGCGGCCTGCTCCATTTCCCGGACGGTCGGCATTTCCTCCTCCCACCAGCGCATGCCGCGGCTGGTGCGAATATCCGCATCGGGACTGAATCCGCCGCCCATGGTGAACACCGTCTGTCCCTCTATCTCAAATACCTGTCCCCGGCAGAGGTGAAAGACGTTGTCGTTGATATAGTGGATTTTGCCCCCGCACCACTGATCCTCGGGATAGCTGTACAATTTGTCGAAATTTTCGTGGCAGCCGTCAATAAACAGAATCTTGTACTTCTGTCTGCCCATGAACTGAAGGATTTTCTCCTCCTGACCGTCTCCGTTCCAGATAAAGCCGAAATCTCCGCAAATGATCAGAATATCTCCGCTGCGCAGCTTGGCAAACTGTTTTTCCTCAAAACGTGAAACAGCGCCATGCATATCGCCTGTAACATATACCATTCTCCATCACGCTCCTGTCCGTGACAGCTCTGTGCCGGATATTTTTCAGGACAGCTCTGTCGTTTCCAACGGGTAATCCCCTTTATTATACATCATAATCCTGACAAAAACAACTTTTTTTATATATTTACTGTTAATTTACTTTTATAACACTTTTAAATTATAAAAATATGTGCTATAATAGCTTGGAAACCAACTTATGTACTGCATTAATAACCGGAGATGAAAAAAATATGAGACTGCCAATTGTGTGCAAACGGGTTTTTTCGCTGTTTTGTGTCGTGCTTCTGTCCGCGTCATTCCTTGTGCGCCCCTCGTCAAGACCTTCCGAGGTAAACGCCGCGTTCCGTTCGGAATACGAGCCGAAATGTGAAACGGCCTATATGCTCAGCATGGACACCGGCAAGGCGATTTATGAGAAAGACGGCGACAAAAAAATGCTGCCCGCGTCGCTGACCAAGATGATGACCTGTATCATTGCCTATGAGCGCGCCGATTCGCTTGACGAATGGGTGGTTGTGGATTCCCGCGCCGTCCGGTTCGTCAATTACAACAAGGAAGGCGCGACCGGCGTTTGGACGAACATCAAGGTCAATGAGCGCTTCACTCTGCGCGACCTCATCTACAACGCGCTTGTTGCCTCGGAAAACTGCGCTGCGGAGGCAATCGGCTATTATATCAGCAAGCAGTATTACGGAAGCGATACCAACGAGGAATTCATTCAGTTTATGAATGACCGTGCCGCTGAAATAGGCTGTACCAACACCAAATTCAAGTGTGCTTCAGGTCTGACGACCGATTTTGAGAACCATTATTCCTCGGCTCACGATATGGCGATCATTGCCAATCATCTGATGAACATCCCTGAGCTTGCCGACATCGCGTATACGCCCCGCTCCTATGGCATCAAGCCGACCAACAAGCACGACAACGTGCAGTGGGTGGTCTCGACGAATCTGCTGATCCGCGAAGGCGAAAAGGGCGCTGACGGCACGGACTACTTCTATCAGTACTGCGAGGGTGTCAAGACAGGCTACCTCATCAAGTCGGGGCACTGCTTTGCCGCCTATGCCAAAAAGAATGTCGGCGGCAGGGACTATCACTACATAGCCGTGTTGATGAACGACCATGCTCCTTCCGCCAAGGACAGGAATTACGCCTTTATTGACGCGAAGAATCTGTTTGAATGGGCGTTTAACAACCTTTATATAACGGAAATATACAACACCAATGTACCGATTACGAAGATTCCCCTTAAGCTCGCATGGAATAAGGACAGTATCACCCTTGTGCCTCAGGACGATTTCAGCACCATCCTTCCCAAGGGGGTGAAATCCACCAGTGTCAGCAAGGAGATTACCTTTGTCGACGAGGTGGCGGAGGCGCCGATACGCAAGGGACAGAAGCTCGGCACTGCTGTTCTGACCTACGACGGCGAGGAAATAGGTAAGATCAATCTGGTTGCGAGCGAATCCGTGGAACGCAGCACGCTGCTCGCCATCCTCGATTGGGTGAATAACCTTTTTGCTTCGGTGCTTTTCAGAATTTTCCTCGTGCTTGCCGTGCTGGGAGTGGCGGGATATATTTTCGTCTCATATTCCCGCAAGCAGAAGATGAACAGCCTGAAGCGGAGCGTTTCCCGCAGGAAGGCTACCAGAAGGACATACCGCTGAATGATTTGAAAACGCGTAATCCTGCTTTTTTCGCAAAAGCGCAGATGGGAGCTGACCGACGTCATGTGTCATAATTTTGTTCGCAAGAGCATTGTCTTAAGAGTGTTTGCCGCTGGTTTTGTCCTGCTGATGGCTTTTAACTGCTCCTCCTGTGGAGACAGCGTTTCCAGCGACAGCACGATGACCGAAAGCCTTCTCAATTCATACATGAAATCCTTTTGCGATTACAATATCGGCGGAATGAACAGATGCTGCATGGCGAACCTCGATACGTTCGAGGACAGCGACGCCATC
>ONDC01000117.1 GCA_900316495.1 uncultured Eubacteriales bacterium
GCAGTAATTAAATCACTTTTTCCTTCCCCCGAATCGGAGCAAAAAACTCGTTTTCACAACCACCTGATTTAAACCACTAAAGGAGGCTTATCAACCATGCTACCATCCAGGAATGAAATTGCCGCGCGGATCAGGGAAGAGATTATCAACAGTACCGTCATACCGTGCGTGAATATCAGTCTGTCCGCAGAGCCGTGCAGCCTATTCGACAGCAAGGTCGGGGGACTGCCCTTTCTTCCAAAGGGAGCGAAACCACCCGTGGATTCCAAAGGAAAGCTGCTGTACCATCTGGCGCAGATCAACTGCGGGGATATTGCCGGTCTGCCCGATTTTCCCCACGCGGGAATGCTGCAATTTTTCATCCGTGACGACGATTTGTACGGCTGTCCCTTCACCGTTCCGTCGCCTCAGAAGGATTGGAAGGTGATCTATTACCCGGAGATTGACCGCACGGTTGAACCTTCGGCGATTGCCGCATTATATGCCAATCAGCCCAAGGCGGAGCTGTCGCCTATTGATCATGAGTGCAAAATGAACTTTGTGCCTTTGCAGGAAGGACTGACCACAGGCGATTACCGCTATGAGCAGTTGTTTTTAAAGCGTTGGAAGGAAACATTTCCCGAAGAGATAGCGGACAGTTTTTTTGATCTGGGTACCGACCTGTATGACGCGATTTTTGACGAGGCAAATGAAGTGACCAAGCTTTGCAGCAAGATGAGCGGCTATCCCTATTTCACCCAGTTTGACCCGCGAAGCGAGGAAACGGAGCAGTATGACACATTGCTGTTCCAGCTTGACACCGATATGCGGAAGGGGATTGATGTGATGTGGGGCGACGCGGGAGTCGGTAATTTCTTCATCAACCGCGAGCATTTAAAGAGGCTCGACTTCTCGGATGTGCTGTATAATTGGGACTGCGGTTGATTTTTTAAATTTTGGAGTGATACTTATGAATTCAAAGGAAATCATTGAAACATACAACAGTGCTGTGGTGAGCAGCTACGGCAGGTTAGACCTTGCCCTTGAAAGAGGCTGCGGCGCGCAGGGAACCGATGCGGAAGGCAGAACGTATATTGACTTCGGCAGCGGCATCGGCACCAATTCCCTCGGCTACGCGGATGAGGAATGGGCGGACGCGGTGAGTCGGCAGGCGCACAAAATGCAGCATGTTTCCAATTATTACTACAATGCGACCACAGCGGATTTTGCCAAAAAACTCACCGAAATGACGGGAACAGATAAATTATTCTTTGGCAACAGCGGCGCGGAGGCTAATGAATGCGCCATCAAAATTGCCCGTAAGCGCTCCTTTGACAAGTACGGGGACAAAAACCGCACGACCATCATCACGCTGGTCAATTCCTTCCACGGCAGGACGGTCACGACTCTTTCCGCCACGGGACAGGAGCATTTCCACAATTATTTCTTCCCCTTCACACCGGGATTCAAATATGTCGAGGCGAACAATATTCCCGCTCTCCGCGAAGCCATCGACCCGACCGTCTGCGCCATCATGTTTGAATTCATCCAGGGCGAGGGCGGTGTGAATGTGTTAGAGCAGTCCTTTGTGGATGAAATTTTCGCTCTTGCAGAACAGCACGACCTTGCGACCATCTCCGACGAGGTGCAGACCGGCGTGGGACGGACAGCAAAGCTGCTTGCCGCCGAACACTTTGGTGTGAAGCCGGATATTGTCACCCTTGCCAAGGGATTGGGCGGCGGTCTGCCCATCGGCGTGTGCCTGACAAGGGGCGAATATGCGGGGGTTCTCACTCCCGGTACTCACGGCTCGACCTTCGGGGGAAATCCTGTGGTCTGCGCGGGAGGGCTGGTTGTGCTGAAGAGGCTTTCCGATCCGGCATTTATAGCTGAATTGGAAAAGAAAGCCGAATATTTTAAAAAATCTCTTGCATCCCTTCCGAAAGTGAAAAGTGTCAGCGGTCTGGGGCTAATGCTTGGCGCGGAGCTGAAAGGCTTGAACGCTTCGGACGTGCTGAAGGCTGCGCTCGAAAAGGGGCTGCTTGTGCTGACCGCCAAGACAAGGCTGCGCTGTCTGCCTCCGCTGACCATTACGTATGAACAGATCGACGCGGGTATGGCGATTCTCAAAGAAGTGCTGCAGAGATGAATCTTTCCGCAATCCGACACAGAAGCACAGTGGATATGTGTTACCCCGCCGACCGTGATACGGCGGTGATCCGTCTGCGAACCGGAAAGGACGTGCAGCAGGCGTACATCATATGCGACGATCCCTTTATCCACTGGATGAGAAGGCAGGAAAACTGGGACGGAACAAGGTACCCAATGACGCTTTCCATGGAACTGGAGAACCATTTCATCTGGGAGTTCAGAACGCAGCCGCCCTACAAGCGACTGCAATACTACTTTGAGGTGACCGACGGAAAGGACAGCTATTTTGTATACGACAACAGAATAATCGACGCGAATTCCTCCGACAAGACCTCCAAGCAGTGCTTTAAGCTGCCGTGGATGAATCCCTCCGATGTGATCGCGCCGCCCTCATGGGTGAAGGATACCGTGTGGTATCAGATCATGCCCGACCGCTTCTGCCGCGCCGGAGAGCGTGACGAAAGGTTCGTCGAATGGGGGAAATTCATAGAGCCGAAACCCGGCATTCACGGTGAATTCTACGGGGGCGACTTAAGGGGCGTGACGCAGCGGCTGCCCTATCTGCATGAATTGGGTATCAACGGCATTTACTTCACGCCGATATTCCTCTCCGACAGCTACCACCGCTACAATACCTTCGATTACGGTATGATCGACCCGACGCTCGGCAGCGGGGAGGAAATGAAGGAGCTTGTGCGGCAGGCGCATTCGATGGGAATACGCATCATGCTCGACGGCGTTTTCAATCACTGTGGAACGGAGTTCTTCGCGTGGAAGGACGTGCTGCAAAAGGGCAGGGACTCGCGGTATTTCGACTGGTTTTTCATCAACCGCGACAACTTCAATGATTTCAGCCTTCCCGAAAATCAGCGCTTTGACACCACCGACGGCAGGTATTTCACCTTTTCCTTTGTGGGCGTTATGCCCAAGATCAACACCAACAACCCCGAGGTGATACGCTATTTCTGCGACGTCTGTTCCCACTGGGTGAAGGACTGGGACATCGACGGCATCCGCTTCGACGTGGGCGACGAAATATCCCACACCTTTCTGCGGGAGCTGCGGCGGACGTTGAAGCCGCTCAAGCCTGAGCTGTTTCTGCTGGGGGAAATATGGTTTGATTCGCTGCCGTGGCTGGAGGGCGATGAATACGACTCCGTGATGAATTATCCCGCCTACGACTGCGTGAATAATTTTGAGCGCGAAAGGAATCTCTCGTCGGAGGACTTCATGCACGCACTTAACGCCTGCCGCGCCATGTACCCCGAGCAGGTCACGGAGGTGCTGTTCAATTTCATCGATACGCACGACACCAAGCGGATTTCCGAGGAATGCAAGGGCAACAACGACCTGTTGCTGCAAAAGCTCGCCATGCTGCTGACCCTTCCCGGAACGCCCTGCCTTTATTACGGCACCGAGATCGCCCTTCGGGGCAGGGAGGAATGGGAAAACCGGAGCTGTATGCCGTGGAACGAGATAGACAGCGGCAGATATTCCGATATTTTTTCCGAGGTTAGCCAATTAATCAAACTGCGTCATGAATGCAAAGAATTAAAAGGGTCTGGTATTGCATTCATTCATCACGAGAACAAACCAAGAATGCTGCATTATCTCAGACGGGCTGAAGATATGGGAAAGGCAATCGGCGTGTGTCTCAACTGCGGCGGGGAGGATTTTTCCTTCCGACCGGAGGGAAGGGTGCTGTTCAGCCGCCTGTATGAGAACGGTATGATAAGGCCGGAGGGTACGGTCATTTACGAAATCGGGAGATAACGCTATGTGCTTTTTCAAAAAATCCAAAAAGAAAGCGGCTTCCGCGTCCCGACCATACCTGAGTCCGTATGCCGTGCGCGGCGTGCCGGTCATCATTGACCCGCCGGATCCCGGGAGCGAGAAGCAGCTTCCCGCCGATTTTGCTGTGCTGGAACGGGAGGGCTTCGATAAGGTGGTGCGTGAAAAATTCATTCCGTGGTTCAAGGGCGAACAGTTCGCCGACAGGGACGACGAACGGATTTTCGACGGACTGCGGCTCGACGCGGCGGCGTATCGGTACGGCAGAATCATTGCAGACTATTCTCCCACCGGCGAGGACGGCAACTTCGGGCAGTTTGAATTCGATTTTGTGAGCGGCAGCGATTACACCGCAGACATGCTCGAAGCGACCGCCATGCAGGTGTATATCCACGACGGAAAAATCGTCAAGGTAAGCGGGTATGAGATTTAAATCCGATTTACCGTTCTCTGACTGATCTTATGGAAGGAGGCTGACGTAATGCCGATTTTCAGCCATAAATTTTCCGGACTCTTTATGCCAAAAAACAAGTCAAAGCCGGAACCGGTCGTGATTCATGATTCACTGGGGACATTCACCTTGAACCGAAAAAACTATGAGGGCGAGGTAAAACTGCCGGAATGTGAAATAACGGTCTTTCTCGAAACCGATGGCGAGGAAGAAACTACCGCCTTCGCGTCGCTGCAAAGCCTTCGCGCCTTCGTCAAAAACGCCGCCGACTGGGACGAAAGAATCCGGCAATTCGCCGCCGACGATTTTGCCGGAAAGGACGGAACCATTGAAATATGGGGCGATTGCGACGGCAACAACGAAGGCGGGATCATTTCAAAGGACGAATTTATGCGCCGTATCTCCATGAATTTCATTCAATTTTACGCCGACGGCAGCTTGTTTTTCGACTACGACCTTGACGAAATGTTCACCGACCACGGCCTCGGCGTTCACGCCCATATCTCCGGCAGGATCGAATCCTGCGCCCTGTGGGGCTGAGAGCGCTCGCATTCGCTCGCTAAGATAATAGTGAGAGGACTGGGGGTTGCAATTGTCTGATTCAGGTGGTATAGTATGAATGGGATTATGTAAAAATTCAACAGACAGGACATGATAAAGATGGGAAAAACCAAAATTTTCATAGACGGCAGCGAGGGAACCACCGGACTGCGGATTTATGAACGCTTTGAAGGCAGGGACGACATCGAGCTGCTGAAAATCGACAGTGAGCTTCGCAAGGATCCAGCCGAACGCAAGCGCCTGATCAATGCGTCGGACATTACCTTCCTCTGCCTTCCGGACGCGGCGGCAAGGGAATCTGTGTCCCTTGTGGAAAATGAGCACGTCCGCATCATCGACACCTCCACCGCTCACCGCACGGAAAGCGGCTGGGCTTACGGCTTCCCGGAGCTTTCCAAGGCGCACAGGGAGGCAATTCAAAAGGGAAATCGCATAGCCGTTCCCGGCTGCCACGCAAGCGGCTTCATCGGTGTGGTATATCCCTTGATCGCCGGCGGAATTCTGCCGAAGGACTACCCCGTTTCCGCATTCTCGCTGACAGGCTACAGCGGCGGCGGCAAGAAGATGATCGCCGAGTACGAGTCCGAAGGCAGACATACCGACATCGACGCGCCGAGAGAATACGGACTTACCCAGCAGCACAAGCATCTGAAGGAGATGAAGGCTGTCACTGGTCTGGAAAGGCTGCCGCTTTTTTCTCCGATTGTCGCGGATTACTACAGCGGCATGGTGGTTTCGGTGCCGCTTTACACCGAATTTTTGGCCAAGTGCAAAACGCCGGATGAATTGAGAGCGTTTTTTGCCGATTACTACAAGGGTGAAAAATTTATCCGCGTGGACGAAACAGCCGGCGCGGAATTGTACGGCGGTATGCTGGCGGGCAATTCTCTCTCCGGCTGGGACGGCATGAAGATTTATGTGACAGGCAACGAGGAACGGATCGTTGTGTCTGCGCAGTTTGACAATTTGGGAAAAGGCGCGTCCGGCGCGGC
>ONDC01000118.1 GCA_900316495.1 uncultured Eubacteriales bacterium
CTCAAGGCGAAGGGCGCGACGGTGATCGTTTACGAGCCGACGCTCGAAAACGGCGTCACCTTCTTTGGCTCGCCGGTCGTCAACGACATAGAGAGCTTCAAGGCGGGCTGCGACGCGATCATCGCGAACCGCTATGACAGCGTTTTGGACGATGTTGCGGATAAGGTGTACACCAGAGATTTGTTCAGGAGAGACTGATAACCATGGATAACCGGATCAAGCACGAGGGCGGGCAGGCAGACTGTCCGCGTAATGCGGAGAACGCCAGGCAGCGTGTGCTGATGGTGCACAATTTCTACCAGATCGGCGGCGGCGAGCACACCGTCTTTACTAATGAGGTCGCGATGCTCCGGCGTCACGGTCATGAGGTGGTGGAATACACGCGGAAAAACGATGAGCTGAAAAGCTCAAAGCTCAAGCTGCTGCTTTCGCCGCTGACCACACTGTGGTCATGGAAGAGCTACCGCGAGGTGAAGCGTCTGATACGTTCGGAGCGCATCGACGTGGTGCATTGCCACAACACCTTCCCGCTGATCTCGCCCTCGGTCTACTATGCCGCGAAAAAATGTAAGGTCCCGGTTTTTCAGACCATTCATAATTTCCGGATCCTGTGTCCCGCCGGCGTCTTTTTCCGCGACGGACGGATCTGCGAGGCGTGCCGCGAAAACGGCAGCTTCAAGCAGGCGATGCGCTGTCGCTGCTATCGCGATTCCAAGCTGCAGACGCTGGTGGTCGTAGCGATGCTCAAGCTCCACAGGGCGCTGGGCACCTACCGGAAAATCAACTATATTTTTCTGACCGAGTTCAACAGGGAAAAGTTTGCTGAGCTGATCGACATCAACGGCGGCAATGTGTTTGTCAAGCCCAACTTTGTCAGCGGCTCCGCAGGTCCCCGCAGCGCTCCCTCCGAAAAGAGGTTCGTCTTTGCCGGAAGGCTGGAGGAAAACAAGGGCGTACCGCTTTTGATCGAAAGATGGAAAGCGCTTCCGCAGGAGTATGTCCTTAACATTTACGGAGACGGAGAGAAGAAGGCGCTTGTCGAGGAGGCGGCGCGGCAGTGTCCGAACATCCGCTTTTTCGGATTTGTGCCTCAGGAAGTGATAGAGGAGGATATCCGCACCTCCTGCGGACTGGTTTTCCCGAGCATATGGTACGAAGGCTTTCCGATGGTGATCGCCGAGAGCTTTTCCTGCGGCTGTCCGGTGCTGGCGGCTGATCTGGGCAATCACGGCGATATCATCCGTCAGTCCGGAGGCGGCGCGCTGTTCGATCCCGCGTCGGAGCAGAGCTTCACCGAAGCGGTCCGGCTGATGGTCAGCGACAACGCGCGGCTTTCGGAAAACGCGCTGGAGTATTACCGCAGCTGTCTGAACGAGGAAAGCAATTACCAAACACTGGTTTCAATATACAACAGCCCCGACGCTTTGGGAAACGTCCGGGACTGATAAACAAAGGAGGGGTTGGGGTGACGAAGAATCAAACGTCAAAGCAGGCAGACAGAGCGTTGATCATCGGCGTCCCGATTTCCGCGGTCAATATGGAAAGCTGCGTCGACATCATTTTCAGGGATTTTGACGCGGCTCGCGGAAAATATATTTGTGTGTCAAACGTGCACACTACCGTAACGGCTCATGACGATCCGATGTATAAAAAGGTGCAGTCCGAATCCTTTTTGTCGGTACCGGACGGAAAACCGCTCTCCGTCGTCGGAAGGAAGCAGTTCCCCGGGATGGACAGAGTGACGGGACCGGATCTGATGCGCCGGATATTTGAGGAATCCGAGAGCAGACCGCTTCGCCATTTCTTTTACGGCAACAGTCAGGAAAACCTCGACAAGCTGATGGAGGTGCTTCACAGGGAGTATCCCTATCTCGATATCTGCGGCTGCGAGCCGTCGGTGTTCAGGGATATGACCGAGGAGGAGGAAGCCGCGCTTGCGCATCGGATCAACGCGACATCTCCCGACTTCATATGGGTGGCGCTGGGAGCGCCGCGTCAGGAGCTGCTGTGTCACCGCCTTGAGGATCGCGTGAGCGGCTTGATGGTCGGCGTCGGCGGCGCCTTCAATGTGCTCGCGGGCATCGTTCCCGAGGCGCCCGCATGGATGCAAAGGCTCAGTCTGGAGTGGTTCTACCGCTTTATTCAGGAGCCCAAGCGGCTGTTCAAGCGGTATTTGGTGACAAACACGAAATTCATCTGGTATTTGGCAACTAAGAGATAGATTTGGAGGAATAGACTATGTCAGCTTTCAGCGGAGCAACCTTAATGATCACCGGAGGAACGGGTTCCTTCGGAAATACAGTGCTCAAGCACTTTTTGGAGACGGACATCGGAGAGATCCGTATCTTCTCGCGCGACGAGAAGAAGCAGGACGATATGCGCCATGATCTGCAGGCGCGCTTTCCCGACTGCGCCCAAAAGGTCAAATTCTATATCGGCGACGTCAGGAACGCCCAGTCGATCAGAGACGCGATGTGGGGTGTGGACTATGTGTTCCACGCTGCGGCGCTAAAGCAGGTGCCTTCCTGCGAATTCTTCCCGATGGAGGCGGTGCGCACCAATGTGGAGGGCACCGACAATATGCTTCACGCGGCGATGAGATGCGGCGTCAAGCGCGTCGTATGTCTGTCCACCGACAAGGCGGCGTATCCGATCAACGCGATGGGTATCTCGAAGGCGATGATGGAGCACGTCATCTTCGCTAACGCGCGCGTCGCCGCAGAGCGCGGCGGCACGGTCATCAGCTGCACGAGATACGGCAATGTGATGTGCTCACGCGGCTCCGTGATACCGCTGTTTATCGATCAGATACACGCGGGCAACCCGATCACGATCACCGATCCCAACATGACGCGGTTCCTGATGAATCTCGATGAGGCGGTCGATCTCGTCAAATTCGCGTTTGAGCACGCGAACCCCGGCGATCTCTTCATTCAGAAGGCGGACGCCAGCACGATCGGCGATCTTGCCAAGGCGGTACAGCAGCTGTTCGGCGACACCGGCACAAATATCATCGGCACTCGTCACGGCGAAAAGCTGTATGAGACCCTCATGACGAAGGAGGAGAGCCTCCGCGCCGAGGATATGGGAGATTATTTCCGCGTCGCGGCGGATAACCGCGACCTCAACTATGACAAGTATTATGTGAACGGCTATGTTAAAACCATGGCGGACGAGTCCTACACCAGCCACAACACCGAGCGCCTTGACGTGGAGGGAACCGTAAAGAAGATCCTGACCACCGATTATGTCAGAGAAGAGCTTGAAGGCATCCGCCACAACTGAGCAAACGGAGTGAAGCAGCATGAAGATCCTTGTAACCGGCTCAGCCGGATTTGTCGGCAAAAATCTGGTGGAAAACCTCAAAAATATTCGTGACGGCAAAAACCGCACCAGACCTCAGCTCGCGATAGAGCAGATCTATGAGTACGATCTCGGCAACACTCCCGCCGAGCTGGAGCGCTTTTGCTCCGACTGCGACTTTGTGTTCAACCTCGCGGGCGTCAACCGTCCGCAGAACACCGAGGAATTCAGGGAGGGAAACTACGGCTTCGCGTCCGCCCTCCTCGATACGCTCAGACGCTGCGGCAACCGCTGTCCCGTCATGCTGAGCAGCAGCCTGCAGGCGACGCTCGCCGGACGCTTCGGCAAGAGCGAGTACGGCATCAGCAAAAAAATGGGCGAGGAGCTGTTCTTCCGCTATGAGGAAGAGACCGGCGCGCCGGTCTATGTGTACCGCTTCCCGAATCTTGTCGGCAAGTGGGTAAGACCCAACTACAACAGCGCGGTCGGCACCTTCTGCAACAACATCGCGAACGACCTGCCGATCACCGTCAACGATCCCTCGGTAGAGCTGGAAATGCTCTTTGTCGAGGATCTGCTTGAGGAAATGTACGACGCGCTCGAGGGACACCCCCATCGCTGCGAGTATCCCGCCGCAGATTCTCAGTGGGACGGGCTGACGCCGCAGCCGCTTGAGAACGGACGCTTTTGCTATGCGCCTGTCACCCACAAGGCGACGCTGGGCAGGATCGTGGAGCTGCTGCGCACCTTCCGCGATCAGCCGCAGACGCTCATGATGCCCTCAATTCCGCAGGGGAGCTTTGAGAAAAAGCTGTATTCGATGTATCTGTCTTACCTGCCCGCCGATAAGGTCGCCTTTGACCTGAAAATGAACAGCGACGACCGCGGCAGCTTCACCGAGCTTCTGAAAACCGCGGATCACGGACAGTTTTCAGTCAATATCAGCAAGCCCGGTATCACCAAGGGACAGCATTGGCACAACACCAAATGGGAATTCTTCATCGTTGTTTCCGGTCACGGCCTGATCCAAGAGCGCAGGATCGGCACTGACGAGGTGATCGAATATGAGGTGAGCGGCGACAGGATCCGCGCGGTGCATATGCTGCCGGGCTATACGCACAACATCATCAACCTTTCCGAGACGGAAAACCTGGTCACGGTGATGTGGGCGAACGAGGTGTTTGACCCCAACCGCCCCGATACCTTTTTTGAACCTGTGGAGTGAGGAAGAGCTATGGAACAATGGAAAGAAAACGGAAAGCTCAAGCTGCTGATCATCGTCGGAACCAGACCGGAGATAATCCGTCTGGCGGCGGTCATCAAGAAATGCAGAAAATACTTTGACACCCTTCTGGCGCATACGGGTCAGAACTATGATTACAACCTCAACGGCGTATTCTTTCGCGATCTTGAGCTGGATATGCCTGAAATATATATGGAGGCGGTCGGCGACAGCCTCGGACAGACGATGGGCAATATCATCGCCAAAAGCTATGATCTGATGGAGCGCCTGAAGCCGGACGCGGTGCTGGTGCTGGGCGATACCAACAGCTGCCTTTCGGTCATCGGCGCAAAGCGCCTGCACATCCCGATCTTCCACATGGAGGCGGGCAACCGCTGCAAGGACGAGTGTCTTCCCGAGGAGACCAACCGCCGCATCGTAGACATCATCTCCGACGTCAACCTCGCCTATTCCGAGCACGCGAGAAGATATCTCGCAGACTGCGGTCTGCCGAAGGAGAGGACCTATGTGACGGGAAGCCCGATGGCGGAGGTATTGCGCGCCAATCTGGACAAGATCGAAGCGTCGGATATCCACAAAAGGCTCGGCTTGGAGAAAGGCAGATATATCCTTCTCTCCGCTCACCGCGAGGAGAATATCGACACGGAAAAGAACTTTGTCTCGCTGTTCACGGCGATAAACAAAATGGCGGAAAAATACGATATGCCGATCCTCTACTCCTGTCATCCCCGCTCGAAAAAGCGATTGGAGCAGAGCGGCTTTGTCCTCGACAGGCGCGTTATCCGACACGAGCCTCTCGGCTTCCACGATTACAACTGCCTGCAGATGAACGCCTTCGCGGTCGTTTCCGACAGCGGAACGCTCCCTGAGGAGAGCAGCTTCTTCACCTCTGTCGGAAAGCCGTTCCCCGCTGTCTGCATCAGAACGAGCACCGAGCGTCCCGAGGCGCTCGACAAGGCGTGCTTCATCCTCTCGGGCATCGATACCGTCGGCTTGCTGCAGGCGGTCGATACCGCGGTCGAGATGGTGCGCAACGGCGACAACGGAATCCCTGTCCCGGACTATACTGACGAGAATGTCAGCGATAAGGTCGTCAAGATCATACAGAGCTATACCGGTGTGGTCAACAAGATGGTATGGCGCAAGCACGTCCCACGCATGAAAAGTCATAATCAATAAAAAAGAGTAAGCAGTATTTTTCAAAAATCAAAGAGCCATAATTTGCTGAAAGAACTTCCTTGTATCAAGGGAAATACAGAATCGTTTCTTTTTTAGGGACATCTTCTTT
>ONDC01000121.1 GCA_900316495.1 uncultured Eubacteriales bacterium
CCGCGGTACGGAAAACACGGCGGCAAAGAAGAAATGCCCCTATGCCCAGCCGTCTAAAAATCTCCGGTATGGGGCAAAGGGCAACGGTGTGAAATGGGTGCAGTGGCACCTCAATTATTCCGATTCGGGCAAGAAACTCTCTGTTGACGGTGCGTTCGGTGTGCTGACCAAGGCGGCCGTGCTGCGCTTCCAGAAAAAGCACGGACTTGCCGTGGATGGCATTGTGGGGCCCAAGACGCGCACCGCTCTCCGAAAGGCGGTGATGTGATATGGCGGATTTTGATTGGCCGCGGATTGTTCGGATGCTGGGTGCAGGTATCGCCAGCATTGCGACATTCCTCTTTGGTGCACCGGATATCTGGCTGATGACGCTGCTGGCGTTTGTGGTAATTGATTATTGCAGCGGTGTTGCTGCCGCATGGATTCATCAGAACCTCAGTTCCAAGGTTGGCTTCCAAGGCATCCTCAAAAAGACCATGTATTTCTTCGTGGTCGCTGTGGCGCACTGCGTTGACGCGGCGACAGGCGCGGGCGGCGTTTTGCAGAATCTTTCCATCGGCTTTCTGATTGCGAATGAGGGAATTTCGATTCTGGAGAACTGCGCCAAGTGCGGCATCCCTATCCCGGAGAAGCTGCTTCGCGCACTTGCGCAGATCAAGGGCGAAGATGAGGGAAAGATGGACGGATAAATAAAATCGGCTCATGCTGCGGATTTTTTATCCAGGCATGAGCCGTTTTTTTGAACTGTTTTCTTACTAAATCAATGCGCCCCAATGGATATGTCGAGTTAGTAGGAAAAAGATCATACAAAATGAATGTCCATATTTCCGTTATTTTGTACAACAATAGAACGGATAATGGACTTCCAGAAGGCGTTTTTTTCTTGTCTGGTGAATGTTGTGTAAATCTCTTCCCACGGCTGAGAAAGCAGATTTTGCATCGTGGTCAGCGTATATTCCGGCTTGGACGGCGCGGTTTGAATATTTTTGAGTTCCTCTTGGAAACGCGTGTATTCGTTGCGGTATTGTTCTTTGTCAATCAGGTCTTCCATGAACAGGTCATACAGTTTTTTGATTTTACGCTGAATCTTGGCCGCTTCTTCTTCGGGATTCCTTTTCGCCTGTCCTGTGGCAGCGATATCGTAACGCACTATAAAATCAAGCATGACCGTCCGCAGGTTGTTAAGTAAATACGTTTCGACGGTTTCCTCTTTCATGCGTGCTGCCCGGTCGCATCTGTTGGAAATGCCGTGGGACGGACACCGATAAGAGGTATACACCTTTTCCGAACCGTCCGCCATTTTCTTATAATGGGAATTACCCGGCATACGGCATCCGCAGGATGAACAGATTAAAATGCCTGAAAAGATGTAAACACGGTTATTTCGCCGCACGCGCACATTACAATCAGACAACTGCTGCAGGTGGTCGAAACGACCGGGCGCGATAATAGCGGGACAAAAATCCGGGTCGCCTTTATATTCGCCTTTATACAGCGGATTCTTCAGGCATCGGTGAATCGTATTATAACACAGGCTGACATGATATTTTTCCTGTAAAAAGGTCATGGCGCGCCGCTTGCTTCCTGTGGATTCAAATACATTAAACATATCCTCAACCATTTGCCGCTTTTCTTCATCTATGATGACGTGCTTTTCTTCATCCAGCTTTAATCCGGGCGGCAGGCTGCCGGAACAGTAGGATTTGTTACGCAGCTTATAGGAAAACACGTCTTTGATTCTGTCGGAATCGCGGTCACATTCGTCCTGCGCGACGGACAGGCGGATGTTAATATGCAGCCGGCCGTTGGTGGTGGTCGTGTCGTATTGCTCGGTAATCGCTTTCCACTGCACGCCATTGGCTTCCAGTATCTCTTGAATCTTGTGATAATCGCCGATATTGCGAAACCATCTATCCAGCTTGGTAAAAATAATCATTTCAAAATCGTGTGCCTTTACCCCATCGAGCAGCCGGACAAATTCTTTGCGCTTGGTGTATTTCTTTCGGGCGGTCAGGGCTTCGTCTACAAAGGTATCGACCAGTATCATGTGATTGGCGCTGATGAAATCATCAAGCAGTGCGTTCTGGGCTTCTAGCGTATCGCCGTGCAACACCTGATCGTCATGACTGCATCGGATGTATTTGACTACGCGCTTGCCGAATAGATCGGGGTTGCTTGAAAAATATGACATAAAAAATTCCTCCCTCGTATATTCATAAAATGTTTGACACCGAGGGAGATTTATGCTATCATAATGACAGACTACACCCTTGGTGTGGTTGTTTCGATTTCCTCTATCTGACTGTTTGGCGATGGACAGATAGGGGAATATTTTTCACTGCATTGTGCTCCGTCGGCTTCTGGCACCACCTGAGTTGGCGGAGCGTTTTTTTTTACAGACCCAAAAGCTGCTTCTTTTTAGCGTCAAATTCTTCCTGTGTAATTGCACCACAATCAAGAAGCTGCTTGAATTTCATTATTTCATCAGCCGCACTCGGGGAAGATGTCTGTACTGTTGTGGGAGCTGATTTTTGCTGCTCCAATTCAACTTCCCGACACATGCCGTCAAGAATAGCAATAACATTATTAGCAGTTTTCTGATAGCTTTTATGGAGGGTATCGCCTGACTTTACAATCATGCCTGGGGTTATAAACTCTATGTCGAGAGACTGTATATATGGATTGCAGAGTGAAATGTGAAGATTAATGCTCTTAATTTCTGTCTGGCTTTTTTTGCCGTAAACCCCTCCGACTATTGCACCAACACCGCCAAAGAGCGCTCCTCCAACCATCGCTGAACCTATACCGCCTTTTGTAACCGTATTTCCGTTCTCTGACAGCTCATAGTCTATAATTTCATCATAACGGAACAGCGGCGGATTAACATCAGCTTTAATGCTGCTGTACCACAGCTTTTGAGACTTATCAACTTTGAACACATGTGAATAACTGGTCTTGATTTCGGATGATGGAGTAAAGCTGTTGAATTTTCTTAAATTCTCTTCGCGATAAGACAAATGCTTCTTTATTTCGTCAACCGATTGAAGAGACAGCATCGACTTATCCATCCGGACTTTATAACTACATTCTTTGCAAAGAGCCACCCCGCCTTTAATCTTAACAGCAAGTAGCCCTCCCGCAGGTGATCCACATACCGGGCAAGCCGGCTTTTCTCCAAATAAACCCATCAAACATTACCTCCAAAAATTTCACGCCAATTATTGACAAATTTCACGTGGCGTGGTAGAATGTTTTTGGAGCTGCTGAGGCTCTATAGCACCATGTGATTCCTCTGCCGCCGATGTGGAAATTGAACGGCAGGGGAATCACAATCTTTTCTTATGCACAAAATCTACTACGATTATGCTTGTTTCTGAACTTCGACCGCAGCTTCATCTTCCGTGTATTTCGACATGCTGGCAAGATCATCAGAGTATTCAATTAATGTTTTTCTGCCTTTTGTATTAAGTTTGTCAAAATTATGTAATAACCGTTGCTTTTCAAAATCGCTCTCACCGAGTTTTTCGGCGGGAGCTTTTTTTGTTGGCGGTTCTTCCAAGTCATCAAGTGTATATCCAAGATAGTGAACAACGGCACGAACACTTGAAAGATAAGGCTCTTTCGTTTGTCCTGAAAACAATTTATCAATAGTTGACTTTGGTATTCCGGTAGCTTCAGATATTTCTTTCGAGGTCTTGCCGGATTCTTTTTTCATTTCCCTAAGTTTTTTTAACCATTCCATGCGAAAAAATCTCCCTCCATAGTCAGTATATATCCGATTATCAGTTTTGTCAAGCAAAATATTTCCGAAATAAGCAATTTTTTTCTGAAAATCTCTTGACAATTGCGTAATTTGGATATATACTATACATGAAATTGCTTAATTCAGCAATTTAAGGAGGTGAGCTGATGAAAAACTTAATAGCTGAGATGGCAAGGTACGGAGTGAGAATTACAGATATTCAGAATCTATTGAATTGCTCCGAGCGAACAGTCAGAAACAAGCTGAACAATGAAAGAGATTTTACTATTCCCGAAGCGCTGAAAATCAGAAGCACTTTCTTCCCCGGCATGTCGATTGAGTACCTGTTCGCCACCGAGCCGCCGACTGAGGACAAGCCCGCGTAAGCAAAAACAGCCCGGGCGGACAATGGAGAAGGAGGCAACAGCACAATGAAAAACAAGATACTGCGATACAAGTTGATGGAGCTGCACACCGCATATGTAAAGCACGGACAGTATGAAGAGGCTCGTGTAATCCTGTGTCTGCTCCGGCGCGGGCGAGTGGCATTAGGACTTGGCGACATAAGCTGGGCAGTAGAACGTGCCTTGGAAGAACTTGGCTGCGTCATCAGCTATTCCAGACGGGGCTACAGCGCGACAGCTTATGCTCACACGGCATGAGAGGAGGTGATTACGTATGGCGGACACAGTAGACCCGGAGCGCGTTTTCAGAATTATCGCGCTGATTCTTTCACAGAGATGTGACGGGATAACGGTGACGAGGAGCATAAGCAACATGAGCACCAACCGGATTATCTTCCGCTACATTCTCGGCGTAATCGCGGAGGCGGCGCTGATCGCCGCGTTGATCTACGGCGCGCTGTGGGGCGCGGTCGCGGCAAGCGATCATCTGACCGCCGGCAGCATGACGCTGGTATTTGTGGCGACCTTCGCGGGCGCGCTCGGCTGGATGTGGTGGGACAGCCATTCCAATGCGGACGAAGGTGAGAAGACGTGAAAGTATTAGTGGCTTGTGAGGAATCGCAGAGAGTTTGCACTGCATTTCGAGAACGCGGGCACGAGGCGTATAGCTGTGATATACAAGAACCGTCAGGTGGTCACCCTGAGTGGCATATTCTTGGGGATGTGCTGAAAGTACTGAATCCGACAGAACATGATATCGGATTTGGCGATAAAGATTACTGCATAAGATTCCGAACGATGGACGGCAAAGAGCATCAAGTCTTACGCTGGGATTTAATCATAGCACACCCGCCTTGTACTTATCTGACGAACGTCGCAACAAGGCATCACAGCCTTAAATTTACGCCGTTGGATAAAATCAACAAACGTACAGAACAGCGTATAGACGCGATGGGATTTTTCATGCGGTTTGTCAATGCAGATTGCGAAAGGATTGCTATTGAAAACCCCGTCGGTGTCATGAATACCTGCTATCGGAAACCAGACCAAATAATTCATCCCTATATGTTTGCACAAGACATGAACGATGCAGAAAATTATGTCACAAAAGCAACGTGTCTATGGCTAAAAGGGTTACCCCCACTTGAAACCAATTCTTTACCAAGGCCCGATAACAAAGAGCTTTTTGGTGTGTTCCCATCAGGTAAAGCAAGAACATGGGAGGATAGTTTATGCCGATCTGGTGGAGCTGGAAAAAACAGAAGCAAAACTTTTCCCGGCATAGCCAACGCCTTTGCCGAACAGTGGGGATAAAAAAGCCGCCTCGGAAGCTGGCACTTCCTCGGCGGCAAAGGTAAATCTACATGAACAGTATAAACCAAATTGAAAGGATTGTCAAGCAATGAAAAAATCAGAAATATGGCTGCTCCGGATACTCGGCTGCCTGACGGCCAGCGAAGTATTTCAAAGCCGCACGGATGAAGAACAGTACCTCATGCTCAACGAGGTTGTGGGCGCGGTAAACGGCGCAAAGACAAGCGAGCTGCTCAGCTCTACCAACACTTTGATAACGGGGGTTGACAACGCATGAAGCTGCTGCATCTCACCATCACCAATTTCAAGGGTATTCGCTCGTTTGAGCTGCCCTTGAACGGCGGAAGCGCCATTGTCAGCGGAACCAACGGCGCGGGAAAGACAAGCCTTTTTGACGCGTACACATGGCTGCTCTTCGGAAAGGACAGCGCCGGGCGCAGCGAGACCAATTTCGAGGTCAAGCCTTTCGGTTCCTCCGGACTGACCGTGGAGGTGGTCGGAAAGTTTGAACACGACGGCAAGACCTTCACACTCGGAAAGACGCTGGCGGAAAAATTTGCCAAAGTCAACGGCGAGAATGAATCCGACCGCAAACCGAAGAACGAATACACCTATTTCATCGACGGCGTGCCCAAACCGAAAGCGCAGTACACGGCCTATATTGCGGACATCTGCCCGGAGGAAACCTTCCGCCTGCTGTCCGACCCGGATTATTTTGCCGGAAAAACAGACTGGCGCACCCGCCGCAAAATGCTGCTGGATTACTTCGGCAGCACCAGTGACCGGACGATTATCCGGAAGCATGAGAACGAGATCGGAGAGCTGATCACGCTGATCGGCTGCAAATCGGTGCTCGATTACAAGATCATGAGTCAGGCGGAGCGCAAAAAGGTGATCGCGGAGCTGGAAGGCATTCCCGCCCGCGTGGACGAGGCGGAAAAGGCCAAGCCGACAGAGATGCCCCGACCGGACGACGGCGCAAAGCTCGGTTTGCTGAATATGCGAAAGAAGACGCTGGAACAGCAGATCAGCGACATCGAAAACGGCGTGGAGATTGCCAGACAGCGCGGCGTGATCGCGGAACTACAGGCAGACTTCGCCACAGAAAAGGCACAGTATTCCAATCAGTTCTCCGACCGCACCGAACTCACCAAAGCGAATGAAAAGTGCTATGCCATTCGAAACGCGCTGCTTGACATGGAACTGAAAGTCAAAGATGCGGAGGGACAGGAGGCGGCGCTGCAAAAACAGCGTGAAACGCTGCTGGCGGCGTATTACCGCATGAAAGCAGAAGCGTTCGACGAGACATCCACCGTCTGCCCCACCTGCGGCAGAGAATACCCGGAAGAAAAGAAAGAAGAACTCCGGCAGACCTTCCACCGTCGCAAGGCGGCTGAGTTGGAAAAGAACCAGCGGCAGAGACTGACCATCCGGGACAGGCAGCTGGATATCGGACGGCAGCTGGAGGAATGGCGGCAGGCGCACGAGGGACTTCAAAAAGACGCGGCGAAGGCCATAGAAGAAGTTTCCCGTTTAAAGGAACAAGTACCGCCGCCCTTTGATGACACCGACAACGGCAAGGCGCTCAAAGCCAAAATGGAACGCGAGCAGGAAACGCTTCTAGCTATGACCAATGACAAGGGGCATCAGATAGCCGCCATTCAGCAGGAGATATCCGGCATAGACGCAGAAATCAAAGACATCAACACCCGCCTTGCTGCCGAAGGCCAGGTGGCGCAACAGAACCGACGCATCGCCCAGCTTAAAGCACAGGCCAAGGAGCTGGGCAAACGCCGCGCCGAACTGGAGCATGGTATTGAGCTGGCGGAACGCTTCGAGCAAATCAAGCTGACGGAGATTGAGGAGAGTGTCAACGGACGGTTTGCCTATGCGAAATTCAAGCTCTTTAACCGCCAGATCAACGGTGGCGTGGCGGAATGCTGTGAGGTGACGGTGAACGGCATCCCCTACACCACCAATCTCAATACGGCAGCCAAAGCCAACGCCGGACTGGATATCATCAACGTGATCTCCCGTGAGATGGGAATGACCGCCCCGATCTGGCTGGACGGCGCCGAGAGCGTCGTGAAATATCTGCCTGTGGAGGCACAGACCATTCAGCTTGCCGTGGACGGCGGCAGCGAAGATTTAAGAATATATGTGGAGGAATGACACGATGGAAAATCAGACGAATAAACCCACCAATCAGCAAATCATCGAACGCAACAAGACCTATCCCGACGCGACGCTGCGAAAGGTAACAGGCTATGTGACCAGCGGGCAGCTGCATCTTCCCCCGAACTATTCGGCGGCCAACGCGCTGAAAGCGGCCATGCTGACGCTGGACAACGTGAGCGACAAAAAGGGCAATCCCGCCCTGCTGGTATGCAATCCCAATTCGATTGCCACTGCCCTGCTCGATACGGTGGTGCAGGGGCTGGACCCCGGCAAGAAGCAGTGTTATTACATCGTTTACGGCAACAAGCTGGTCATGCAGCGCTCCTACTTCGGGGACATCCACCTGGCCAAAGCAAAGAATCCCGATATTTATGACATCTATGCCGATGTGGTGTATGAGGCGGATGAATTCGAATACCGCAAGAAGCGCGGACGCACCGAGATTGTCACCCACAATCAAAAGCTGGGCAACATCGACAAAAGCAAGATCGTGGCGGCGTATTGCACGGTGGAATACCGCGACGGCCGCGAGAACACCACTATTATGACCATGGACGAAATCAGGCAGGCATGGTCGATGTCCCGGGCGAATCCCTTCGGGGAGAATTCGACGCACGCCAGATTCCCTGCCGAAATGGCAAAGAAAACAGTGACCCGGAAAGCCTGCAAGCCGCTCATCAACGCGGCGGATGACAGCACCCTGGTACTGGAAAGCATCTGCCGCACGTCCGACGAGGCAACCGACAGCCGGCTGGACGCGGAGATCGAGCAGAATTCTTCCGTCAATGATGTGGATGTTTCCCCGGCATATGAAGGCGCTCCGATGGACGGGACGCAGATCATTGACGTGGATCCTGACACCGGCGAAGTGATCGGCGGCGGCTACGGTGACGGACAGGCTTCGGCCGCCGACCCGTATTAATGCCTATGCTGGACATTCAGACACTGGCTTCCGGCAGCAGCGGCAACGCGTATGTCATCCGCGACGGCGTGACAACGCTGCTGCTGGAGGCGGGCATCCCTGTCAAAAGCATTGCGCGGCGGGTATCGCTTTCCACGGTTGACGCCTGCCTGATTTCGCATGAACACGGCGATCACGCGAGGGTGGCCGCCGATCTGATGGTCAAATACAGCATTGACCTGTATGCCTCCCGCGGCACACTGGACGCGCTGGGTCTGAGCGACGATTACCGTGCCCACCCGGTCAAGGCGGAAGAACAATGCAGCATTGGGACATTTAACGTAATGCCCCTGCACATGAAGCACGACGCGGCCGAACCGCTCGGTTTTATTCTGTCAAGCGCACACGGCGGCAAGCTGCTGTTTGCCACCGACACCTATCTCATCCCCTACAAAATCCCGCGCGGGACGACCACCCTGATGCTGGAATGCAATTACAGCCTTGACCTGCTGTCACAAAGCATTTCGGACGGAGTGACCGACCATCGGCAGCGGGACCGGCTGCGGTTTTCGCATATGTCGCTGGAATATCTGCTGCGGTATCTCAGCGAAAACAGGGACCGTCTGGGTGCCGTCTCAGAGGTCCGGCTGATTCACGCGAGCAGTCGCAACGGGGACAGGGAACTCTTTAAGCGCAAGGTGGAAGAGCTGATTGGTCTGCCGGTGAGCGTGGAATGATGGAGGTAAATAAAATGCTGAATAGCGTAATTCTGATGGGACGGCTCACGGCTGATCCCGATTACCGCACGACACAGAGCGGCGCGACCATGGCCAGATTTACGCTGGCGGTTGACAGAGATTACAGCGGTCAGAACAATGAGCGTCAGACCGATTTTCTCGATGTGATTACGTGGAGACAGCGTGCTGATTTTGTCAGCAAGTATTTCCACAAGGGACAGCTTGTAGCTGTTCAGGGAAGCATTCAGGTCAGCAGTTACACCGACCGCGAGGGCAACAAGCGCCGATCATGGGACATTGTAGCCGATCAGGTTTACTTTGCCGAAGGCAGAAAAGACAGCGGCGGCGCGGATACACGTCCTGCGCATCCGGCACAGCCGACGCCCAAGCCGACCACTTACCAGCCGCAGCCTTATCAGGGAGAGCAGCAGATGATGGACGGTTACACGCCGTCACCTTCCCCCTATCAGGCGGTGGCGGATGACGACTTACCCTTCTAACCGGCTGCCATGCCGGAGACATTCAACGGAAAGACGGTGACTTGATGTCGAGAGACGGCAGGAAGTTTTTCTATTTCAGTACCGCTTTCTTTGCTGATCGTAAGGTCAAAATTCTCAAAGCCCGCTACGGGTCGGACGGATTGATTCTTTACATCTATCTCATGTGCGAGATATTCCGGGAGGACGGCTATTTCCTCCGCTTCGATGACGATTTCAACTATATCCTTTCGTCCGAACTCAATATGAATTATGAAAAAATAGGGCAGATATTGAACTTCTTGCTTGAACGGTCACTGTTTGACGATACACTTTTCAAGTCGGACAAGGTTCTCACGTCCCGCGAAATACAGATGACATTTCAGGAGGCAGTCAAGGGCAAGGCTGTCAAAAACCCTGTTGCCGTATGCGACAGACTGTGGCTTTTAAAAAAAGACGAAACCGCAGCCTTTATTAAAGTGCAGTCTGAAAATGAAATTTCCGGGAATCCAACATCAAATTCCAAGAATCCAACATCAAATTCCGAGAAAACGACCATAAAGCAAAGCAAAGCAAACATAAAGCAAAGTAAAGCAAAGCAAAGCAAAGACGCTGGCGCTGCTGCTGCCGATGACGGACGGATTGACAAGGCATTTTTTGACGCAACCGGAAAGCATCTGAACAGCGCCGATCATCGGGCGCTCCGGGAACTGACGGAAAGCGGCGTGTCCGAAAGCCTGATTGAAGACGTGATACAGGACATCGGCAGGCGTGGCGGAAAGATTCATTCGTTTGCCTATTTTATCCCGGCTATACGGGATGCGGCGCAAAAAAACGAGAATACCGGACTCTATCCGGAAACAGCGTCGTCAGAGTACACCGAAACGGTATTGGACGAAGAATATCTGAAAATGCTGGACGCCACTCCGGACGAAGAATATATTTACGACGATTGACAGAGGATGTGATGCCATATGATAACGATTGATTTTACCGTTCCCGGCAAGCCTGTCGGAAAGGAACGTCCGCGCACCTCAGAAAACCCGGGAATATGAAAACACCGTGCGCAGGGAGTTCCTGAAAGCACTGAACGGATACCGTCATCGGGCGGAGCTAGTGCGTTACGCGGAGGTCTATATCACGGCGTTCTTCGGCGTGCCGGCGTCCTGGTCACTGAAAAAGAAGAATGACGCTTATGACAATATCTGCACCAAAAAGCCCGACGCTGACAACATCGAAAAGGTGATATGCGACGCGCTCAATGGTTCCGCCTATTCGGACGACGCCTTCGTGACGAAACTGACCATTGCCAAACGATATTGCGGCAGGGGTGAACAGCCCCGCGTTGAGGTGACGGTGGCGATGCAGGTGGAGGAAACACAATGACGACAAAAGAAATTCTCGCGCAAAGGCTTTAAGCTAAAGTCACCCGCCAGAAAGCGGCCGACGATCTGGGCGTGACACGCGCCGCTTTGGAATTTTATGAAAAAGGGAAACGAACACCCGATGTCGGCATGATTGCCCGCCTTGCCGAATATTACGGTGTATCGGCTGACTATCTGCTGGGAATGGACGTCAAGGATTCCTCTGCAAGAGACTGGTTTACAATGCGGTTTGAGCGGCTGCGCTGACCTGTGACGCAATTTTGGAGCGCTGACATGAAATTATACTATAGCAAGCCGGAATCGCTCTCAGCGGCGATTTCCGGCGAAAGGAGAGGCGTACATTTGAAGCCAATCATATTCAACACCGAAATGGTAAAAGCGATTCTTGACGGAAGAAAGACCATGACGCGGCGAGTAATCAAACCGCAGCCTCTCGGAAGAATTGCGTACATCATGGCAGGATATAAGCATGGTTCGTGGAGCTATCCGGGTCCCGATACTTACAAGTATTGGGGGGACAAATGGAAAGAACCGGAAGGATTATCAAGCGAAGAAAGAAACCGCCACTGGACGCCACCATGTCACACCGACGATATTCTCTATGTACGAGAGACATTTGCAAAGATCGGTGAAGATGTTGACGGATTCTGGTTTGAAAACTCAGAGCAATTGTATAACGGCATGTTCATTTACAAAGCAGACGGGATTGATTTATCAGACATCGGAAGATGGCGCCCTTCAATCCACATGCCGAAAGAAGCCGCGAGGATATTCCTCCGTGTGACGGATGTTCGCGTAGAACAATTGGAAGAAATCTTTGAAGATCCCCCGGGGCCAAACAATCAGATCGTGCGGGAAGGTTTTCGTTACGGTTGCGATTTTATTGCAATGTGGCAAAACACTTTAAACCCTGCCGACAGAGAACTTTTCGGGGTGGATGCAAATCCGTGGGTGTGGGTAATCGAATTTGAACGATGCGAGAATCCTGAACTGCTGGAGGTGAATGATAATGGACAGTGAAATCAAATTGAAGCCCTGCCCGTTTTGCGGGGAAAAAGACGCTATCGGAATTGAAAGCTATAAATCAAGCGGTATAGATTGGTTCTATGTTACCTGCCACGAATGTATGGCGCAAGGAACTACGTGCGGCACAGAACAGGATGCCGTTGACACATGGAATTGGAGGGCTGAACAGACCGGAGAATGGCTGGAGGACGAATACGGCTATTGCCGCTGCTCCCGGTGCGGTTATGAACATGACCAGCCGGAAACCGCCACGCCCTACTGCCCGGAATGCGGCGCGAGAATGGGCGGCATGACGGAGGTGACGGAGGATTGAGTTGCTTTTATGATTCGCGCCGAGATATGCTTGTATTGAAATGCGATTGTTGCAGAAAAAAAGTCGATCTCTATAAAGGCGAAACAGACAGATTACTTGCCAACGACTGGATTCACAAAAACGGGTGGAAGACCATTAAAATCGTAAATTGCTTTAATCAGGTTTGCCCTGAATGTAAAGCGGCAATCGAAGAACGCTATCGGGAAAAATGGATGAATAAAAATTGCGGGGTGACGGACGATGCCCGAACATAAATGCACCTTCGGCGACCGGCACACGGAAATCACCGTCAGGCCGGACGGCAGGTCAGAGCTTGACCCCTGCCTGTATCAGGAAATCGAAGCATACGAAAATGTCACCGTCCACGTTCTGCGCTGTGCTCGGTGCGGGCATATTGAAGTGGAATGGGAGCGGCAGGACAACACAATCGACATAACGGAGGTGACGGACAATGGCGGCTGACAGGGGAACCTGCATAATCACTGTACAGTGGGATGACGAGGTAGGCGGCTCTGTGCTTGTGTGTTCAAAGTGCAACGGCAAATCAAAGAGCAGCGGTCGCACAATTGCAAGGTGTCCGAAGT
>ONDC01000123.1 GCA_900316495.1 uncultured Eubacteriales bacterium
CCGGTGGCGCTGTTACTGCCTGACTCGTCATCTTTTGAGTGCAGGATCGTGCGGTTGCGCCAATTCAGATTATAATAATAAATAAAATCGTCGTCGCTCATCACCTTGCCGTTAGCGCCAAGCACGAACGCCGACACATCAAGGTCAAATGGATAGCCGCCGTCGTACTTGTTGGGATCCCAGCCGAGTCCGATGAGCGCCATTTTCATGGAATTGTCAAGCGAGACTCCCTGACCCTTTTGAAGTGAAACTGCCATAGCGAAGTTCCTCCGTCAAGCTTATCTCTTCCATACCGAGCGGGGAAGTCCGTACCGCTCGGCAAGCTGCGCGATCGACCACACCTGCAACGGCTGTCCGATGGCGTTGAATTTCCACTCGCCCTTGTAGCGGTACAGCTCGCCGAAGACCAGCGCCGTCATGCCGGGATAGTTTTCGGTGAGATTGTAGATGCAGATCTCGTTGTTCCTGTCCGCGTCCACCAGACGGATAAAGGCGTTTTTGATCATACCGAAATGCTGTCCCTTATCGGTCGCCTTGTAGATGCTCACAAGAATCACCACGCGCTCGTATTTCGCCGGAAGGTTGGCGAGATCGACCATGATCTGCTCGTCGTCGCCTTCGCCCTCACCGGTGAGGTTGTCACCGTGGTGCTGCACACACCCGCTCATATGGCGCAGATTATTGAAGAACACGACGTCGGAGCTGCTCTCGATTCTGCCCTCGCCATTCAGCAGAAAGGCAATCGCGTCGCAGTCTATTTCCTGCGTCCTGCCGATGGGAAAGATGGATGATTCCGCCGCGTCCCAGCCCAGTCCGACCATGACCCTGCGGAGTCCGGCATTGCCCTTGGTCAGATCGACCTTCTGCCCTTTTTTTAGATTGACACTCATTTAATGAATCCCCCTTTTGGTGATAATGAAAGTGAAAAGCGGAGTGAGTGCATTCACTCTTTTCCGACTTATTTCTTTTTGAACGCCAGCACAAACAGCTTTCTGATCATATCGATCGGAATGACGATGACCGCGAGAATGACGCATACCAGCCACGAATGAGGCGTCAGGCTGTGGACATTCAGGAATTCTCCGCCGAAGGTGACAAATACAAACTGCATGGCGAAGATGCCAAACATAACCAGCAGGAAGTTGACGTTCCTGAAAATGCCCTTGAACAGATTGAGATGCTCGGTGCGCGCATTGAAGCCGTTGAAGGTGATCGCCATCATGAAGGTGGCAAAGATTGCGGATTTCAGATACACCATTTTATCCACGCCCGCCGGAATGTCAAAGAGGCTCTGCACCTGCGGACAGGTGAGGATCGCCAGACATACGCCGGTGATGTACAGCGCGGCAATGATGATCTCCGCAAACATGCTCTTGTTGACGATGCTCTCGGAACGAGGCACCGGCTTGTCCTTCATGTATTCCCTGAGCGCCGGCTCGCTGCCGTAGGCAATCGCGGCGAGGGTGTCCATGGCGAGGTTGACTAAGAGCAGCTGCACGACCGTGAGGATGACCTCCTCCTTGCTGATCAGCGGGCCGATGAAGCAGGTAAGAACCGCCGCGACATTGACCGTCAGCTGGAAGATCAGGAATTTGCGGATGCTCTTGAACATCGTTCTGCCGTAGAGAATCGCCTTGTCGATAGAGAGGAAGTTGTCGTCCAGAATCGTGATGTCGCCGGCTTCCTTGGCGACCTCGGTGCCGCTGCCCATGGCGAAGCCCACGTCCGCCTTTTTGAGGGCGGGCGAATCGTTCACGCCGTCGCCCGTCATGCCGACCACCATATTGATCTCCTGCGCGTTGCGCACAAGCCGGCTCTTGTCGGTCGGAAGGGCGCGGGAAACCACGCGCAGGTCGGGAAGCGCTTTTTTGAGCTGCTCGTCGGACATCTCCGCCATTTCGCCGGAGGTGATGGCAATGTCGGCGTCACGGGTGATCAGTCCCGCGTCTCTGGCGATGGAAACGGCAGTCTCCTTGCGGTCGCCCGTCACCATGACTACCTGAATGCCCGCGTTCTGCACCTCCTTGATCGCGTCGACAGCCTCCTTGCGGACGTTGTCCCGGATGCACATGACGCAGAGCAGCGTGAGGTTCGCGTCGTCCTGCTCGCCGTCAACCTTGGCAACGCCAAGAAGCCGCATGGAACGTGCCGCCTGTGTGTCAATGTAGTTCATGATGACCGATTTGTCATCAAGAGGACAAACCTTGCCGTTCTCGTCGACGTAGGACGTGCATTTTTCAATGAGCTTTTCGGGCGCGCCCTTGACGAATGTCACGGTATTCCCGCCACGCTCCATGACGACGCTCGAGCTTTTCTTGGTGGAATTGAAGGAATTGAAGGTCTTGACCCCGGATTTGTCAATGTCCTTTGCCGCGTCGGACGCGACAAGGAAAGACATGAGCGCGCGGTCGGTGCTGTTGCCGCCGATGATCTCGCCGTCGCTGACAGCCGCGCTGTTGTTCACACCGATGCCGGTGATCACGTCGGAGGCAAATTCCTTCGGCATTTTGGCAAGCGCGTCAAAGGTCTTGGCGTTGCCGGTCGCCATTTCAACGACAGAAAGCCTGCCCTCGGTGATGGTGCCGGTCTTGTCGCTGTAGAGAAGGCTCAGGCTTCCCGCTGTTTCCAGACCGTTGATCTTGTGAACAAGGACGTTGTCCTTCGCCATGCGGATGCTCTGGAAGGAGAGCAGGATGGAGGTCAGCATGGGAAGTCCCTCGGGAACGGCGCACACAATGATGGTAACCGCTACGGTGACCGCGTCCATAATCAGGCGCACCCAGCCGATCGTGTCGGTGGGAAGCTCGCCGGTGACAAAGGTCTTGATGAGAATGCCGATGACAATGGCAATCGCGCCGATGTAGCCGAAGGTGGAGATCTGCTTGGCCAGCTTCGCCAGCTTGACCTGAAGCGGCGTCCTGCGGGTATCCTCCTGCACCTCGAGCGCCAGCTCGCCGAAGAGGGTTCTGTCGCCGACAACCTTGACCTCCATATGCGCCTCGCCGCCGACAACAACCGTTCCGCGGTAGGCGTAGTGCTTGTTGAGCAGATCCTTGATGTTGTAGTCGGGGGTTCCTGTGACGGGAATCTTCTCGGCCTCCTCGGTTTCGCCGTTGAGCGACGCCTGATCGACCTTCAGCTCGCCTTCGATGATTTCTCCGTCCGCGGCAATTTTATCGCCCGCCTGCAGGAAGATAATATCGCCCACCACGACCTCGCTGACGTGGATTTCCTCCAGTCTGCCGTCGCGGATGACCTTGGCGCGTTCCTTGGCTTCTTCCTCCTCCTTGAGCGCGGACGCCTGTCCCTCCTGACGGCTCTCGCTGACCGACGCCACGCCGTTGGCGATGACAATCGCGATGAGAATGCCGACAGGCTCGTACCACTCCGCCTGTCCCATGATGAAAAGCACTACCTGCACGACCAGCGCGACAAGCAGAATCATGATCATCGGGTCCTTGAAGCCCTCTAAAATCTTCTTCCAAAGCGGATCGGGGGGAATGTGGGTCAGGCTGTTGGAGCCGTGCTGTCTGCGGCTTTCTTCCACTTGTTGTGACGTGAGTCCTTGAATGTTCATGGTTGTGATCTGTCCCTTTCTCAATAATTTTGTATGAAGCCTTCACATATAAACCGATATGAGTTTATATCTCATTGTATTATAATACAAATTGTTGCGGTTGTCAATCAAATCACGCCATATATTTATCGTATTTGCACGAAATATCAGTAAATTATTTATGAATTTACAGGGTTATCACGAATATCAGTGTTACATGCTTGACAAGGGCTGCGTTATCTATTAAAATAGTTTTTTGCAGATATTTTTTGAAAATTCGCAGGAGTTAATCCTTTGGCAGATAAAAATTCACAGACGGAGACGAAGCTATGGCATCAAAAAACACAACCATCGAAAAAAAAGAATACGGCAACGACAATATTGTCGCCCTCAAGGGCGCTGACCGCGTCCGCAAGCGTCCCGCCGTCATCTTCGGCTCGGACGGCATCGAGGGCTGCTGCCATTCGGTCTTTGAGATCATGTCCAACTCCATCGACGAGGCGCGCGAGGGCTACGGCACCAAGATCATTGTCACCCGCTTTGCCGACGGCTCGGTGCAGGTGGAGGACTTCGGACGCGGCATTCCCGTGGACTTCAACACCAAGGAGCAGCGCTACAACTGGGAGCTGGTTTTCTGCGAGATGTACGCCGGCGGCAAGTACAACAACGACGGCGGCGAAATCTATGAGTACTCCCTCGGTCTGAACGGTCTGGGACTCTGCGCCACCCAATACGCCTCGGAATACATGGACGCGGAAATTCACCGCGACGGCACCTGCTTCAAGCTGCATTTCGAGCATGGCGAGAATATCGGCGGCCTGGAAAAAACGCCCTACAGCGGCAGACAGACCGGCTCCCGCATCAAGTGGAAGCCCGATCTCGAAGTATTTACCGACATCAACATCCCCCTCGAATACTATCAGGACACCATGCGCCGTCAGGCTATCGTCAACGCCGGCGTGCTGTTTATCCTTGACGACAAAGTGAGCGGCGAGAAATTCGAGTATTTTTACAAGGAGGGCATTGCCGACCACGTCAGGGAGCTTGCCGGAAACGACGCGCTTTCGCAGGTGCAGTTCTGGCAGTGCGAACGCAGAGGACGCGACCGCGAGGACAAGCCGGATTACAACGTGAAGATCAACGCGGCGGTCGCCTTCTCCAACCGGGTGAACGTCTGCGAATACTACCACAATTCCAGCTGGCTGGAGCACGGCGGCGCTCCCGCGAAGGCGGTGCAGAGCGCCTTTGTCGCCATGATCGACGCGCGGCTCAGGCAGACCGGCAAATACACCAAGAACGAAAGCAAAATCTCCTTCCAGGACGTTCAGGATTGCCTGATCATTGTGGTTTCCTCCTTCTCCAATCAGACAAGCTACGAAAACCAGACCAAAAAAGCCATCACCAACAAATTCATCCAGACGGCTATGACGGAATTCTTCCGGCACCAGCTGGAGGTGTGGTTTATCGAGAACCCGCTGGAAGCCGATAAGATCTGCGGTCAGGTGCTTCTCAACAAGCAGAGCCGCGAACAGGCGGAAAAGCAGCGCCTCGCCATCAAGAAGAACCTTTCCTCCAACATGGACATCACCTCCCGCGTCAACAAGTTCATCGA
>ONDC01000133.1 GCA_900316495.1 uncultured Eubacteriales bacterium
CGGGAGCTTTTCGATCTTTTGGAAGGCCTCGTCCCGGATGTCCCGCACGACCTCGAAGGTGATCTTGTTGTTGACGGTGTTCATCAGCCATTGAAGAAGGGCTGTCGCCAGCGCCGCAACGGCAATTCTGACCAGATAGCCCTTGATCAGCGCGAAGTCCACCCTTCCCGCGTCGATGATACAGTCGATGGCTCTGCCGATCAGCAGCGGAATCCACAGCGTCAGCGCGACCGACGCGCCGGCAAAGACAATTGAAGCCGACAACTGAAAGCGGTGTCCGGCAATGTAATGCAGCACTTTTTTGATGGTGCGTTTGGTCTGGTTGTCCATTTTTTGTAAAATCTCCTTTCGGGGGAAAATAGTGGACAGTGGTCAGTGATTAGTGATTAGTTCATAAACAAAACTGTCCACTGACCACTGACCACTAATCACTGTCCACTAAATGTCTCGCTGCTGAACTGGGAATTGTATATCTCCCTGTAGACCTCGCAATTCATAAGAAGGTCGTCATGCTTTCCCATGCCGACGATTTTACCGTCATCCAGCACCACAATTTTATCCGCGTGGGCGATGGAAGCGGCTCTTTGCGACACGACGAAGACCGTCGGGCTGCCGTCCATCGTCTTGATTGCTTTGCGGAGCGCCGCGTCGGTGGCGAAGTCCAGTGCGGAAGCGCTGTCGTCAAGAATGAGGATTTCCGGCTTGCCAACCAATGCGCGGGCAATGGTCAGCCTCTGCCGCTGTCCGCCGGAGAGATTCTTGCCGCCCTGCGCGATCATGTAATTTAGTCCGCCCTGCTTGCCTGAGACCACCTCCGAAGCCTGCGCGATGGCGATGGCGGCGCTGATTTCCTCATCGGTAGCGGAAGGATTGCCCCAGCGCATATTGTCGCGGATGGTTCCCTTGAACAGCACCGCCTTCTGCGGCACCATACCGATTTTCCGACGGAGTCCCTCGCGGGTATATTCCTTCACGTTCACGCCATCCACCAACACCTCTCCGGCAAAGGTATCGTAAAAGCGGGGAATCATGTTGACAAGCGAGCTTTTGCCGGAGCCGGTGCCGCCGATCACGCCGATTGTCTCTCCCCTTTTCACGCGGATATTCATATCCGTCAACGCGTTCTCGCCCGAATTGCCGTAGCGCAGGTCGGCGTGGCGGAATTCAACGGCATATTCGCTGTGCGGGTCGCCGGAAGCGGCGGTCACGCCGCTGGGGAAATGCATGGAGGGTTCTATCTCCAGCACCGCCTGAATGCGGTTGCCGCAGGCGATGGATTTGGTGACGCTGATAATGAGATTGGCGAGCTTGATCAGCTCCACCAAAATCTGCGACATGTAATTGTACAGCGCCACCACCGCGCCCTGCGAAATAATCCCCTGATTGACGCGCAGCGCGCCGATGTAGACAAGCGCGATAATGGAGCCGTTGATGATCACCAGCGTGACGGGGTTCATCAGCGCGGAGATGCGTCCCACGAATTTCTGCGCGTCGGTGAGGGCTTCATTGCGGTCGAGGAAGCGGGCTGTTTCTTCTTCCTCCTTGCAGAAGGCGCGGATGACCCGCACGCCGGTGAGGTTCTCGCGGGTGGAGAGCAGCACGCCGTCGAGCTTCTCCTGCACCTTGCGGTAGAGCGGAATACAGATCAGCATGATGCCGAACACCACCACCGACAGCAGCGGTATCGTCACGACGAAGGTCAGCGCCGCCTTCGCGTCCACGGTGAACGCCATGATCATCGCGCCGAACACCACGAAGGGGGAACGCAGCAGCAGCCGCAGCGTCATATTGACCCCGTACTGCACCTGGTTCATGTCGCTGGTCATGCGGGTGACAAGCGTCGAGGTTCCCAGCGAGTCGATGTCGGAATAGGAAAGGCGCTGGATGTGCCCGAAAAGCGCGTGACGCACCTTCTCCGCAAAGCCGACGGCGGCCTTGGCGGCAAAGTACTGGGCGGTCACGGAGCTGATGAGTCCCACCACGCCGAGCGCCAGCAGCAGCAGGCACATTTTCACGGTGTAGCCCTTGTCCGCGCCGCCGATGCCCCTGTCGATGATGGCAGCCACCACCAGCGGCACCAGCAGCTCAAACGAAGCCTCCAGCAGTTTGAAAAGCGGTCCCAAGATGCTTTCCTTCCTGTAATCTTTCAGGTAACGAAGCAATTTGTTCATTTTTGCAATATCCCTCGCACGTCATAAGATTGTGATAGATGTGTTAAATTATATTATACTATATTTTATGGTCGGGTTCAACAGATATTTTTTGAACCTTTTTTTATGGCAAAAGAAAAAGACACACCGGGGTAGGATTGGAAAACCGGTGTGTCTGTGACGCTAATAATCACAAGTGCAAAATCTAAAAATTTTTCGCGCCGCTTCGCGGCGAAAAGGATTATAGATGCGCCTCTTTCTCCCAGTGCGCATGATGATGTGGTGATTTTTAGATTTGAAGATTATTTATTACAGATTCAGCCAGAAAGCCGGACGGACGGCAACTTGAAAGCTATTGACGTCGAAACCGCTCTGAGGGATGACGCCATCGAGGCCCACGATCGCGGCGTTATTACTAAAGTTGCCGGGCGAACGGAGCCACCACCAGCCCGTTTTTTCACCAGTCGGAAGTGAATTTTTCCATCCGTACTCCTTGGCAGTTCTATCGTCCAAAATTAACGCTCCATGTTTTTTCGCATATTCAGTTACAGCCGCCATTCTGTCATCTTCATCGCGGAAATATTTCTCTGCTTCGTCTATGCTGAGCGCAAAGATTCTGTCCCGCGTGGCGTTGCCGCCTCTTGTACCATATGTCGGATTGTCCGCATTCGGATTGGTGACTGTCACTATCTGAGCCTGTTGACTGCTGTTGAATGCTTTACTGATGAAATCATCGTTCATCCATTTTCGCAGTGTGCAGGTTTTCCATGTGACATCGGTTTTTACTTCATTATACCTCACACAATCTATCAGCTTGTCCGTAATCAGCAGCGCCCTGCCGTTCTCCACAGCCAGCACGCGCCACATCAGCGGCTGCACTTCACCGTTGGCTCCTTGCGGGTACTGACCGAAGGGGATTCTGTCACCTACGCGGTAAGTCTTGCGCGGCGCGGGGGGCGGTGTAGGCTTGGTTGGCTGCGTTTGTTTGACGGGTTGCGGTGCGGGATTGGAAATTGGCTTCGATTCCGGTTTGGGAGCATATTGTGTGAATTTCCTGTCCGCGCGGCAGAGTCCGCGGAAAATTTCATCCGCCTTCTGCTTGTCCGAATGCAGGTGATAGACCTCGATGCTGTGGAGCTTTTCCAGCTTCTTCCACCACTTGTACATCTCTCTTGACAACTGGGAACAGTCCATGTTTCCCAAGTCATCCAGCCAGATACACAGAGCGGATTTCCTGAAATCCACGGCACATTCAAACTCATTCTGCATAAAGCTCTTGTCGCGTCGGAATAACTCTTTCGTCAGGAGAAAAATGGTGATACGGCTTTGTGTGACATTGTCGTATATTTCATCCTCCCATATATTCCCCGGAATCAGCCCGTCGTCATACCAGATCGGCAGACCGAGCTTATGTAATTCCAACGCGATACCCTTTACGCGCTCTGTGTCTGTCCGGCTGTAGCTCAGAAAAATGTGCTCTCCCGGCACGGACTGCGCGTCAAATCCGAAATAAACCCGCGGCATGGTATCCTTCCTTTCCTGTGCGGTATTATACCCGTTCATTATACACCGCTCCGCCGCAAAAATCAATCGCTTTTAACAAAATACATATTGAAATGTTCCGGTGAATGATATAAAATAATAAATAATTTATGACGCTTTTGCGGAGACAGACATTGGGGAATGTTTAATCTCGACAATAAGGAAGGAAACAACCAACATGATGAAGAAAAAATATCTCCGCTCGGCGGCTGCGCTTGTGATAGCCGCGGCTTTTTTAACGACCGGCTGCGCCAATACGATCAAGTCTCTGCCCTCGTATTTATCCGGTAAAGAGACAACTATCTCGTCTGAAACCGAAACGACAACGGCATCGGAAGCCCAGACAACTACCACTACAGCGACAACGACCACTACTACCACTACAGCGACAACGACCACCACTGAAGCCACTACCACGACAACCCCCGCGAAAAAGACAACCACCACCACCACCACCACCAAAATGAAAGCGCCCGAATCGCTCAACGGTCAGGAGATCGTGGATTACGCCAAGCAATTTCTCGGCACGCCTTACGTCTACGGCGGCAACGACCTGAAAAAGGGCGTGGACTGTTCGGGATTCACCAAGCTGGTCTACGCTCATTTCGGCATATCCCTTCCGCGCACCGCCTCCGCTCAGCACAAGAAGGGCGGACTCATCGAATACGATGAGCTGCTTCCCGGCGATCTCTGCACCACGGTTTATACCTTTGAGAGCAAATACACAGGACACGCCGCCATCTACGTCGGCAACGGAATGGTGATCAACGCGCTTCCAGAGGAAGGAGTGGTCTACACGCCCCTCGAAAACCTCTACGGCGAGTACAGCTTCCACCGCCTTTTCAACAACACATACCAATAAGGAATTGTGCGGAAATTATTCAGTCATTTTACACTAAAAAACACAGTGTTCTCCGATGTTTCAACGAACGAAATGTATTAATTATTTCTGCATAGT
>ONDC01000125.1 GCA_900316495.1 uncultured Eubacteriales bacterium
GGCGGCGAGGGTGATCTTGCGGGTGACGAAGTTCTCGCCCCTGCGCTCCGATTCGTGATTGAAGAGAATGCCGTTGACGGCGAACATGCCGTATGCCTCCCGGTATTCCTTTACCATCCAGAAGCCGTACTGCTTGGCGATGGCATAGGGGCTGTAGGGGTGGAAGGGGGTAGTCTCCTTCTGGGGAATTTCCTCCACCTTGCCGTAAAGCTCGGAGGTGGAGGCCTGATAGATTTTGCAGGTTTTTTCCATGCCAAGGAGCCTGACCGCCTCCAGAATCCGCAGTACGCCGATAGCGTCCACGTCGCCGGAATACTCCGGTACGTCAAAGCTCACCTGCACATGGCTCTGTGCGGCAAGGTTATAAATTTCATCGGGCTTTGTTTCCCTGATGATTCGGATGAGTGAGGTGGAATCGGTCAGGTCGCCGTCGTGCAGCCTGATTTTGTTCAATATATGATCAATACGCCCGGTATTGGCAATGGACGCACGGCGGGTAATGCCGTGTACCTCATAGCCCTTCTCCAGAAGCAGCTCCGCGAGATAGGAGCCGTCCTGTCCAGTAATACCTGTAATCAGCGCTGTTTTGTTCATTCGCTGTGTCCTCCTGTTGAACCTGTCTGCGGTTTTCACTGCAGACTGAGATAGATCTTTTTGTATGTGGCAAGAAACGACCCTGGCTTCAGCAAAGCTCTGTAAGCCTCTGCGGTTTCGTCATATCGGAATGTCAATGCCTGGGAAAGCGCGGTTTCGGTTTTTGCCAAAATATCCGCGTCATCCGTGACGTCCGCAGTGACACCGAGATGATGTCGGGATGTCATATCGCTTAGCGAACCGTGCGCGCAGGAAAGGATCATCTTCCGGCAACACACGCCGTCGGTCAGCGGACCGCTTGCCCCCCGGAATCCGGTGCCGTAGAGAGAATAGATCAGATCCGAGGCGGCTATTGCCGCTCTGTATTCCTCCTCGCTGAGCAGCCGTGGAATCAGATGTAGCTTCTGTTTGTAGGGAGCGGCAGCGTTCTCTATCTCCTGCGGAGAAATATCCGACGGCCTGCCGCATATCAGCAACTGAAACTCCTTCCGGCAGCCTTGCATAATGCGGAGAAAGGGCAGAATGTGCTTGTAACTGCTTAGTCCGCCGATAATGCCTATGACCGGTATATCCGGCGACAGACCGAACTCTCTTTTGCTCTGCGCGCTGTCTGTTGCCGACAGGCGTTCGAAGTCAAATGACGGGTATTCACAGTGAAAGATGTCAGATACTCCGATGGAGCGCAGCTGTGACTTGATGGATTCGGTATGAACCACGCAGGCGTGTTTTTTTCCGAGGGTCATCAGTCGATAGCTTATTCGACGGGCGACGCCGGGATAAAAATTGTGATAAGTGATCAGAAGTCTTGTTCCGCCGGGCATTTGCAGACCGTATCCGAAGTGGCGCATGATGCTGTCTCCGTCGAGAATATGAACCGTATCAATGCGGTTTTCGAGGGCGATCTGTCTGATCCGTTTCACCCATGGGGCATAGTCCCTGAAGGTGTTGATCTGAATACTGTCGTCAAACGGAAAGAATCTGTCGTCCGGAAGGCCGGTGTTTTCCGGGGCAAATGAAAAAAAATCAATCCCGTCTATTCCGGAGAGCCATCTGAGGTATCCTTTCCGGTGTCCGTGGAAGTCCTTTTCGCACAGGAGAACCTTCATATCAGAGCCTCCACCATGTGATGCCGGAGGCCTTGAGCGCCTCTGTCGGAAAAATCCCCTTCACATCTATCAAAACCTTGTTTTCGTCAGGCATATCCCTGAAAAGCCCCTTGATAGCGTCGAGCGACAGGCTCCGGAACTCACTGTGAGCGACGGCGACGATAAGGCAGTCTGCGCCATCTACTTTTGCGAACGGAACCAGCCGTATGCCGTACTCATTCATGGCTTCTTCGGGAGATGCCCATGGGTCGGTGATCCGTGGGGAAATGCCGTATTCATTGAGCCGCTTTACGATGTCGATAACCTTGCTGTTGCGGGTATCGGGGCAGTTTTCCTTGAAGGTCAGTCCCAGGATGACCACTTTGCTGTTTTTAGGCGTCTGTCCCGTCTGTATCATCTTTTTAATGGCGGCGTCGGCGATATATTTGCCCATGCTGTCGTTGACAATGCGTCCGTTGAGGATGATCTGGCTATGATAGCCGAGCTTTTCCGCTTGATAGGTGAAGTAATAGGGATCCACGCCAATGCAGTGGCCGCCGACCAGTCCGGGACGAAAGCCAAGTGCGTTCCACTTGGTATTCATGCCGTCTACGACCTCATTGGTGTCAATGTCCATGCGGTCAAACACCATGGCGAGCTCGTTCATAAAGGCAATATTGATGTCACGCTGGCTGTTTTCTACGACCTTGACAGCCTCGGCAGTGCGGATATTGGAGACAGGGTGTGTTCCCACCGTAATTACAGTGTCGTAGACAGCCTTGATCTCTTCGAGCGAATCCCTGTCCATGCCCGAGACGATCTTATGAATGTTTTCCAGCCGATGCACCTTATCGCCGGGGTTGATGCGCTCCGGACTGTAGCCTACCTTGAAATCAACGCCGCACGTAAGCCCGGATTCATGCTCAAGAATGGGAATGCATACGTCCTCGGTGCAGCCAGGGTAAACGGTGGATTCATACACTACGATCGACCCTGGCATCAGATTGCGTCCAACAATCCGGGAGGCTCCAATCACAGGGGTGAGATCGGGGGTGTGATCCACGTTGACGGGTGTCGGAACGGCGACAATGTGAAATAATGCCATTCGCAGATCTCTTTCATCAGAAGTAAACTCAACAGTTGTCTGTGCAATTGCGTTGTTCCCGACCTCTTGGGTGGGGTCGACGCCTGATTTGTACAGGGCAATTTTCTCCTTATTCAAGTCAAACCCGATCACGCGAATGCCTTTCTGAGCGAATGCGACGGCAATAGGCATACCCACGTAGCCCAGACCGATCAGCGAAAGACATTCCTGACGGGTTACAAGCTTTTCGTAAAGTGACATCGACTTCACTTTCCTTTGTGTATTTTCATTTCAGCCGGGAGACCTGCGGCTTCCGCTTTTCCGACAACGGCTTTTGTCATACTGCTCCATGAGAAAAACTCCGTGACACGGCGGTGCGCCATTTTGCCGGTTTCACTGCCGCGATCTTCCGCCACGGCGTCCGCCATTTCCATCAGCGAGGAGAACAGCCAGCCGGTCTTTCCGTTAAGAATGATGTCGTCGGGACCGGGAGCATGCATAACGTAAACGGGAAGCTCGTAATACATCGCTTCCAGAATGGACATTCCAAATATTTCCGTACGGGAAAAGCTGACGAGTGCTTCGGCTGCCCGGTAGTATTTCCACATCCTGGAGTTGGATACCTGCGGGACAAATAAAGCATATTCCTTCAGTCCTCTCCGTTCAAGGGCGTCCTTCAATGCGTTTTCAAGAGAGCCATTCCCGATGACCAGCAGCCGGAATGTACCATCGTGTCGGTGAAGTTTTTCAAAAACAGGAACGACGTCAAGCGGATCGCGGTCACTTTCGATTCTTCCCACCATCAGAATATACTTCGCTTCGGGATTAAGCCCCAGAGAGGCTTTCAGCTCATCTTTCGGAACGTGGTAATCCTTTTGCATCAGGTCAAAATCAAGTCCTACAGGCGCGACGTCGACGTCTTTGATTCCTCTTCGATTCAGCTCTTTTTTGACTGCGGTGGTTTTAACCAGCACCGACGTATTTTTATATGCCCGGAAGATGATGTCCGCGAGGCGGTTCATGATCCATCTTTTGACCGGAGAAGCGCCTGTGCTGCCGGTTGTCCCGACATAGGGGAGAAACAGAATGCCGTGACGCTTCGCCCACCTCGCGACACCGATGGCGGAAATCTGAATGTCCGACATGAATACAAGCACATCCAGATCCGGGGCGAGCACCGCAGTGCATGAAAAAAGAGCATTTGAACTGACCGTCATTACACCGACCGGATGAAGCCTGACATTCGGCGCGACGGTTTCGACCGTGCCCGCCTTATCTTTTGACACGCATTTGTAGATCTCAACGTAGTGTCCCAAAGCTCCGAGGGCTTTTCCAAGCCCTACCTCCTGCAAATTGTAAAATCCCTTATTTCCGAAGCTCCCTACGCTCGTCACCAGAAGACCTATCCGCATCTTTAACCTCCGTATATATATCCGTCAGACAGCGATAGTTGGCGTCGGGGGTGTAATAATCCTCAAATACCTGTCTGACGCTGTCGCTGATGTTGCTGCTTTGCCGCTGACGTTTTCTGATGGCTTCGATCAGCCCCTCGGCGCTTCCCGCCTTGAATTTCCAGCCGGTGACGCCGTCCTCTATCAAACTGCCGGAGTTGCCGAGATCTGAGCAGATGACGGGTATTCCGGCCGAAAAAGCCTCCACGATTGTCATGGGGAAGCCTTCGTACCAAAGGGTGGGAAGTACCAGTGCTTCGCTCTGCGAAATGATTTGTCTGACGCTACGGTTTTCCACATATCCCTTCATTTCAATATTAAGTCCCTGTGCCTGGCGTGTACACCAGTCCTCAAGAGGACCCTTGCCGCAGACGATAAGGTGAGGCGCATCCGCTCCCATGAGTCTCCATGCCTCAAAAAGCACCTTTATTCCTTTTAATTCATCCAGTCTGCCGACATAAAGAAAACTCATGGTCTCACCTCCTTGTTCTGAATGGCTGTCTGTTCCGTCAGTGCGGAATCATATAGCCGATGGTTTTCTTTTTTCAGTGCTTTTGTGCCGCCAGATAGATTTCGTTCAGGCGGCGATAGTTTGCGTCCGGCGTGTACTGCTCCTCATAGGCGCGGCGTATGCTTTCCCTCATATCCTTCCGGGAATTCATGCACTTCCGGACCGCTTCGGCAAGCTCCTCCGCGCTGCCGGGCTTGAATTTCCAGCCGGTAACGCCATCGTCAATGATGCTGCCGGAATTGCCTAAATCCGAGCATATGACGGGAATGCCAAGTGAAAACGCCTCGACAATGGTCATCGGGAATCCCTCGTACAGCAGCGTCGGCAAAATGAGCGCTTCGCTTTCCGAAATGATGCTTCCCAGAGCGGAGCTGTCCACATACCCCTTCATTTCGATGTCAAGGTCATGTGACTGATGAGCTTCCATGCCTTAAACAGCACCTTTATTCCTTTTAATTCATCCAATCTGCCGACATAAAGAAAACTCATGGTCTCACCCCCTTCTGCAGATTTTATGTGTATTGAATGGTCAATCCTTCTCCGAATGATCGGGACTGTTTAAAAAAGTGAAATTAGGCTTTACAAATACTCTGGAAGGCTGCACGATCTGTTTTTTCTTGTTAATGCGTAAGAGCATTTGTTTGTTGAATTCTGTAAGACAGATAAAATTTATCTTTCGGAAAATGCCGGTTGACCTGTGAATCAGCGCGCTCAGCACCAGAATAAATGTCTGAGGGCGGGAATGGCGGTAGCAGGCATGTCTGACCGCGCAATGCAGTCCCTTGTTGAGACAGTCCTCACAGATGTGTCCGTCGCGGTAAAGCATGGCGCCGGGACACAGAAAACGGAAGTTGTGGATTGTCTGAACAACAGGTACGCCGCATTTGACCGCTGCATAGTATACTGACGGAGAGATAAGATGCAGTGTGTTGTGGACATGAACGATGTCAATGCCGTTTTCTTGGATAATCTTTTTTATATCTTTTGCTGTGCGTCTGCTGTAGATAGAGGTAAAGGGAAGAAGCAGCTTTCTGAAAAAATTCATTTTTCTGATCTCACTGTTATCCCTCGTATAGAGAATGACCTCATGCCCGTTATCCTCTAACAGCTTTTTTTCATTGGCAACGACGGTATCCTCTCCGCCGGGTATCTGATAGTAATTGTGGACAATGAGGATTTTCTGCTTTTTACGGTTTGTTTCCTGATTCAAAGTATCACTTCCCTCGTATTATGGCTCTCCATATGAATTTTGAGTTGGTCACAAGATACCTCTTGAACAGTCTTCGCGGCTCCTGAAAAAGTCTGTAGAGCCATTCCAGATTGTGATTCTGCATGAACGCGGGAGCGCGGCTGATATTGCCGGCAAAGTAGTCGAAGCCCGCGCCTACACCTACCATCAGACCGTTGACACGACCCTGGTGCGCCGCCATCCATCTTTCCTGCTTCGGAGCACCCAGACCTACCCAGATGAAGTCGGGAGCCGTGTTGCAGATTTTTTTGGTTATTTCCTTGTCCTCGGTCTCGGATATTTCCCGGAACGGCGGCGAGCAGCTTCCGGCTACAATGATACCGGGGTAATTGCGCTGCAGGTTGCTGATCAGCTTTTCAAGCGTTTCGGGCGTGCTGCCGTAAAAATAATGACGGTACCCCTTCTCCGCTGAGAGCTTAAATATTTCCCCCATGAAATCCGGTCCGGTTGTGCGAGCGATCCGGGTGGCGCCGCGTTTGCGTCCCACCGTGGAAAGCGGGCCGCCGTCGGGTATCGTCAGAAGGCTGTTGTTCTGTATAGCGCGGTAGTCCTCATCCTCCGAGGATCGGACGGTCGTATGTACATTGGCAACACAGATGTAGTCGCCGCCTATTTTTTTGATGTTCTCATCGGTGAACTGCAGCAGCCATTGCATATTGATGTCGGCAATCTGCACTCCGAGAATTGTGACCATCGGGATGGCAGACCTGTCCACCGCGTGTTGAAATTTTTCCATCCGCCATCGCCGTCCTTTCATTAATTGATAAAGTGATAATCGAGCCGGGCGTCTTAGTCCCGTTCAAAAAGATCCCGGGTATAAACCTTTTCCCTCACATCGCGCAGAGCCTCTTCCATGCGGTTGGCGATAATAACGCGTGACTGCGCTTTGAACCGGTTCAGATCGTTGATCACAGTGCTCCCGAAAAATGTGCTTCCGTCGGGGAGAGTGGGTTCAAAAATAATGACCCGTACTCCTTTGGCTTTAATGCGCTTGATAACGCCCTGTACGCTAGAATGACGGAAATTGTCACTGTTGCTCTTCATAGTCAGCCGGAAAACGCCGATGGTTACCTCCGTGTTCAGCTGCCAGTTTTCCCTACTGCCGTCCATCGGAAAAACG
>ONDC01000044.1 GCA_900316495.1 uncultured Eubacteriales bacterium
TCGCTGCATATTATGTAGTGAAATCAAGAAAAGGAGGTAAAACGCTATGAGCAACTTCTTCGGTGGTTCTTCCTGCACATGGATCATTATCCTGCTCATCATCCTGGTTCTCTTCCAGGACAATGACAGCGATTGCGGCTGCGGCTGCAACGGCAACATGGGCAGCAACGACAGCATTTGCGGCGGCTGCGGCTGTGGCTGCGGCTGCAGATAAGCCCCCTGTATCTCCCGCGAAAGACCCGAAATAATCATTCAGCCCCGGCGGCTGCGGAATGCGTCATGCTCTCCGCCCGTCGGGGCTGTTTTTTTGGTTGGCTAACCGCCGGGATTCTCCTTCACGGAGCGGAGCTTTTCGGCACGGCTGAAATCCGCTTTGGCAAGGTCTATCTCACGGAACGCCTCGTAAAGACTTCCTCTTGACGAAAGCAGCTGACTCAGTTTTTCAACCTTCTCATTGGAATCGGGCATTTTTTCTATCAGCTTGATCGCCTTGTTGTACTCATACAAAGCCCCGTAATACTCCTGCTCCTCCCTCCGGCAGAGACAGACCGCCCTCCGGAAATGGCAAAGCGCCTTCATATAAATCCCGTTGTCCTCGGTGTCAAGGCTCTTATCCATATAGCCCGCCGCCTTGCGATAGGCGTCGGCGGCCTTGCCGATTTTGTGCAGTCCCTCCTGACACACACCCATCGAGAACCAGTGGGAGCCGTAAAAACTGCCAAGCAGCTCGTCGGGCAGCTTTGATTTGTCCAGCATGTCAATGGATTCGGTGAGATCGGACTGCATGGATTTGAAGTCGCCCAATTCTCGGTAGGCGTCGGAGCGGTTCTTGAGCATGATCGCCATGTTGATCTCGCCGCCGTCATCATCCTTTTTGAGGGCAATAGCGCGGGTCGCGTCCTCGACGTTCTTTTTGTAGTTGCCGAGACGGAAATGGATCACGCCACGCGCATTCAGACAGGCGGCAAGCTCGTTGCGGGCGGCGGGATCGTCCAGCCGCTCCATAACCTCGATGGCCTTGGTCAGCGCCTCCTCGCACCTTGGGTTATCCTGAAGCTCATTGTAAATGTCTCCGAGCGCCTTGAAGCACAGCCCGTACTGGAAGAGATACGGCTGCTGCTCCGCCTTTTCCTTTTCGGTAAAAAAGCCCGTGGCAAACAGCCTTTCAAAGGCGGCAATCGCGTTATCGTAATGGGCGAGCGCCATGACATAATCCTCCCTGCGCATGTAGCACTCGCCGATATTGGAATGCAGCGACGGCATGAGGTCAAGCACCTTTTCGCTGTTCACGTCGCATTTTCTCAGCACACGCAGCGCATTCTCAAACGCGTTAAGCTCACTTTCCGCATACATTTCCTCCAGCCGCATCCTGTCCTGTTCAGGACTCCCGTCAGAATCACTGAATTCACTCAGCGGGGCGGCGTTGTACCAGCAGATACCCTCCTGGTTGTACAGCTCGGCGGCAACGGCGGAGCTGCCATCCTCGCTCTCCACCGCGTTGGCGGCGTCACGCATATATCCGGCGCACTCGGCGGGATCAAGACCGACCTCGCGGGACAGACCCGCAATTTTGACCTTCATGGTCTTGCCGGCAAGACCCTCCTCCTTATGCAGATCGGCAAACTCCCTGAAGATCCGGCGCGCCCTCGCCATCTGTCCGCTTTTGGCGAGACACGACGCGGAGGCAATCAGCGAGAATTCAAAGATATTGCCCTCGCCCATCTCGTAATACGGCTTGCCGCTGCCGTCAAAGGAATGCTTCCTGACCTCGCTGAAATATTCGACAGCCGACTCGTTCTTCCCCACAACACGGCAGTATTCGCCCATGTCAAAATTGAGCCGCGCAAGATGTCTGTGATCCACCTCTGAATAGGGCGGCTCGCTCAACAGCATCTCAAAGCGCGTATAGTCCCCGTAAAGCTCCAGCAATCCGAGGCGCATTGCCATGCGTCTCCACGACTGCACCCGTTCAAAATAAGCCGCGAATGCATCTCCGTCGGACAGTCGCTCATGCAGATCCGTGAGCGCGTCCATCCCCCGGCTCTTGCTCAGCCCGTCGAACCGCTCCGCGGACTCGTTGTCTCCGGCTCTCTCGCACATCTGCGCGATGATATGGTAATCGGCGGAAGCGGCCAGCAGGAAGTAAGGCTCCTTCTTGTCCGTGGTTTCCAGAAGCTCCACGCCCCGGCGCATCACCTGCAGGCACTCTTCAAGCGAATATCTTTCCCTGTCGCTGAACTTCGCCAGCCCGATGAATTTGCAGGCAAAGGCGCACTTCTCCGCATCGGACACGAACAGGAGGTCGGTCTCCACCTCGGCGTATCCCACCTCCCGCATCGGTCGACCCTGCGCGTCCGCTTCAAAGGAAGCGATCGCCGCCTCAAAATAGCGGATACATTCGGATATTTTAGATGCGCGGTAATGCAGAATTCCCAGCAAGAGATTCATATCGCCCGCAATGCTCTGAATACTGCCGAAGGGCGCTTTGGTAACCTCGCCCCTGAATTCGGCGCACTGCTCCAGCGTCAGTCGGCACATCTCGGCGGCGTCCGCAAATTTGCAGTCGCGGGCAAGCGCAAGCGCGGTCAGCCGCATGGCAGCCGGGAAATAAAGGTCATACTTGCCGTTGCCCCCGCAGGAATTGACGCACATAGCGGCATATTCCACCGTCTTTCTGACGTCGGCTCCGGGAACGGTCTCATGGCAGGTGAGAAAAAGCTGCTGGCTCGCGGCGAAATACGCCGCCTTTTTGATGTTATCGGAACCGACGCTTCCCCCGTGCTCCGTAATTTTCTGAAGCAGCTCAACCGGCAGGGTAAACTGCTCCGACCGGAATCCCTCCTCCAGATTTGAATAAGTAAACGCGCAGGCGGCGTCGCCCAATCCGCGACATACCGCTTCTGTGTCGCCGGGAACGATTCCCTCCGGATAAATTCCCTCGGAGATTCGGGACTGAAGATCCACAAGGAATTCGCTCAGTACAGTGGCTGCCAAATCGTACCTGCCGCTTTCGCAGAGAATGCCGCCGTATAGCCCCATACATTCCGTGAGCAGAAGCATACGCCTGTAATCCTGCCGTTTTTCAAAAACCTCGGCAAGCAGCGGCTCCGCCTCTTCCTCCCTGCCCCGGATCACGAGAATCACACTCAATCTGTAAAGGCAGTGAATCAGGCTTTCGACCGAGGCCGAAGCATTGGCAATATCCTCGCGGCAAAGAGCCAGCGCCTTGCGGCAAAGCTGTTCGGCGCGATCAAACTTCTTTTCGTATTTGCTTTTGGACTTTTCCTCTCCGTTCTTTTGATATGATGAAATGGTCTGAAAATAGATCTTGTCAAATCGGGCAAGCAGCTTCCCGATCTTTTTCATATTGCTTTTCATGGTATTAATCCCTCCCTCAGCCAACGCAAACAATACTCCTATCCTTCAGGGAATACATTGTATCACATTTCATGCACAATTACAAGGTATTTCGTCGGCATATTCGGGAAAGATTTTTGAATATTTTTTTAGGAATTTTTTAATGGCTTCATGACTTCTTCACGACAGATGACGCTCTCTTTCGTCCAGATAATCGATCAGCAGGGTGAATAACGTAACTGCCGTCAGCCCTCTTATCATGCTGTTCAAAAGCACATCAGCGAATAGGATGGCGTTCACGCTGTCGACAAATCCGAATACATTCATGTACAAACCGGCGCAGATGATGCCAAAAACCGCATACACTACCGCCGAAAAATGAAGATATTTCCCGGTGACGCTGCCGGGAACGGAAAAAAAAGAAGAAAATACAGAATTTTTTTCATTATTCATTGATTAATCCTCCAAAATGATTTATAATATTTTTCAACGGTCTTGAATCTCCCCGCAGCGCTATTGTATCATATGCGCATGCTTTTGGGAATACATCAAAAAATACCAGTGAAGGAGGCTTGACGGCATGGCGACCATTGGAATTTCTTCCTCCTGCTTTTATCCGATCAATACCGAAATCGCTCTGAAAACCGCTCTGGAAGCGGGAATCACTCATTTTGAGATACATTTCAGCACCTTTTCCGAGCTTTCGGACGGCTACATAAAGGAAATACGCAAAATGCTCAGGCACTACGGCGCGCAGGTTCATTCGCTGCATCCCTTCTACAGCCTGCTGGAATCGCCGATGTTCTTTTCGGATTACAGCGAGCGGCGCTTTGCCGACGCTCTGGAGCTTTACAAACAGTTCTTTCATACCGCCGCAAGGCTTGACGCGCAGTACGTCATCCTTCACGGAGGACAGACCACCGGCAAGAACCGCGTCATGATCTCGCAGGACGAATACATCGAGCGGTACAACACGATCTTTGAAACGGCGCGGAAACACGGCGTCACGCTGCTGCATGAGAATGTCTACATGCACGTCGCCCAGACAACGGAATTCTGCCGCAGGCTCATCGAATATTTAGGCGACAAGGCGCTGTTTGCCTTCGACAACAAGCAGGCGCGCAGGGCGGGTTCTGACTCGGCGGCATTCGCGGAGGCAATCAGCGGACACATCCGCGTCGTTCACATCAGCGACTGCGACCGCGAGCACGACTGCCTGCTTCCCGGCAAAGGCAACGAGGATTTCCCGGCCATCCGTCACGCCATGAGCGGCGATGACAAGGATGCGTTCTGGGCGATCGAGGTCTACAACAACGCGTTTACCGACCCGGAGCAGATTGTCATGTCCCTGAAATACCTCTCCATGAAGCTTGGCGAGGCGGAACAATCAAAATTTACAAAGAGTTAATTCCATTTACACCATTAACATATAGAAGGAGCGGATAATTAAATTGATAAGCGTTCTATGCATAGGCGACGTCATCGGCACAGTGGGAATGAAATATCTTCACAAGCGCCTTCCCACACTCAAAAGTCTCAAGAAAATCGACGCCGTCATCGTCAACGGCGAGAATTCCGCGGACACTAACGGCATCACGCCCGATTCGGCGAACTACCTGCTCAACTGCGGCGTGGATCTGATCACCACCGGCAATCATTCCTTCCAGCGCAAGGAGAGCTATCCCCTGTATGAAAACAGAAACCTTCCGGTGATCCGTCCGGCAAATTACCCAAGCAAGGCGCCGGGAACCGGCAGCGCCGTCATCGACATCGGACGTGCGCAGATCCGCGTCCTCAACATGATGGGCACGGTGGAAATGAATCCCGTGCTGGACTGCCCGTTTGCCACATCCGACGCGCTGCTGGAGGGAATCGAGGAAAAAATCGTCATCATGGACTTTCACGCCGAGGCGACCGGAGAAAAACGCGCCCTCGCCTGTTACCTTGACGGCAGGATCAGCGCGATGTTCGGCACGCACACCCATGTCCAGACCGCCGACGAGCAGATTCTTCCCGGCGGCACGGGCTTTATCACCGACGTGGGAATGACCGGACCGGTGAATTCCGTGATCGGCGTATCGATTGACGCCGCCATAGAAAAAATGAAAACCAAAATGCCGGTACGGCTGAGCTATGCCGACGGAGAATGCATGCTCAACGCCGTTCTTTTTACGATAGACGAAAAAAGCGGCAGAACAACGGCGGTGGAACGCATCAATATTGCCAACTGACAGAAACCGGAGGTGAAAGAGTTGTACGCCCCAAGAATCATACCGCGGCTTGTGGCGGCGTTGCTTGCCGCTGCCATGCTGTGCGCGGCAATCGGCTGTGAGGATCAACAATATGACTGGGACGCCGCCGAGGAACGCCGTTCGCAGCTCTACCACACCTCGCTGGACACAGACAGCAAGGTGGACGTCAGCAGGATCACCGATACCGATATGACCCTTCCCTACGCGTCGGGCGACAGCTTCAATCCCTACACCTGCCAGTCCACCCTTACGCGGAACATCTGCTATCTGCTCTACGACAGCATGATTCAGATCACCCCCGACTTCGAGGTGGAATATGTCATTGCGAAATCGGTCAAGATAGATCACACCATCATCCATGTGCAGATACGCTCCGGCATCGTTTTCTCCAACGGCGCCCCGCTGACCGCCGACGACATCAGCTATTCCTACTACCTCGCCTCCCGGAAGGAGAGCTGCTATTATCAACAGCTCAAGGACGTGACCTCCTGCTCGGTCAAGGGCATGACCGTCACCTTCATGATGAAGAATGAGCATATCAATTCGTTCCGGCTGCTGGATTTTCCCATCGTGCATTACGACCCCAACGCCGACAAAAACCTCCCCCACATCGGCAGCGGCAGGTTTAAATTCGCCACCCTGCAGGACGGCAAAACGCCCGACAAAACCCTGCTGATCAGAAACAACAAGTGGTACAATCCCGAAAAGGTTTCCGTGGAAACCATTTCCCTGAAGGAATATCCCACGGTTGAGAGCATCGTCCACAGCATTGAGATCGGCACGGTTTCCTATCTGTACACCGACATGCGGGACGGCACGCCGAAGAACGTCAACGCCAACTACCGCAAGGTGGACATCAACCATCTGCTCTTTCTCGGAATGAACACCAATGACACATCGCTCGCCGACGAAAACGTCCGGCACGCCATCAGCTACGCCATCAGTACCAACGAGGTCGCCGCGGCAGGCTTCGGGGGCATGGCGCTCGGCGCGACGGGACCCTTCACCCCGAACTGGAAGGCAGCCGCGAAATACCAGACCGGCAGCGGACGCTCCAGCATCAATCTGGCGCAGGACGCGCTCGACCAATCCGGTTACGTGATCGTCAACAACGGCATCCGCGAGGATCAGAGCGGCAAGCAGCTCAGCTTCAATTTGCTGGTCTGCCGGAAAAACGCCCGCCACATGGCGGCCGCCGAAAGCGTCAAGAATCAACTTGCCCTCGTGGGGATCCATGTCGACATCACCGAGATCTCCGGCAACGGCCTGATCAAACGCGCCTCCGAGGGAAAATATCACCTCTATCTCGCCGAATACTCCGTGCAGAACGACATGGACATCGGCGCGCTGTTCACGCCCGAACAGGGGCTTTACAACGGACCTGTTCCCTACGATTCCGTGCGCACCTACACCAATTACCGCCTCGGTCTCGGCTCGCTGGAGGACTTCATCACCTCCTTTGAAGGAGAGCTGCCGTTCATTCCCCTCTGTTACCGCATGGGCATGGCGGTTTATGCCCGTTCGCTTGAAGGAGTGGGAAATATCTGTAAGGATCAGCTGTTTTACAACATGCAGCAGTGGAAGGTGACAAAAACCGGTCCCTCGTCGGAGAAAGAACAATAAAATTAACAAATTATTTATGGTTTTCGTTCAATAAATTGCCGTTTTTGCATTGTAAAACGAATAAATTTGTGTTATAATTCTTTTGTTAAAAATCTGTTCAGGGGATTTTCCGGTTTTTCTGTTTTTTTCCTGAAGAGATGCAATAAATACCTGGTAAAATCTTTATATTAGGGAGTGCTTGCTGTGATTAAAGGCAGTGTTTTGCGCGACGCAATCATTTCGGGCGCAAATTTGATCGAAAATAAGAAGCGTTCAGTTGACGAACTCAACATCTTCCCGGTTCCCGATGGCGACACAGGTACCAACATGTCCATGACTATGTCGGCTGCCCGCAAGGAGCTTATGCAGATGACCGACGATGAGCCGGCAGGCGTCGTCGCCGGCAAGGCGGCTTCCGCCCTGCTCAGAGGCGCCAGAGGTAATTCCGGCGTTATCACCTCGCTTCTTTTCAGGGGCTTCTCCAAGGGTCTGAAGGGCGTGGAAGAGGCCAACGGCAGCGATCTGGCAAACGCTCTGACACTGGGTGTGGAAGCGGCTTACAAGGCGGTTATGAAGCCCACAGAGGGCACCATCCTCACCGTCGGCAGAGTTGCCGCCGAAAGAGGACGCGTCGCAGCCAGCTTCAACGATGACGCCAATTACGTATGGGACGAAATCTGCAACGCCGCCGAGGACGCCCTTGAAACCACCCCCGAGCTGCTGCCCGTGCTCAAGAGAGCCGGCGTGGTGGACGCGGGCGGACAGGGTCTCTGCTACATCTTCCGCGGAATGCAGTCGGTCTTCCGCGACGGCATTATCGCCGCCAGCGAAGCCGGTGAAGCCGCAGTCGAGCAGGGCGATGTTGATTCCTTCAAGAGCACCGTCGCGCAGTTCGACGAGGTCATCAACTTCACCTACTGCACCGAATTCATTGTCGAGAAGGAAAACGACAACGACCCCGCCAAGCTCAGGGCTTATCTTGAATCCATCGGCGACTGCGTCGTCGTCGTGGACGACGAGGAAATCATCAAGGTTCATGTGCATACCAATCAGCCGGGCGACGCTATCACCAGAGGTCTGACCTATGGTTCCCTCATTTCCAATAAGATAGAGAACATGCGCAAGCAGCACGAGAACGCCGGCGCTGCCGCTCCCAAGAAGTTGGAGAGAGTGGATCCTGTAGAGGGTGAGATCGGATTTGTGGCTGTCGCTGCCGGAGACGGTCTGGTATCCCTTTTCCACGACCTCGGCTGCGAAAACGTCGTATCCGGCGGTCAGACAATGAATCCCTCCACCGAGGACATTCTGGAGGCTGTACAGGCAACCGCCGCCGAGACAGTCTACGTCCTCCCCAACAACAAGAATATCATCATGGCTGCCGAGCAGGCGATCCCGCTTGCCGACAGAAAGGTCATCGTCCTGCCCACCCGAACCATCCCGCAGGGACTCACCGCCATGCTTGCCTTTGACCCCGACAACAGCGTCGATGAGAACGCCGTCGATATGTATAAGGCAGCGGAAAAGGTCGGCACCGGTCAGATCACCTACGCCGCCAGAAACTCCGAATTCAACGACAAAAAGATCAAGGAGGGCGAGCTGCTGGGTCTGATCAACGGCAAGCTCACCTTCACGGAGAAGAGCCGCAGCAAGGCCATCGTCAAGCTGGCCAAGCAGATGGTCACCAAGAATTCCTCCTTCATCACCCTCATCTACGGCGAAGACGTCACCGACGACGAGGCGGAGGAGACCCGCAAGTTCATCGAGACCAAGATCGCCAAGAATGTCGAGGTCACGCTGGTCAACGGCGGTCAGCCTGTCTACTACTACATTCTCTCCGTTGAATAACAGGGTAATTCAATGAACGACAACAAGGATTTGAATTTGAACCAAATTGAATCCAAACCTCTGAAATTTTACAAGGGCGTCGGCGAGAAGCGCGCGCAGCTATTTGAAAAACTGGGCGTCGGTTCTTCCGACGCCCTTTTGCGGTATTATCCGAGGGAATATGAGGATTGGAGCCATTGTGTTTCGGTGGACGAGGCAAGGGCAAACGCCGAGAGCGGAGAGATCTGCTGCATTCGCGCCACAGTTTCCTCGCAGGTGCGTTCGGTCAGGCTGCGAGGAAACCGGATGCTGTATTCCGCGCGCGCTGTCGATGAAGAGGGCAGGGGCTTCCGGGTCACATTCTTCAATAATTCCTACATTCCCAAAATGCTGGTGCAGGGCAGCCAATACATCTTTCGCGGCAAGCTCTTTGTCGGATCGAACGGCGCGGAAATGACCTCTCCGGAATTCGATGCGGAAGACTGCAGCCGGATCGTGCCGGTCTATCGCGCCACCGAGGGACTCCCTTCCCGGCAGATCGGCAAGGTCGTGGAGCAGGCGCTTGAAGAGCTTCCGGAGGAGCTTGCCGATCCGCTGCCGGAAGCTGTACGGACCAAGTATCAGCTCTGCCACATTCGATACGCACTGAAGCAGATTCATTTTCCGGATGACAACGAGACGCTGGCAACCGCGCGCGACAGGCTGGTGTTTGAAGAGCTGCTGATCCTGCAATTGGGTCTGCTCCGACTGAAGGGACGCAAGCGCGGGACTGCCGGACTCCGGATCACAGAGGATCACACGGAAGAATTCTGGCGTTTGCTGCCGTTTGAACCGACCAATGCCCAAAGACGCGCCGCCGCCGACGCAATCAGGGACATGTCTTCGGACGGACAGCCCATGTCACGGCTGCTGCAGGGAGACGTCGGATCAGGCAAGACGGCGGTTGCCGCCGCCATCTGTCACACTGCCGCCAAAAACGGCATCCAATCGGCGCTTATGGCGCCGACGGAAATCCTGGCGGAACAGCATTTCCAATCCTTTGAGAAGCTGTCAGAGCCGTGCGGCATCCGCGTCGGTCTTCTCACCGGCTCCATGACGGCGGCGCAGAAACGCCATATCCGGGAGCTTACTGCCTTGGGAATGATCGACGTGCTGATCGGCACTCACGCGCTCATTTCAGATGGCGTGGAATTTGCCTCACTGGGGCTTGTGATCACCGACGAGCAGCACCGCTTCGGAGTCAATCAGCGCGGCGCGCTTGCCGCAAAGGGCAAGAACCCGCATGTGCTGGTCATGTCAGCGACCCCTATCCCCCGCACCCTCGCGCTGATCATTTACGGCGACCTCGATATTTCGGTACTGGATGAAATGCCAAAGGGACGCATTCCCATCAGCACCTATTTCGTGGACGGCGGCAAGCGGGAGCGCGCCTACAATTTCGTCAAAAAGCACGTCGCCGACGGTTATCAGGGCTATGTTATCTGTCCGCTGGTTGAGGAGGGCGAGAACAGCGGAGAAATGAAGGCGGCGCAGAGCTATGCCGAAAGCCTGACCGAGGGCTACCTGAGCGGATGCCGTGTCGGACTGCTCCACGGGCGCATGAAGGGGACGGAGAAGGAACGCGTCATGCAGGCGTTCGCGTCAGGCGGGCTGGACGTGCTGGTTTCAACCACTGTGGTAGAAGTAGGCGTGAATGTGCCGAACGCGGTGATCATGATCGTCGAAAACGCGGAGCGCTTCGGACTCTCGCAGCTCCATCAGCTGCGAGGACGTGTGGGACGTGGAAACGTGCAATCCTACTGCATACTCATCAGCGACGCGACGAACGACGCGGCTGTCTCGCGTCTCAGAATCATGTGCAGCACCAATGACGGCTTCGTCATTGCCAATGAGGACTTGAAGCAGCGTGGTCCCGGCGACTTCTTCGGTTCGCGTCAGCACGGCCTTCCCGACATGAAAATCGCCGATATGATGACCGACATGCACCTTTTTACCGCGGCGCAGGAGGCTGCCAAGCAGATTCTTGCCAAAGACCCCGATCTGACAGAAAAGGAAAACGCAGGACTCAGCAGAGAAGTGGCATCGCTTTTCTCTCCTGACAGAGCCATGAACTGACAATAACGCAAAATGCCGCACCGCCATCTTTTTTCAGACAGCCGGTGCGGCATTCGTTTTTTCTCTGTAAAACGGCATCAAGCCGAAACACTCATGCGCTTCTTTATGTAATCCTTGACCTCGTCGGGCGCGATGTTCAGCACAAACGCAAATTCCAGACTGATGATGCGCTCGGCTTCACGCAGGATCCGCTCGTCGGACGCATTGAGCTTCTTGTGTACGGCAAGCTGAGCCTTTTGCTTGTTGTGAATGGTTCCCGCGAGAGCCATAATGTCCTGGCGGTCTCCGCTCTGCAGGATCCTGTTGAATTTTTCCTTACGCTGTTTATGATCGTCCACCCAATAATCCTCCGAATTGGGGATATTTTCAATGAGTCGGCCGATCTCTTCCTTCGTCACCAAAGGCTTTGCCTTTTCCAAGAGCATCTGGTTATTCATGGGCAGATACACCATAGAATTGTCCTTGCTTGTAGACCGGAGTACATAGTAATCGGTCTTTTTTCCGCAGATTACCTTCTGCGTCGTTCCTTCAATCGTGAATATTCCTTCCGTTCCGAAAACCACAGTATCGCCTATGTTCAGCATTTTTTTAGATCACCTCGACCGTTTTTTTAGGGCTCTTTCCCCCATACACATTTACGTTACCATTATAACATTTTCCCGCAAAAAATAACATAGGCTGAATTAACAAACTTTTTACACGTTTTTTCGATCATTTTTGTTTTCTTTTAAGAGAAAAGCATTTCCACCCGTCTGTTTTCCAATACGTAAAATCCCCCAAAATGGGCTTTTTTCCAGATAGGAGGGTGTACTTTTTTGATCAGCCGTCATGAATATCAAGCGCATTCGATTTGTCGCTTACGCCCAATCGGTTATTCAAAAAACCTCTCGAATTTGTCGTCCTCAACCTTATAGACAAATTTTTCCACGATCTTTCCGTTGTCGTACTCCGTCTTCTGAAAGGTAACTGTACCGCACCGGTCTTGTTGTCGCTCCACCACTGCGAATTTGTATTTTAGTAGGATTTGCGGACAGATGGGCATTTCAGGCGAGTGCCCATCTGTCCCTTTTACTTTTCCTCATCTACGTCTGTCATCATCTCGTCCAGCTTTTGCCGTCTGTCAAGGCAGGTTGTATGATTCGGTCTATTACCGTGGAGATTCCTGATTTCCTTACTCCACCGTCTCTTTCTTCTGCTTCCAACTGTCGGCACTGTGCGCTCCTGCATACTCTTCATGTTCCACATTATCCCTTTGCAGGCAGCCGCCTTCCTTGGCGTATTCTGTTTTCATCATACCGACCTCCTTCTTTCATTTACTTGAGACTTATGATTGTTCAGCCCTTCCAGAATTCATTTTTCCGTACGATGGCTTCTGCTGACTTCTCACAGTTCGTTGATACTATGCAGACTTTCCGATATTGCTTACTCATCTGCACCTGTAAGACCTCCCCGGGTAAGAGCAACGACCTTCACCTCATATATCTGCTGCATTTACGCCGCAAAGCTCGGGCAATATCGGACTTCGTTTTGGATTGCAAACTTGTCCACTTTACGACGCCTTATATGCAGCTTCTGTTCGTCAAACCGAGGTTTTGCCCATAGCGGTACTTTTAAACCTCTATATCCGGCTTCCTTCAGATTCCGCCCCACGACGGTCACCCTTGCCTTCGGCTAGCAGTGCCTACTGCCAAGTCTGTAGCGGACTTTCACCGCCAAGTCGTTGCCCATGCCGAGCGCACCAATTAAAAAAATCCCATCGTCTTGCGACGACAGGATTTTCACTTTGGCGGAGAAGGAGGGATTCGAACCCTCGAACCGCTTTTAACGATTACACGATTTCCAATCGTGCGCGCTCGACCAGCTACGCGACTTCTCCATATAACATATTCACCTTTTTCGCCGTAAGAACACAGTGTCCGAACAGCGCTTAATTACTATACAACAAAAAAGAGCAAAAGTCAAGCATTTTTTTAAATTTTATCCCGCCTTTTTTAAAAAAAATGAAGGTGTTGGAAACTCCTATTGAAAATGGTATGATGTTATTATAAAGTGCCCGCCTCATTGCCTGATGAGGTAAATTGCAGGATTGTCCGTGAGTTGGAGCTTAACAGCCTTCAGATGATTGTGGCGGTCGGATTCAAAATGAATCATGCCTACACTTCAACGGATCGGAAAAGACTCACAAGGACGTGGCATTCCGGCTGTATTTATCGGTAGAAATGTTCATACTTCGTCTTTATAATAAACGGCGGAACATTATTGTGTGCAGGAGGAAAATGAAATGACTTTATATGACAAACTGATTGAAGAAAAAGACGATGAATATAAAAAATTCCAGGCAAGGCTGGTTCCCGACATACCGCCCGAAACAATTGTAGGCGTCAGAACTCCGCAGATGAGGAGGATTGCCAAAGAGGTTTTTGAAAGCGAGTACAGAGATGAGTTTTTAAGCGACCTTCCTCACAAATACTACGAAGAGAATTTGATTCATTTTTTTGTAGTGGCGCTGATTAAGGATTTTGACGATTGCGTTAATGCGGTGGAAGCATTCCTTCCTTATATTGATTGCTGGCCGGTGTCGGATCAGGCAAGCCCAAAATCATTTAAAAAAAATCATCAAAAGCTTTTGCCCTATATAAAAAAGTGGATCTCTTCGCAGCATATTTACACTGCGAGATTCGGAATTCGTATGCTAATGAATGAATATCTCGGCGAGGATTTCAAGGAGGAATATCTTGAGCTTGTCGCCTGCAAAAAGGGCGAGGAGTACTATCTGAAAATGATGATCGCGTGGTTTTTTGCGACTGCTCTTGCGAAAAGATACAACGAAAGCGTTCAATACATTGAAAACCGCAGGCTGGACGAATGGGTACACAAAAAGGCTATTCAAAAAGCAGTAGAAAGCTATAGGGTAACGGATGAGCATAAAGAATATTTAAAGAGCCTGAGATAAATCCTCATCCTTGCGAGAAGGCGGCTGTGAAAAGGGAATTTTTGATGCATTCAGGAAATTTCCGTATAGCTGATGACGACGGAAAAGCCCTATGTCCGCAAGAAATTCTTTTTCGTGCAGCATTATAAGAAGAAGATTCACATTGTCGTGCTGAACGGAGTGGAATTTGACGATGTGAGCGACGATCTCAATGGCTGGTTCTTTGACATAGAAGCCTTGCACGGCGTTTATCCTCCGGAAAATGCCGCCCCCGCGCAGGTGGTGGACGCGATAGAAGGGCTGATCGTTTTTATCAGAAAGTCGGAAGAAACGTCGCCCTCTTCAAAAAACGATACAACCCACATAGGGAAAAACCGCGCCGTCAGACCCGCATTATAACTTTATCTGTCAAACTGATACCGCTTCTTTCTCTTGGCAAACAGGCACATGGCTGCTGTCCGGACGGGGACAATCAGTACAGGAGCGATATGATGATCCTGCCGAATAATTCATTAAAAATAATCAAAATTCCCCGCCCGGGTTGCTACAAAAAAATGCGCCAGACGGGGGATTTTGTTTGAAAAAAAGCAGATGCCACACGAAAAAACATATGACGCTAAAAGGATGCTGAAATCTCGCCGCCGCCCAGCACGCAGCCTTCTGCGTCGTAAAAGACGGCGGACTGTCCGGGAGCGGGCGCGCGAACCGGCTGTTCAAACGTAACGCGGATTATATCGCCGTCGCTTTCCGTGATATTCGCCATGGCGCCGCTATTCCCATCCAATTGACGTTGCGGCACAGCATGCCCTTCCGCAGCAGTGACGCCGCGTTTCCCAGCACGACCTCATTGGAATCCGTCCGGATTTCGCAGACAAAGACCGGCTCTCCGAGGGCGATTCCCAGACCCTTCCGCTGACCGACGGTGTATTGAATCACCCCTTTGTGCCTGCCGAGGATATTTCCCCGTTCGTCCACAAAATTCCCTTCGCGGGAGACCGAATCCGCCGCGTTTGCTTCGATAAAGTCCGCGTAATCGCCGTCCGGCACAAAGCAGATTTCCTGCGAATCCCTTTTTTCCGCCACGTTCAGCCCCGCCTCCCGCGCTATGCGGCGAACCTCGTCCTTTGTGAAGCTTCCGAGCGGCATGAGGGTGCGGGAAAGCTGCTCCTGTGTGAGCTGCCACAGCATATAGGACTGATCCTTCGACGCGGACGGGGACTGCCGCACGGTGAATCTGCCGTTGTCACGCTTCACCACGGTCGCATAATGTCCCGTGGCAATGCCATCCGCCTGAAGGATATTCGCATAATACATCATCCGCTCCCATTTGACAAACCGGTTGCAGTTCACACAGGGATTCGGCGTGCGTCCGTGAAGATAGGCTTCCACAAAGGGAGAAACCACATGACGGCGGAAATCCGACAGGCAGTTGAAGGCGTGGTATTCAATGCCAAGCTGACGCGCCGTGTCGCGCGCGTCGTCGATCTCGCAGCAGCGGCTCTGTTCCCCGTCGTCGCTTTCCCATGTCCGCAGCGTCACGCCGATGACCTCATAGCCCGCTTCCTTCAGCAAAAGCGCGGTCACGGCACTGTCCACGCCGCCTGACATTCCCACAATGACCCTTGCCAATTAATCCGCTCCCTCCGTCTGCGCGTAACGCCTTGCCAGCGCAAGCCCCTTCGCGGTATAATCCACGCCGAACCTCTCGCGGACACGGAAGGCGTAGCTGTTATGCCTGTCGGTCAACTTGCTTTTCTGAAAGGACAGCACGGCGGAAACGTCGTTGTCTGCCTTCATGCCGGCGTAAAAGGCAGCCATATCCTCCAGAATGCGGAGAGCCTCCTGACGAAGCGGAATCTCTCCGGCGGGAGTCGTCATGCTGACGCTTTCTCCGTCCACATCATATAAAGCGGCACTTTTGAAATGCTCCGCCGCTACAATCTGCGCGGCTTCGTCGAATTCCTCATCCGGCAGGGACGTCAGATACAGAATAAAGAGCTGAATGAAGGCAATATCCTCTTTAAATATTCCGGCGGGGGTCAGGGGATTTACGTCCAGCATACGCAGCTCGATGTGATTGACTCCGTTTTCCCGCAAATGATCCAGACGGTTTTCCCCCTTCGGCTTGAGACGGATGGGATAATACAGCTCGGAGGGAGACACTATCTGCTCATTTCGGATATACCGCAGAATGCTTTCGGTGTAGCCATCAAGGGAGGAATAATCGAATGTGGGAACAAACTGGTTCCAGTAGCCAAGCGCCCCGCAGCGAGCCGAGGAATAGCGCGCAGCGTGGGAAGGTTCCGTGAAAAACGAGGGATCCGCCACCGGACTGGCGGCGGTCAGATAGGTGATCAGCCAGCCGAAGGCAGCCAGCTTCTTTGCGAGGGACAGATACACATGATTCCTGTATTCGCGCCACGACAACCCGCCGCTCTGTGAAAACGCGGCTCGCAGCAGCTCCTCATCGAAGGAATAATTCAGATGAATCCCGCAAAACAGCATTTTCCGCTTGCCGTATTTGCGCGCAAGGTATTCGCGGTAGGAGGTTTTGAAGCCGCTGCTCCCGTGGAACTGCGCGATGGGGATTTCTTCCTCGCCGCTGATAGCGGGAGGATTGGAGAACGGCCAGAGATATTCCCTTCCGCTGCCGAGAGAACGCAGCTTTTCCGCCGCCTTCAGATGATACCGGTACAGCAGCGCCGCCGCTTCTTCGGCACTGTCCGACGGCGGCGTGACGATCTCCACCTGATTCTCGCAGAAGTCGCGTGTAAACGTCTGGCTGTCGCCGAGGGGGTGCGGCGTCTGCGCAAGCCTTCCGTTTTCATCGACGCGCAGCGTTTCCCGTTCCAGTCCGATTTTTCCGGTCTTTCCCGCCAACAGGCAATCCCTGACGCGGGGGTCTGTATAATCCAATGTCATGTGCTTCTCCTTTTCCTTTCCCTTATGACAGCGCGGCATAATCGGCAATCAGTTCTCCGAGCGGTCTGCCGTTTTCCAGCTCTTCCGCCATACGCAGCGCGGGAGACGTGAGGGTTTCCGCCCTTTGGTAAAGCGGCGCAAGATAGCCCTCCTCATGCAGTCCGCGCGCGCGCAGACCGTCCGAGGCAATGTCCAGCACGTTTAATGCCAGCGCGGTGATTTCGGATTTCCTGAGAAAATGAGGAAATTCCCGCCGGTTGAGCAGACAGCGAAGCTCGGAAGCGTTATAGCCCCTGTGATACAACACCCTGTCCCCGTCGAGAAGATCGGTGAGCGCGGGCAGCTTTTCCATCAGTCCGGCGTGAAAGGCGGCGGACGCCATGATGTCCCGCACCGGCTGGGTACAGACACTCCGGAATTCCACCGTGCCGCGGTAGGTCAGATCCTCAAATTTGAAGGAGCGGAGATATTTTAAATCCTCTATCGACGGCTCAAACCGGATGGAACGGTATCCGCCTTCCGAAAAATATTCGCCCTCGACGCTATCAGCCGAAAAATAATCCTCCAGCAGCGTCGGACGGAAATTGATGTACTTCTCTCCCCTTTCCACGCAGTAGATGCTCATGGATTTGATATAGGAGAGAATTTCGTCAGACGATGAAAAATCGATAGAATACATATCCACATTATGACGGTTGAGTCCGTGCAGGCTGTTTTTCCAGAAATAATCCCTGCCGCAAAGAACCTCGTTCCGCCTGCCTCACGGAGAATTGGCAAAAAGCAGCGATTTCAACGGCTCCAGCTTTGTAAAGGTATTCAGCACCTCCGGCAGCGTCTTCTCGTCCACATCAAGCTGCACCTGCGACGCGCACGAAAACAGCCCGAAATTCGGGTGATGATGAAACGGAATGGAATGACCGTACCTGCGGTAGGATTTGAGGTGGTGCAGCAACATACGGTATCTTCCGTTGGGAACCGACTCGTTGAGGTTGACGCGGTAATGAGGATTGATTCCCATACCGGTCAGGCTGTGTCCGGATTGTTGCAGCATGGACTGAATGACGGTATAATAGGCGCGGAAACGGTCTTCAATCGTATGCATATCCCCTTCCGTTCCGAAGGAAAGCTCCAGCGTGTTGTAGCTGCAGTCATACGAAAGCGTATCGCCGTTTCCGGAACGCACGGCGGAATAGATTTCTCCCTCGTCATCCCTGTGCAGCGTGTCAAATGGGAACCGGCGGACAAATTCCTCCGTCATTTCATGCACCGTGCGGAAGCTGACCGCCTGACCGCTCAGATTCACCACCGGCAGTTCGAATTCCACCCCGACCAGCGAGCTTCTCGGTCGCTGTGTGGGACGGATATATTTTTCATACAACGCTTCGTCAAGCGCTGTCGCGGACACAGGCTCCTGATGATTGTTTGCCATATTGATTGCTCCTTTTTTCAGCGCATCACAGGTTATAGTCCAGCGTGATACGTCCCATAACGTCAAGATATTCATTGCAGTGGCTCCTGCCGGTTTGTACCAGCCGCCCGTCCTCATACGCCAGAAGCGTGTTGAGCGGCAGCTCTTCCCAGCCGGACGGGGTGAGCGGCGTGGTGGAAAACATGGCGGATTCCGTCTCCTGATGGACGAACAGCGTGCCGCGCATGTTCATGTGAACATATAGCCTTTCGCCGTCGAAGATCATCAGATTGAGCTTGTTGCGGTAGGAAAGCTCCCGCGTCAGATATTCGACGGCTTCAAAGCGCTGTGTCCGGTTCAGCGGACGTCCGCTTTCCGCGGTTTTCTCACGCAGCAGTTCCATGAGGAACAGCAGAATTCGTTCGCTATCCGTGTCGCCCTTCTGAAGGCTCCGAAAGGGCTGCAATTCCGTTCCGCTGAAAACCGTGCCGTTATGCATGAGCGTCCATGTGCGTCCGCTGACGTCGGTGCGAACAAAAGGATGACAGTTTTCCGGCTTGACCCCTCCGATGGTGGCTCTCCGTATATGGGCAAGCAGCAGACGGCTTTCGGGGAGTGCATCCAGAATGTCCGGCAGCAACGTGCTTTCCGACGCGGACGCCGTTTCGGTGCGTACCTTCACCCCGCCGCTGTCAAACACCGCCAGTCCCCAGCCGTTGGGATGCCGGACGCTGTGGCTGAAAAATTCCCTGAGATACGGCTTAATGTTCTTTGCCCTTTGCGAGCATAATCCAAACAATTCGCACACAATTTCATTCTCCTTTCCTCATATATCATATTAAACCTATAAGAAATATAGGTAATTATAGCACGGCTTTCCTTCCGTGTCAAGAAAATATTGGAGCTGACAAAAAAGTCGGTCATATACCAATAAAGCAGCTGGATATGACCGATAATTCCTGTGTATTTTGTCTGATTCCTTAATTTCTTTCAAACTAAACGCAACACGGTTGTTTTACTTTTCCGTGAAAAATTACAAAGTCACTAAAAATCAAAGACAGACGGGCGATCTCTTGCATTGCCCGTCTGTCTGCTAATGTCACCGGATACAAACGTACCCTTTTAACCATCTCACTGAAAGCTATTATTTGCTTTCGCTGTTCTTTTCCTCTTCCTTCTGCTTCTTGTGAATGTTGTTGATATCCTCCGTGGTACCGCCGCCAAAATCGTCGGGAGCGCGGAACTTTCCCTTGTCCACCAGACGAAGAAATGCGTCAACGACGTCGCTCTGCAGTTGGGTGCCGCGAACCTCCTTAATGATGGAAACGGCCTTCTCAAAATTCATACGCTTGCGGTAGGGACGGTTGGAATACATGGCGTCGAATGTATCGGCAACCGCAATGATCTGCGCCACACGCGGAATCTCGTCGCCTTTGAGTCCCTTCGGATAACCTCTTCCGTCGGGGCGCTCGTGATGAGAGCCTGCACCAATGGCAAGCTCCGGCATGATGCTGATGCCCTTGAGCGTGTCATATCCGAGAGCGGCGTGTGACTTGATGGTTTTGAATTCCTCATCGGTCAGCTTGCCGGGCTTATTGAGTACCTCAGGAGGAATACCCACCTTGCCGATGTCGTGCAACAGCGCGATATTGTAGAATTTCTCGACGGTATCATCGTCATAACCCAGTTCCTTGGCGAGCATGACGGTGTATTCCGCCACACGAGAGGAATGACCATTGGTATACTTATCCTTCATATCAATGACCTTGGCAAATGCCTCGACGATCTCACGGATAAGCTGCTTTTGCTCCTTCTCCTTCTTGAGGAATTTCCTGGTCTTACTGCGGTTATAAGCCATCACCGCCACCAGGAGGAACAAAAGTCCCATGCCAGCGCAGGCGATTCTGAACCACGTCAATTCGTACATCGCCTTCACTTTGACGATCTGCATGGTTACTTCCTCTGCATCCTCTGAATCACCGATGCGCATGACAAATTTGTATTCACCGCCGCTGAGGTTGGTATAGTCGATCGGAACGAGTTCGCTGCGTTTTACGGTTGTTTCCTTGCTGTCGAAGCCCTCCAGACGATAGGAAATGTCGGGATTGACCAGTGAATAATTGAAGGCATATCCGTAAATGGTGAGCTTCTTGGTGGAGGCAGGAATCGTGACTTTGCCGGATTGATCAAAGAAAATCTGCTGACCGTCTGCCTCGACACAGGGAACAGACAGCTTGACTGCGCTGAGGTTCTCAAAGGGCTTCTCGATGTTGACCTTGGCAACGCCGGTGGTTCCGGCAATATACAGATCTCCGGACTCCGTCAGATCGCTGTAGGCATTCGCGGTGGCAATGCAGGAAAGGCCGTTGTCTCTGCCGTAATACACCGGATTGATTTCCCCGTTTTCGATCATTTCATCAGAAGAAATTACGTAAATACCATTGCTGCTGAGTACCCACAGCTCACCCTTGCTGTTTTGATAGACGTCAAAGTTATTGGAATAAGGGAATTGTTCTACTGTAGTAACTTGATAATCCTGGTTAAGGTAACCAATAGAATTACTGGTAATAATCCAATAAATATCCTTTGATATATCCTTCTTGATTCTCATGACTACCTCAGAGGAAAGCCCTGAATCCAGCCCGATATGAACGGAAATACCGTTCTTAATCGCATAAATGCCGCCGCCGTCCGTGCCAGCAATAATGTCATCGGACAGTCCCTCGGCGACAGTCAGTATCTCCGTGTTGCCAATGCCGTTTTCCTCACCGTAAACGTCCACAACCTTATCGCCTTCAATAATCGCCACGCCGCCGGTGCATGCCGCGGCAAATTTTCCGTTCTTCATCTCGATAACGGTTCTGACACGGTCTGAGGGAAGTCCGTCCTCGGAAGAAAATCTCACGACCGCACCATTCTCATATCTAAGCAGAGCGTTTTCACCAAATGTGGAGATCCAAAGACGGTTACTGCTGTCGCGCACAATTGACCTGATTCTGGTTCCACTGAGCATTTCAATAAGATCGCCCGCTCCGATGGATTTGCCGGAAGCAGTTACTGCGGACGTCAAGGGGAGCTTATCAACCACACCATTTTTATCGACCACGGAGAGACCGCTGCTCTTGCCGCCGATAAAGAGCATACCGTTATACATACAGGCGGAATTGACCACGGTTTC
>ONDC01000129.1 GCA_900316495.1 uncultured Eubacteriales bacterium
CGTAGGGGAGGGGCTTGCCCCTCCCGCGGTTTCCGCACCGCGCCTGATATTTCGCACCACCCCGTAGGGGACGGCGTCCTCGACGTCCCGCTGTACGTCCCGCACCCCGGTATGCCCATCTCCGTAGGGGGCGATTCACGAATCGCCCCTACGACGAGAACCGCCCTCCCCGCGCAGACCTTACCCGGCAGCATGACCGACAACGGGAGGGGCAAGGGCCTCCACCCGTAAGATAGTTTTATCGTCATTTGCAGGGACGGCATGGCATTTGTCATGCCGTTTCCTGTTTCATCAGTTCATCAAGCGGGATAAAACCGATCAGATCGTACTGAATATAGATGCTCTGGCGGCGCTTGCCGCTGCTTTTGTCCGGCGCTCCCACATAGATCGCCTTGATGAGCTCGTGCGCAACATAGGGCGTCAGCTCCTCCAAAGCCGTATACTTCTGAATACGCTCAATGAACAGGTCTAAATTCTGGTTTTGCTGTTCCTGTACTTCAATCTCCTGTCGGAGAACATCTGCCGCTTCCTTCAAGCCCTGCTGTTCTTCCTCATAGCCGTGGCTCATCGCTGCAAAACGCTCGTCGCTCAGCTTCCCGGCCACATTATCCTCGTAGGTTCTCACGAACAGACGGTCAAGCTCCTGAATGCGCTTCTCCGCTTTTTCAAGCTGCTTCCGCTTGACCTTAAGGATCGCTTTACTCTCCGTCTGCATTTTCTCCTCCATGATCGCCCGGAAATGGGCTTCATAGCGGAGCACAAGCTCAATGACCCTCTGCGTGTAATTCCAGACCAAGCGTTCCAACACGATTGCGCGGATGAAATGGGCAGTGCAAGGAGAATTGCTGCCGCGAGAGTTCGAGCAGGTGTAATTCCATTTGTTCGGATCATCGTGAGAGCCGCTGAAATACATCTTGCCCTTGCAGTCCGCGCAGAAAACAATGCCCGAGAACATATGCGTATTACCGGATTTCGTTCTGCGATGCCGCTGCTCCCGGAGCTCTTGCACCTTGTCAAAGGTGTCCATGTCGATGATGGCCGGGTGCGTGTTGTAGAAGATCGCCTGGTTCTCTACCGGATTCTTGCGGGTCGTCTTGTCCCAGATGGAATTGGAATACGTCTTGAAGTTAACAGTGCAGCCGGTGTACTCGCGGCGGGCAAGAATATCCGAGATGCTTCTGGATTCCCAATGGTAAGGGTCAGCTGGCTTCGGATGATTCGCATTGCGTCCTTCCTGCAAATAGTAGGAAGTGATGTTCAGCACTTTTTCCTCTGTGAGCAGATTTGCGATCTGCGTCGGGCCTCGGCCTTCCATGCAGAGAGCGAAGATACGTTTGATAACCTTCGCGGCGTCCTCGTCCACGATCCATTTTTTCGGATCGTTCGGATCTTTGATGTAGCCAAATGGGATAAAGGTCGTCAGCGGTTCCCCACGCTCTCCCTTGGCCTTGACGACAGCCCGAACCTTCCGGCTGGTATCGCGGGCATAGAACTCGTTGAACCACATGCGAATTCCGGCGAAGTCATTGTCCACACTGTTTTGATTAAGCGTATCGAAATTGTCGTTGATCGCAATGTAGCGAACGTTGTGCTTGGCAAAGGTGATGTTAATGAACATACCCGTCATCGTGGAGTTTCGCCCAAGGCGCGAAAGGTCTTTCGTCAGCACGACGGCTACATGATCCGCTTCGATTTCATCAAGCATTTCCTGAAAGCCGGGACGATCAAAATCCGTTCCGCTGTATCCGTCGTCGATGAAGAAAACGGGGTTCGGGAATTTTCTGTCTCGCGCATAGTCGCTGAGGATGCGGCGCTGATTGCTTATGGAGTTCGACTCGCCATCCAGGGAGTCCTCGTTTGAGAGGCGGCAGTATAATGCGGTGATTTTATCAGTTGCCCTTGACAATTCTGTTTCCTCCTTTTCGTAGGCAACTGTCTGTACAGGATCGGATGGCTTCATGCTAACATAACTTTCTTCGTTTGTCATCAGAAATCCTCCAAATTATGCAGCACGATCCGGGACAGTTTTTGATCCAGCATCTCCGTTCCCTCATAGCTGCCGGTGACGGTATAGATCGTTCCGTCAATCTCCTCTATGATCTTCATTTCCGGAATCCACCATGCGCTCGGATTATTAACGACGATGTGACCATCCGCGTCAACGCGGTAGTTGCGGCAGCGTTGACCGTCAGGAAGAGGATCACGTTTTGCGTAAGGATCGGGACGGCTGAAATACAGTTCCGGTATGCTCTCCTCTCCGTCATCCTCGTCATCTTCCCATGCTTCGATCATCTCCAGATATTCGGCTTCGTCGGAATCAAGGTCAAATTCTTCATCATCAAAATCGTTCATGTGTTCATTATCCATTTTTTCATTTTTCCTTTCAGCGACATTTCTAAAGCAAGATACGCCTATGGAATACGAAAACTCCAAAATGAGTTTTGCTTCCCTCGGCCCTCTCGTTGGGGGATGAATGTTCCCCAATCCCTTGATCGGAAAAATCTGAAGATTTTCCGTTTTGGCTCAAATTTCATTTTCGCAGCGGCAGCAAACTGCCGGATCTTTGTTAGTGTTTAGAAACCCGAAATCGGGGGCAGACGTGAAATCGTATTCCTTTGTGAAAAACGTGATCTGAAAGCCGCATGACATCTATGTTTCTCATGCTCTAAAAGCTAACAGCCGTGACGCTGCCAGGCATAAATCTGTCACGCTCTAAAACCCGGAAAACCGGGGTGCAGGTCAAATCATATAGCCCCGTCAGAATCGCATTGGGAAAGCCGCATGATCGCTGCGTTCTTCACGGCCTAAATCGTGACGCAGGGGCTATATTTCCTGCTCGTCCTTTTTGCGCCCCTGCCCGACCTCCGGCTCCTGCTGTCGGAGTATTGTTTCAATATTGCCCTTGACGGTCTGCAGCTCCTTTTCGCGCTTCTGGCTATCGCGGTATTCAGTGTATCCGGCGTTTTTGGCAGAAGTCAGATCTTCGATCTCGTCCTGGATTCGCTTGACAGTAGGAATCGTTTTGACCCCGTTTTCTTTGAAATACCGCATGGCCGCATCGTAGAGCATCAGCGCCGGGCGGTTTTCCTCGTAAAACTTCTCCCGCTTTTTCTTCGGCAGCTTTAGGTACTCCGCGTGCAGATCCTTTCCCGCGCGGGCATTCAAAACCTGCCGCTGTAGTTCCTTCTTTTCCTTCAGGGTTTGCTCAATCGCTTTTATATCGGTGCGAGAAGTAGAAACTTTTTTATGCGCGTCCTCTAATGCGGCGTCGAGCGCGTCCAGATCGGTCAGACCGTTTTCCTGCAAATAGATCAGTGTTTTGGCCATCGTTTTCAGATTGAAGGTCTTGCCCCAATGGATGTAACCTTCGCCTTTTCCTTCGGCGCGTTTTGCTTCCAGATCGATCAGCTTTTCAATCTCGGGTTTCATCGCGGGCGTGACAGAAATGTCCGGCCTCTGATGGACGGAAGGAATGATTTGTTTTGCATGATTCTCCAATGCGGCGAGGATCGCTTCTTTGGAAAAATCGTCACCCAGCTTGCGGGACGTGATCGGCTTTGTGCGTTCCGGCGTCAGATAACTGAAACGGCCGCGGCTCTCTTTTACCGCAACACCGTAATCCTCCAGCAGAAAATCGAAAAACTCATCCAGCGTTTTGGATTTTTTGAGTGCAGCGCGGATCTGTTTTCGCAGAATTTCTTTATCTGTTTCAAACTTCGTTTGCTTTGGTTCTTCACCGTTCGCAATCCGCTCGGCGTTTTCTTCGTCGAGCTTTTTCTGTCCCTGCTTCTGAGCCCAGTACTCGCGTTCCGTGATCCTGTTCTTGCTGCCGTTCAGCAGATCGATCTGATACAGCCCCTCACGCTGACACATCTCCATCACTTCCGCACGCAAATAACGGAGCGCGGCTGCGGTGCATCGGTGCTTCATACCGGGAAGCGTGTCGCAGGCTTTATCCATGTACGGCATCATCGGAACGCGCTCGATACGCAGACTGTTGATAACGATATGCACATGGATGTTGCCGCTTTTGTTGTGACCGTCGGGGTGTGTGCAGACCAAAGCCTGGTGGCCGGGGAAATGCTTTTTGCAAAATTCCAAGCCCAACGCTTGTGCCCGATCCATCGTTAAGCCGTTTTCTTCCACATCTCTCGGATCAAAACTGATGATGTAGTGATGAGTCTTCACATCGCCGCGGGAGAGATTTTTGTTGTATGCGAGATTCGTTTTCATGCAGGCGATGGCAAAATCCTCATCGCCGCAGAGAACAGAATCAATGCGGTAATCCTCGCGCGGGATCAGATGGCCGTCAGCATCCAGGATCGGCTTGTTGCTGCTCTCGTTGTGCTGAAAGATCAAGTAACGCTCGGCGGCCCCGAGGTCCGAGTTTTTCGAGCTCAAATGTTTGATCGTTGCCAATGGCGCGTCCCACCTCCTGCAGGATTTCATATTTCCATTCCGCCAGATCGCCGAGGGCGCGGCGGATATCTGTTGTGATACCGGGATCAAAAGAATCCGAATTGAGCGCACGGGCGATCTGATTGAGATTGTTCCCGATGCGTTTTCCCTCGGTGATCAGTTCATCGACTTTTGATAAGAGTTCCTTGTTCACCGGCGAGAATTTGATCACGGGATAAATCTGAAGCTTCTCCAAAGATGTGCGGATCATCTCCGATTGATTCATCCCGTAGACCTGGCACTTGCGTAAAAAGAATTCGTACTCGTCATCGTCCAGGCGCGTTTTGATGACATGACTGCGCTTGGGCGTGTCGTACGGTCCTCGCATTTTGAAACACCTCCGTGTGAGAAAAAATGATCGTTTCTTTCGTTCTGCTGGGTTTGGGGAAGGCACTCCCCAACAAGTTCTGACCGCGGCAAAAATTCG
>ONDC01000007.1 GCA_900316495.1 uncultured Eubacteriales bacterium
GCGTATTCGGGAAGAATCATTCAGGCTGCCCCTCAGAGAGCGAAGTCCACGGCTGCAAGGCTTTGCGGGTGAATGCGGAATGACGGCCGCCCGATATTTCCGCAAGGAAAGGCGCTCCGACGATGAGCCGGACGTGAGTCAAGCGTTAATTGACAAATCAAGCTGGCTCGTTGTTCCCTGCGGAACATAGGGCAACAAGGGTGGTACCGCGGCTCTGTCGTCCCTGTATTTCAGGGATAACGGGGCTTTTTTTGCGCTGCGAAAACCTGCTATTTATTTTTTGAAAGGATGACCGAAAAACCATGGAATGGACAGGACTTAACGAACTGAGAGAAAAATATCTCTCCTTCTTCGAGAGCAAGGGACATCTGCGTCTCCCCAGCTTCTCGCTCATTCCCAAGAATGACAACAGCTTATTGCTTATCAACTCCGGCATGGCGCCGATGAAGAAGTACTTCACAGGCGAGATCACGCCTCCCCGTAAGCGGGTCACTACCTGCCAGAAGTGCATCCGCACGCCCGACATCGAGCGCGTGGGCATTACCGCCCGTCACGGCACATTCTTTGAAATGTTAGGTAATTTCTCATTCGGCGATTACTTCAAGCACGAGGCAACCTCGTGGGCGTGGGAATTCCTGACCAAGACGCTCGAGATGGATGTGGATTGCCTGTGGGTCTCCATCTATGAGGACGACGACGAGGCGTTCCAGATCTGGACGGAGGAGGTCGGTGTTTCCCCCGATAGAATCGTCAGACTCGGCAAGGAGGACAACTTCTGGGAGCACGGCGAAGGTCCCTGCGGCCCCTGTTCCGAAATCTACTTTGACCGCGGCGAGGAATACGGCTGCGGCAAGGAGACCTGTGGCGTGGGCTGCGACTGCGACCGATACGTGGAAATTTGGAACAACGTCTTCACCCAGTTCGATTCTGACGGCAAGGGAACCTACACCCCCCTTGACCATCCGAACATCGACACCGGTATGGGTCTGGAGCGTCTTGCCTGTGTGGTGCAGGGCGTTGACAACCTCTTCCTCGTCGATACCGTGCAGAATATCATGAAGCATATCAGCGAAATCGCCGGTGTGAAATACGGCGACGATCCCAAGACCGACATTTCCCTCCGCGTTATCACCGACCACATCCGCTCCACCACCTTCATGATCGGCGACGGCGTCATGCCCTCCAACAACGGCCGCGGCTACGTGCTGCGCAGACTTCTCCGTCGTGCGGCACGTCACGGAAGATTGCTCGGCATTGACAGAATGTTCCTCACCGAAGTCTGCGACACGGTGATTCACGAGAACGAGAGCGCCTATCCCGAACTGAAGGACAAGCGCGATTTTATACACAATGTCATAGCCACCGAGGAAGCCAATTTTGCCAAGACGATCGATCAGGGCATGAAGATTTTAGAGGATTTTGTAGCCGATCACGATGGCGACACCCTCAGCGGCGAGGCGGCGTTCAAGCTGCAGGACACCTACGGATTCCCGATTGACCTGACGGTGGAGATTTTAGCCGACAAGGGCATGAAGGTGGACGTGGACAGCTTCCGCCAGATTTACAATGATTACCGCTTAAAGACCAAGATGGCGGGCGTTCATGCCACCACAGAAGCGTGGAAGGGCGACGCCGACCTCTTCAAGGATATGGAGGCGACCAAATTCCTCGGCTACACCGAGAGCGAATGCGATGCGAAGGTGCTTGCCATTGTCTCCGGCGGTGAGCTTACCGACAGCGCAAGCGAGGGCGAGGAAGCCATTGTCGTCCTTGACAGCACGGTGTGCTACGCCGAGAGCGGCGGTCAGGTGGGCGACGTCGGAACCATTTCCGGCGAAGGCGTGAATGTGACTGTCGAAAACACCACCAAGAATACTTCCGGCGTGTTCCTGCACACCTGCAAGGTGACGGAAGGACAGATTTCCGTAGGCAATACCGTCAGGGTCGCTTACGATAACGAAACCAGAATGGCGACACGCCGCAACCACACGGCGGCGCATTTGCTGCAGGCGGCGCTGCGCAAAGTGCTCGGCACACACGTCGAGCAGGCGGGTCAGCTCGTCAACAGCGACACGGTGAGATTCGACTTCACCCATTTCTCGGCACTGACAGCCGAGGAGCTTGCCAGAGTGGAAGCCCTTGTCAACGCTGAAATTCTCGGCGCGGTTGAGGTCATCAATGTCGAAATGCCGATAGACGAAGCAAAGCAGCTCGGCGCCATGGCTTTGTTCGGGGAGAAGTACGGCGACGTCGTACGCGTTGTGCGCGCGGCGGACGATTTCTCCATTGAGCTTTGCGGAGGCACGCATGTGGACAACACCGCGAAGCTGGGTCTTTTCAAGATCAGATCCGAATCCTCCGTAGCTGCCGGAGTGAGAAGAATAGAAGCCGTGACCGGCGCGAACGTTCTCACCATGCTCAATGAAGCGCTTGCCACCATCAGCGATACGGCTGCCGCCATGAAGCTGAACAACCCGGCGGAACTTGTCAGCAAGGGCGCTTCCATGACCGCACAGCTGAAGGAGAAGGACAGACAGATCGAGCAGCTTTCCTCTAAGCTCGCCGCTATCGAGGTGGATTCTCTGGTAGAGAATGCCGCTTGCGTCGGCGACACTAAGCTGGTCGTCAAAAAATTTGAGGGCGTGAAGCCGGACGAGCTGCGTACGATGGGCGACAAGGTGCGCGATAAGTGCGCAGACAGTGTGGCTGTATTCGCATCGGTCAACGGCGAAAAGGGAACCATTTTCGTCGCGGTCGGCAAGGAGGCTCTCGCGAAGGGCGCGAACGCGGGCAAGATCGTCAAGGCGGTCGCACAGGTCACTGGCGGCAACGGTGGCGGCAAGCCGGACAACGCCATGGCGGGCGCAAAGGATCTTTCCAAGCTGGACGAGGCGCTGGCGAAGGCGCAGGAAATCGTAGCGGAATTTATTAATCAATAAAAGAGGATAACCCGAAAATAGGATAACCCGCATTGCCATTACGGTTGAAATGACCGTCAGGCAATGCGGGTTTTATTTGTAGATATGTAGGTAGCGGAGAATGATGTTACGGCTTGCTGAAAGCCCAGAGATTGCGTATCTGACCTTTTATGTCACTGTATTTCCACAGCTTTTCAGAATTAATATAGCTGTTGGAGTCATTGTTTTCAGAATTAATATAGCTGTTGGAGTCATTGACCTTGATCTTTCCGTCGACATAATCGGTGAACACAATGTAATGACCATAGATGGTGAAGTCTCCTTTCCCCATAATGGCGATCATAGGATGACCTTTTGCAAGCTGTTTTTTTATGGCGGTCTCGTTGTTGGAAACCGTAGTCACCTTCATACCGAGCGTGACCCCGCCTTTGCTCATCAAACTCCAGGAGGATCCGCTGCCCGGAATGCAGTAGCCCTCCTTGATGGCAAACTGAGCGAGCTTGCGGGGGGTGAGAGTGGTGTCGTTGAGCAGGTACATTGCCACCATCGAAAGGGCAGTCGGCCCGCAGCCGCTTGTGCCTATGCAGCCCTTGCCGTATTTGTCATAGCCCCAGCGTTCGTCCCACTGCATGAACAGCGGAACGGTCTTGCTGTTCTTGTATTCCGTCAGGTTGAAGGTCACATTCTTGTAGCTGTCCTTCCGGATGGGATAATTCAGCACAAACGAGGCGGCCTCCTTGTTGCGTCCAAGCAGGCTCACCAGATAAGACGGATAGCCGGTTGTGTCGATGGTGACAGTAATGACATCCGATGTCACCTTTTTGCCGACGTTGTCCGAAACGACGCATTTAACCTTCATATTATGCCACGATGCTTCCGAAATGCCGCTTACGCTCTCGGAGGCATTGCCGCCGAATCTGCTCCATGAGGATTCGCCGTCTTTTTTTATGTACCACTGATATTTCAAGCCGATGCCGGAGGCGGTCAGCTTGAAGTCGGCGCTTGTCTGTATCTTGACGCACACGTCGGTCGGCTGCGTGGTAATGCTCAGCGGAGCGTTGACGGTGATTTTGGCGGGAACCGTTTCCACAGTGCGGTCGACGTTCCCGGTGACGACGCACTTGATCAACATGCCTTCCCATGTGCGGTTGACTCTCGCGGTTGTCTCGGGAGTGGTGCGATCGTCCCACTTGTTCCATTCCGTCTGTCCGACCTTTTTGTAGTACCAGCGGTATTTGACGTCGAGTCCGGTTGCCTCGGTTTTGAAGGTCACCGTGCTGCCGAGGTCAAGTGTCGAGTCTTCCGGCTGCGTAATGACGGTGAGTGGAGCGTCCACACTGACGGTGAGGCTTTCGGATGTCACGGATGCGTTTGTGCTGTCGGTGATGACGCACTGCAGCCGCATGCCGTCCCACGTTCTGTTGGCGACGGCGGCAGTGACTGCCGAGGTATGCCCTTTCCACAGCGTCCAGAAGGCGGCGTCCTTCTTTTTGAAGTACCACTGGTATTTCAGACCCACGCCTACTGCCTTGACCGCAAATGTTGTTTCCTCTCCCAGTACCGCGACGGTGTCGGCGGGCTGGCGGACAATTTGCAGCGGACCGGTGATTCTGACCCTGGCCGGCTCCGAAACGACGGTCTTCCCCTCGCTGTCGGAGATCTGACACCGGACGAGCATGCCGTCCCATGTCACATTGGCGCGAGCGGAGGTTTTGGCGGTGGTGTGTCCGTTCCATAAGACCCAGTCGTTGGAATAGTCCTTCTTGACATACCACTGGTATTTCAGACCGCTGCCTACCGCCTTGACAGTGAAAACGGTGACCGCACCCGACTCTGTGCTGACGGAGATCGGATGGCGCACGATCTGCAGCGGAGCCTGGATACTGACCCTTGCGGCATCTGAAACGACAGTGTTCCCCTTGCCGTCGGTGATTTCGCACCGGACGAGCATACCGTCCCAGGTGACGTTGGCGGGAGCGGAGGTCTTGGCGGTGGTGTGTCCGTTCCATAAGACCCAGTTGTCGGAATAGTCCTTTTTGACATACCACTGGTATTTCAGATCGCTTCCGGTAGCTTTCACAAGAAATGTGACAATCTGCGCCGGCTCCGCAGTGACGTCGGCGGGCTGGGATGTGATCGTGACAGCCGCATTGGCTCCGGAGGTGACAGCGCTGCCTGCCCACGCACCTGAGGCGGATACAGTCGGAGCCTTTGGCAGAACTGCCATGCCGAGCAGCATGGACAATGCCGCTGCACCGGCGAGGATCCTTTTCTTAAGCATGTCTTTTCTCTTCAAAAATACGCACCTACTCATTAATATTGGAATGATTTTTTCGGAAGCGATGAATGCACGGATTCTTCATTTCCTTGGATTGTCCTATACTAAAAAAGAATGGTTTCCGGATTTGCTCTGAAAAACCGATGACGCTATTGGGAAATTATAACAGAAATATTACAAATTGTCAATTCCAATTCATGAGGTCTATTTTTGTGCGGTATACTCAAAATACAAGGAGCATTATGACATATAATGCCGTATATAGAATTTAAGACGATATTTTACAAATATAAAGAGACAGAGAGCGCTTTTTTGATGTGCTTTCGACAAGGAATCCCTTTGGTCGCAAACAACACATATTGACAAAAGCATGCGGTCGGAATATAATAACGTCAGTAGCGCAAAAGCGGTCTACAGGCACGCAGAGCTGCATTACAGGGAGTATAGTGAGAAGGAATTTGCCGAACCGGAGCTTGTTCAGAATGGTTTTTCTGACCGAGCCGGATGGCAATCTGACCGGGACGCGATTTTCACCGAATCGGTGAAGAAAAAAGGAGGAAACTGATGAAAATACTTGTTTTGAACGGTAGCCCAAAGAGAGACAACAGCGACGTGATGCACATTACCAATGCATTTCTTGAGGGGATGAATGAAACCGGGACGCAGGAGGTCACCATCATCCACGCGATCGACAGACATGTGGAATACTGCACCGGCTGCTTTGCGTGTATGCACAACGGCGGCAGCTGTATGCACAACGACGACATGAAGGAAATTCTTGAGGAAATTCTCCGCAGCGATCTGCTGCTGCTCAGCTTCCCGCTGTACTGCTACGGCATGCCCGCTCCGCTGAAGGCGGTGATGGACCGCACGCTTCCGCTGTCGTCCATGGCAATGAGGAAGGTGGGCGACCGGTACGAGCATGTCGGACAGGCGGATTTCAGCAGGCTGAGATATATGATGATCTGCGGCTGCGGTTTCCCGAACAGCCGGCACAATTTCGAGCCTGCCGTTGCGCAGTTTCGGCTGATGTTCTGCGGAGACAGCACGGTGATGACGGTTCCCGAAAGTCCCATGTTCAGCGCGCCCGAAGCCGCCGAGGTGACGGTTCCCAGACTGGCGCTTGTGCGGAAGGCGGGCAGTCAGTACGCGGAATCCGGCAGCATCGACGCCGAACTGCTCAGGGAAATATGTTCGCCCATGATTCCCGAGGAGGTCTACGCCTCTATCGTGAACGGGGGAGTGTGAGCCGTTTGACATTCCGGCAACTGACAAAGGCGCGGGGAATTCATACGGGGGTTATAAAACTTGTTACAGGATAAACCGGAACCGGGCAGAAGGCGCTCGTAAGAGTGACCCCCTGTCCGGTTCCGGTTTTCATCTTCTATTTCCGTTTTGAGCGGTTGATGTTGTTGAGCTTTTTAGTCTCCCGTTTGTAGTAAAAATACAGAGATAGCCATATCAGCACGCAGACGATCAGTATTCCGCCGCCCATCAGGAAGATTTCTTTCCATGACGGTCTTATCCATCCCAAAAAGAGAGCGACCGGCAGAAAAACCGTTTCGATGACCGCAAAATGAAGGATGGTTGCGTAGGAAAGAGAAAGGTTGTTTTTTTCATAGAGCGACATGCCGCCCATGCCTACCGCTCCAAGAAGCGCGGAGAGCAAGGTCTGAACGGCATATGCCGCGGCGGGACTGCCAACGCGTTTCAGCAGCTCCATTGAGCAGAACGGCCCGTTCGCGTCTGACGTGAGCAGTACCAACAGATTTCCGATGACGGCTCCTCCGAAAAAACCTATCAGCAGCCGACTGTACAGCTTTTTCATGTTTCGTCGCCGCCTTTCAGGTAATCACGTATAACGGGGATATAGCGTCTTGAAGCGAAAACCATTTGATCGCCCTCCAGTTTGATCTTCAGTTCGCCGACAATGGAAAAATCAAAATACACCGCCTTGTCAAGATTGATGATTTCAAATCTTGAGATTCGCAGAAAGCCGCCGCCAAGCTGTGTGAATAATTCATTGATCGGGGCGGATGTCCGTATGATTCCGTCCGCAGTGGAGATATAGTTTTTCCTGTTCTGGCTGTAGATCCGGATGATGCTGTCGGTTCTGAGCCTGACGGTTCTTCCGCCGTCTGACGGCACGTCAATATAGCTGTGTTCTTTTTGAACAAGCCGTGCCATCAGCTCTTCCACCTGACGGGAGCGTTCCGGAGCAGAGACCGTTATCTGTATGGCGTTTAATGAACTGTCCTCTTTGAAAACAACGGATACTTCGTAGGACAACTGCACCAGCTCCTTGCGTAAGAGCCGACGGACAACGGATTCACCTGCCTCCGGCGGCTTGATTGGGATTAGTCGAAGAGGTGGGCAAAGAAGTAAAAGACGTCATGGAAGAAGCACAGAATGCTGCCGAAGAAGCCCTCATGCGTTTCTCCGCACCATTTGCAGGCGCCGCCGTCAGCCGTACCGCCGTTTTCCGGGAAGGTCTTGCCGAAAGCGTCCTCGGAAAGGGTGAATTCCACCGCGTCGCATTCCGGCGATTCGCCGGTGTAGCCGTCCAGACTGACGACAGACGTCATGGTGAATTTCAACTGACTGCCCATCTTTACACCGTTGGCGTACCTTTCTCCGGAACCTTCCTCCGAAACCTCTATCTCCTCGTTTTCATCGACGAACATCAGCTCGAATTTTTTGGTGCAAACGCCGTTTTCAGCGTCGTACAACACGTCGTCAGGAGCGCCCTGCTGTTCACCGGCGGAGCCGCTGCGTTTTACCAAGGTCCACGCGGTGCACTTTGGTCTGGCATAGCTTCCTCCTACCAGTACGGCGGGATTGAATTCGCATTCGGTGATTTCGTCGTCGTCGTCCCATTGCGCCGTGCCAGTGACAACGGAGTAGCCGTCCCTTTTCTCAATGCCGTGCAGTGTAATGCGCAGGTTCATGGGAACGTGCTTCCCGGCATGCTCTGACCATGCCGCAGGCGCTTCCGCTGCCGACACCCTCAGGACGGAGGCGGGGAAGAGGAGGGACATCACCAGAAAAGCGCTCAGAAGAGCCGGAATGATACGCAGGGAACTGAAATTGTCGCGTTTACTCATTTGTTTTGCACATCCTTTCGGTTTTTTATTAATTATATATTACGGCTAATTCCCGCCGCTGTCAATGATTTCATACAAACGGCATTGCACAATCTACAAACGGCTGCGGCACCGCAGGATTCAATTTTCAAATGTGTTGGAAAATTGTGCATAATTGCTCATATATTTATTTCCATTTCATTAAAAATATATGTTGAAGTTTGAGTGAACAACTGATAAAATATATTAGTACATCATTACGAACCGTAGAACGGCGTGAAAGAGTGAGAAAAAAACTGATGGAGGGACTTTTTTGAAAAAAATAATGATTTCGTTTGTGGTGGTTATTGCGATGCTGACGGCGCTGTTGCAGAGCGGCGCGTTTAGCGTGGACGCGCACGCGGAGTCGCTGGGACTCAGATCCTATAACGGTTGGTTCAGCAACGCAAAGGCGGTCAACAAATCTCAGATCCGCAAGGTGTGTAATTTAGCCAAAAGCCAGACAGACAGCAAGGTGGGACAAAGAGTCGACGACATTCTGTTCAAGGCGACCTATAAGCCCTCGGATATTGGCGGTAAGGATTGGGTGAAGGACAATCGCGGATCGGGTATTAAATCGGTCTATGATCCGGGTCTGGGAACCACTGTGAAATGGAATTCGTCCGCCTGGGGCTGCTACTCGTATGCTATGTATGTTTCAAAGTATGTCAGGGGCAGCACAGGCTCCATTATTTCGACAGACAAGGGCGTTGTTCCCTCCGTGAGCAAGGTCAAGTGGCTGCTGCAGACATACGCCGATCCCGGCGAGCATATCCGCTATTATTACAAAACGCCATCAGGCTCCAAAACCGTTCATTCAGTGGCGTATCTTGCCGGCGACAGCGAGGGCTTCTACTTTGCAAGCGAAAGCGGCAATTACCTTAAAATTACCATTCATTACTGCAAATTTACCACACTGCAGAAAATGCTTCGCGTCAAGTCCGGACAGGGATCGTTGCTGCTGTATGACACCAACGGAGGAAAGGACAAGAAGGGCGCAACGGCTTCCGTAAAGAATCATTCTGTCAAAAACAATGCCAATTCCAGTGTCAGCTCTCAGTCTGTTTCCGGTCCGAAGCCCAGATATACTCCCGACACCTCGGCGTACAAGGTTTCGTACAGCAGGGTGTTGAAGAAGACAAGCGGCCCGATGAAGGGCGATGACGTCAAGTACATGCAGGCATGTCTGTATTATCTGGGATATGATATTGATGTGGACGGAGTGTACGGAAGCGGAACGGCGGCGACTGTGAAGCAGTTCCAATCCAATAACAGTATGTCCGCTGACGGAGTGATCGGCCCGTCTACGTGGCCCGCCATTGAAAAAGCGGTGAAGGATAATCCCGCAACCGCCTCGCTGACAATTAAGACCCAGCCCAAGAGCGTTACCGTTGCTCCGGGCGGCACAGTCAAGTGCAGCGTTTCCGCAAGCGGCAGTAAATTGAGCTATCAGTGGTATTATAAGAAATCCGGCGAAAGCGGCTGGACAAAGTGGAAGGGTCACACCTCCTCTTCGTTCTCAGAGACTGCTGATTCCACCTGGAACGGAATGGCGGTGTACTGCAAGGTGACCGACGGTTCGGGGAAGAGCGTGAATTCCAAGAACGCCGTTGTAACCGTTTCAAAGGAATTCAAGATCACCGATCAGCCGAAGAATACAACAGTAAATCTCGGCGAAAGCGTCTCCGTTTCAGTAAAGGCGCAGGGAACAGGTCTGAGCTATCAGTGGTATTACAAAAAGGCTGGCAGCTCCTCCTGGAGCAAATGGGCGTCAAGGACGCACGCCAGCGAAGCATTTACCCCGGATGAGTCGTGGAACGGCGCACAGCTTTACTGTAAGGTCAAGGATTCCTCCGGCAAAACTCTTGATTCAAACGCGGCTGTGATAAAGGTCAATTCCGAGCTTAAGATAACGGAGCAGCCGAAAAACACAACGGTGAATCTCGGCGAGGACGCTTCCGTTTGGGTAAAGGTGCAGGGCAAGGGGCTCAGTTACCAGTGGTATTACAGGAGGACGGACGAGCCTGCGTGGAGCAAATGGGTCGGAAGAACCAACGCCAAGGAGACGGTCACGCCGAACCTGTCATGGGACGGCATTCAGGTTTACTGCAAGGTGAAGGATTCCTCCGGCAAGATCTGCAATTCCTCTTTTGCCGTTATCAAGGTCAACCCGGTTCTCTGCATTACGGAACAGCCAAGGAGCAGAACCGTGGTTCTTGGCGACGCGCTTACCGTTTCGGTGAAGGCGGAGGGAAAAGGCCTGCGCTACCAGTGGTATTACAGGAAGGTAGGCAATTCCTCCTGGACGGAATGGAACGGCAGAGTCAATGCCTCGGAAACCGTGGTTCCCAATGAGACGTGGAACGGCATGCAGCTGTATTGCAGGGTGAAGGATTCCTCCGGCAAGACCGTCAGCTCCTCTGTCGCCTACATCAGGGTTTGTCCCGAGCTGGATAGCGATAATTCTCCCAGGGGCTGAGCGGGATGATCGTGTGAGATAGCCCGTTTTCGTTAACAAATCATCAGAATAATTCGCCCGGCACGTGTCCTCAGGATTTGAAGGATTTTGTGTCGGGCGTTTTTTTGATTGACACGCACGGCACGACGGTGTTATAATGGATAATAAATTCAAGAAAATGAAGGCGCTTATGACGACACGTTTTGGAACGGCTGATTCATGAGATGATTAAGGTGCGAATTATGGTTAAGAACACAGGCAGAAAATACTTTGATTTTGACGACAGACTTCTGGAGCTTGCAACGGAGACGGAGCGGGAAATACGTCCGGCGTTTGAGCGGATAGAGAGCATTGCCTTCTCGAATCAGCAGAAGGTGCTTGCGGCATTCATCAACAACGGGGTGGGGGAGAGCTGCTTTACCTCGTCTACGGGCTACGGCTACGGAGACGTAGGAAGAGACAAGCTGGAGCGCGTTTTTGCGGACGCGATGGAATGTGAGGACGCCCTGCTCCGGCATAACTTCATGTGCGGCACTCACGCGCTGACCGTTGCGCTGTTCGGCGTGCTTCGCCCGGGGGACACGATGCTCTGCGTCACGGGAATGCCTTATGACACGATTCAATCGGTCATAGGTATCAGCAAGCAGCCGGCAAGCGGTTCGCTCAAGGATTTCGGCATCGCCTTTGAAAAGGTGGATCTTCTTTCCGACGGAAGTGTCGATATTGACGGCGCGCTCAGGGCGTTGCAAAGCAACAGCTCGGTAAAAATGGTCTATATTCAGCGATCGAGGGGCTATTCCCTGCGTCCTTCGCTCACCGTGGAGCAGATCGGGGAAATATGCGACGCCGTGAAAGGTGTACGACCCGAGGTCATCGTGATGGTGGACAACTGCTACGGCGAATTCGTGCAGCTTACCGAGCCGTGTGTACACGGCGCGGATCTGATCGCCGGCTCGCTGATCAAGAACCCCGGCGGGGGCATTGCGCCGACGGGAGGCTATATCGCGGGACGCTCCGATCTGGTGGAGATGTGTGCCTGCCGCCTTTCCACTCCCGGCACAGGCAGGGAGGTAGGCTGTACGCTGGGTCACTCGCGGGAGATGTATATGGGGCTGTTTTCGGCGCCTCATGTGGTGGGCGAGGCACTCAAAACCGCTTCGTTCTGCGCCGGTCTTTTTTCAAGGCTCGGTTATGGCGTTACCCCTCAGCCCGACGAATGCCGCGCCGATATAATTCAGTCTGTCATGCTTCGGAATCCGGAATCGCTGATCGCTTTCTGCCAGGGCATTCAGAGCGGTTCCCCGGTGGATTCCATGGCGCTGCCTGAGCCGTGGGACATGCCCGGTTACGACAACAAGATCATCATGGCGTCAGGCTCCTTCACGCTCGGCTCTTCGATAGAGCTTTCCGCCGACGCTCCTCTTCGCGAGCCGTTCGCGGTGTGGATGCAGGGAGGCCTGAATTACGCCGCTGGCAAGACGGGCATTCTGGCGGCTGCGCAGCGGATGCTTGATCAAGGACTGCTCAGCCTATCATCGGGAAGGAATGATCTGAAATGAGATCGGGAAGCATTCGGGCTTTCTTGCTTTGTATGTGCGCTTCGCTGTTGTTCCTGACGTTTGTCGGTTCCCTGACTTCCTGTAGGGAGGACGGCTGCGTCGGAGGCGTATCCTCTGTGTATCAAGGAGAGTCGGATGACACGTCCGACAGCCCGACAGCTCCGGACGACGATATTTCGTCTGAACCGGTATCGACTGAGGAGACGTCCTCCGATGTGAGCAGCAGGACATCGGAAGTGAAGCCTCTCAGGATTACAACCCAGCCCAAGAGCGCCTTGGTTGAGAAAAAAGGTTCCGTCAAAATTTCGGTTAAGGCCAAGGGAAACGGATTGACATACCAGTGGTATGTCAAAACCGATTCCGAAACAGAGTATACCGCGGGAAAGGGTCTTACCCGCGCCTCCTTAACCGTAAGACACGACGGAAAATGGAATAATATGTTCTGCTACTGCATGGTGACGGACAGCGTAGGTCACACTGCCGTTTCCGACGTCGCTGTCATCACCCTGCAAAGACCGATGAAGCTGCTTGCCGTGGGGGACAGTATTTGCCGGGGCGGGCGCAATTCAAAAAAAGGCTTTGTCGGGGATCTGGGGCTTCCGTATGTCAACGCAGGACAGAACGGGGCGACGCTTTCAACAAAGGAGACGGCGGTTACGAATATTCCCGATCAGCTTGCGGGAGTGACCAATTACTCGCCCGATATTATCATAGCGGACGGTGGCGTGAACGACTATATCTACAATGTACCTTTGGGGACGGTTCCGAAATCCCCTGTTTCAGACGTGACGGGACTGAGCGGCGAAGACCTGAGTACCGTTATGGGGGGGCTCCAGAAGCTGTTCGCTCTTATGAGGGACAGATTCCCCGAAGCGAAACGTTATTATGTCATTACCCACAAGACTACGCAGAGAGTGCCCAAGCTGATCGAAGGCAAATACGTCTACACCGACGGGGACAGGTATGTCGACTGGACAGTGACTTCCAATAAAGCGGGATATACCCAGCAACAGCTTCATGACGCTATCGTTGCGTGCTGTAAGGTCTATGACGTGGAGGTAATAGACATTTACCAGAAAAGCGAACTCAATACCGCCGATCGGAATTTTTGCAGCAAAACGTCTTATTTTGACGATCCGTCCGTGACCGACAGTGAATATGTGGATATAGATGGCGTTCATCCTCTTCAGAAGGGATACAGCGAGTACTATCTTCCGCTGATACGCAAGCAGATGAAGAAAGTCCTACAGCAGCAGACGAGTGAGCTTCCGCTGGAGATCCTGATGCAGCCGACTAACGCAGAGATTGCTCCCGGCGAATCGCTTACCCTCTCGCTGAGGGCGAGCGGCAACAAGCTGAGTTATCAGTGGTACTACAAAAAAGCCGGGCAGACCGCCTTCTCCGAATGGAAGGGACGCATACACGAATCGGAAACCGTCACGCCAAACGCTTCGTGGGACGGCATTCAGCTGTACTGTATTGTCACCGACAGTCACGGCAATACGATTCAATCGGACACTGTTTCGGTGACGGTGAGATAACAGGTTATGACATAAACAGCTCCCTTTTGACGCGGAATTATCTGTGTCAAAAGGGAGCTGTCTGTTCCTCTGCTATTCTGTTATTCTTACGACCGACGCCTTGGAGGCAATACGAGCGCCGTGCGCGTCCGTTATGACGCACATGACCCTCATTCCCTCCCATGACGGGTTGGAAATAGCGGAGGTAGAGGCGGTTGTGTGGTTTTTCCACAGGTGCCAGCGGGTCATGCCCTTCTTTCTGTAATACCAGCGGTAATGCAGTCCTTCTCCCTGGGCCGTGACGGAAAACATGGCCGGCTCATAAGCCCTGACTGTTATATTCCGGGGCTGCCTGAGAATATCGAGCGCGTCTTTGATCCATATGTACGCGCTGTCGGATGAGATTGTCTTTCCCGTGCAGTCGGCAATATCGCAGCGCACCTTCATTCTGTGCCAGGATCTTTCGGCGGAAAGCCGGAGGGACGCAGCCGTCTGTCCCTGCCAGCTGTCCCATTCGTGAGATCTGTCCGCCATGCGCATCCACTGGTATTTCAGTCCGCGCCCCGTCGCTTTTGCGGTGAGGTGAACCGTATCTCCCGATCGGGCGGAGATGTTTTCGGGCGACGCCTTCAGTGTCAAGGTATCGTTGACCGTTATCACGGCGACTCTTGAAAAGACCGGGGGACAGCCTTCCGAGGTGACCACGCACCTGAGTTTCCTTCCGTGCCATGAGCTGTCGGCAATGCCGCTGAATACGCTTCCGGTCTGTCCGGGGAGCTTTTTCCATCCAAAACCGTTGCCGTTGTCCGAATACCACTGGAACCGCGCGCTGCCGGCTTGTGTGGCGACGCGCAGCACGACCGGTTCGCCGGAGCCTACCGTTGTGTCCTTTGGCTGAAGCGTGATGCCGATTTTGTCGTTCACCGTGATTTCAGCGGGCTGTGACAAAGCGCTGTGCCCGTCGCTGTCGGTGACCTGACAGCGAACCTCGCTGCCGGAGAGCGCTTTTGTTGCCGGCAGGATGAGAACATCGCCGGTTTCTTCCCTGAGCGGAGACCATCCTATCGGATTTCGGTTTTTCAGGTACCATTGGTATTGCAGACCGTCGCCGTTGGCTTTGACTGAAAAGCGCATCCTGTCTCCGGCTTTAGCCGCCGTTGACTGTGGGTCAAGGGTTATCAACGGTGTGCCTGCGGGCAGCAAAGCTGCCTGCTCCGAGATGACCGTATTGCCGCCGGGACAGCTTACCCGGCAATACACGCCGACGCCTCCTTGCAGACTCGGGGAGGAAAGCGAGAGCTGCGGCTCGTTCCGGTGGAGCAGTCGGATGCCGACCCTGTTTCCGGGAGGAACATAGAACCACTGATAATGAAGCCCCTCCGTTCCGCCCTGCACGGAAAAGGAGGCGGAGCCGTCCCGCGAAGGGGCGGCTTTTTGGGGCTGTGAGATAATGGAAGGCGAGTCTGTGACGGTGACGGTGGCGGGAGCAGAGGATACGCTCCCGCCTGTGCTGTCGGTGACAAGGCAGTACACCCGCATCCCGTTCCATGAATTATTGGAGACGGCTTCCGTTTCGGGCAGGGTGTGTCCCCGCCATTTGGTCCAGAAGGTGGAATTGCTTTTTTGGTAGTACCACTGGTACTTCAAAGGCTGGCGTCCCTCTGCCCGCACGCGGAAATACGCCGTTTCTCCGAGGTTGACTGTGACGCTACGGGGTTGCGAGGTGATAACCGGCGGCTCCTCCAGAGAGATCAGTGCGGCGCGGGTGGCAACCGAGCTGCCGGATTGGTCGGTGATGCGGCAGTACACCCGCATTCCGTTCCATGATGAATTGGCGGTTGCGAACGTCTTGGGGGAAGTGTGTTTTTTCCAGACTGACCATCCGGGAGAACCGGATTTCTTGTAATACCACTGATAGGAGAGATTTTTGCCCTTGGCAGAGGTTTCAAAGGTCACATTCACATCCGCCCTCGTCCGAATATCGGACGGCTGCTGCGTTATGACGGGAGAAGGCTGTGGCTGCTCCTGCGGGAATTCGCAAAAGCAGCCGCAGAGAACCAGCGCGAGGGCTGTGGCTGCGGCTGCCGCTTGGATAATGGTGTGTTTTTTCATTTGGGACTCAGAACTGAACTTCGACATAATCGCCGAGCGCATGATTCACTTCCAAAATAAGCACGGGATCTCCGTTGACATCGAGATAAGAATTGCCTTTGGTCTTTCCGCTGACGGTGTATTTCCCTCCGGAATTCTTGATTCTGATCATGTCATCCAATGAGAGTGTGGATTGAATGGTTGCTTCGTCAAACTGGCTGAAGTAGTCGATGATATTTTGCTTTGTAACGCCTTCTGAACTTCTGGTAAGTGTCCATGTGTCGTTGGTGATAGCGTCTGAAGCCTTTTCCATATCAACCGATTCGGAGGGGATGATGCTGTTGCCTGTGGCAAGATCAATTGTGATCGCAAAAGCGTATGCATATCCATGTGCCGCTCCGGTGAATTTACTTGCTTCGCGGAATACGATGCTGAGCGTATCCTTGGTTTTATATTTTACTTCATATGTTCCCTTGGAGTACTCCAGAGCATTGTCCTTCACGGCGGCTGCGGCTATTTTTTTGAAATACTCGTTGTAGAAGCTCTGCATGGTTTCGTCGTACAGACCAGTTATCTGCGGGTATTTGAATTTTTTATTTCCGTCCTCCGAAGCGTAATTCTTATAGACGACCTTATATTTGTTGTTCAACTGGGGTGCAGGCTGGGTGGCAGCTGTTGTCGCTTTGGTGGTTGTCTTTGAGGTGGTTTTTGTTTCGGTCGGTTTGGCAGTGGTGGACTTTTGGGTAGTGGAGGCAGTGGTGGTCGTTGTTGTTTTTTTCGTCCTTGGGGGAGCGGTAGTGGTAGTCGTGGTCACTACCTCGTCGTCTCCGGATTTGGTTTTCTTTCCGCCGGCGTCCTCTTCATCCTCGGTATCGTCAAATTCGATGATATTCGGACCGTCCTTTGCCCGCGTTGCCTGGGATGTGCTTTTGGAGATTTTATTGCTGTTCTTGCTCTTGTCGTCATCATCCCCACAGGCGGCAAGCCCGGAGAGCATGGCGGCGGCGATGAGCAGCGCCAGCGCTTTCATGGTTAGATTGTTTCCTGACATAAAGCATTCCTCCTGTCAATTGTCTGTTGCGGTAATATGCTCGCTTGGCGCGAGATGCCACTTGCTTACTTCCTCGCACTCATCGCAAAGCCCTACATAGTATGCGTCCAGCTCGGAGAATTCATTTGTTATTTCCTTTGAGTCGAAAACGGTAAACATTATATCGTTGGAATAGGTTTTGCACAGATGATCGACGTACTTCTGCGGTATGAATTCATTTTGATAATACAGGTCATGGGCGCCGAAGCAGTGCATAATTTCATGCGCATAGCTGGGAGGCTTGGTGACATAAATGTCGTCGAACTTCACGTAAATGTTGCAGAATTCGATATAGTAGGATGGCGAACAGGAATATCCCAGATACCAGGGATTGACTTGGTTGGAGTAATCGGTATTGAAGAAGAAGAGATACAACACATTGTCCGCCCGGTATTTGTTTTTGAGAGCGTTTGTGTTGATATTGGCTTCTATCCAGTCCTTCTGAACGTCGTACATGTCGCCGTATTCAGTGACAAGCGATTCGCTGAAGAACGCCCTGTAGTACAGATCGGGATTCAGCTCCCAGTCCCAGAAAAACGTGGCGTCAGCTCCGAACCTGGCCGCCTGATCTGTCAGATAGGATGTACTGATCCGAAGATTGTCGAGCGTGTCATATCGGGTTGCGCTGTCCTCCTCCGAGTCGTCATCCCACGAGGTACCGGCGTCATCTGTGAAGATTGACAGGATAAGGGTGCGCCCGCACAGTGAACCGGCTGATCCCAGACTTCCGTCATAGGGAGAGTGATATTCCTCGTCGGAATCGGCTGGAATCACAGAAACAGAAGACACATCGGAATCCGATGCCGTTGCATCCCGAGACTTACGCTTTGACAGGAATAGTATAGTGACAGATGCCGCAAGAACAAGAAGGACAGCGACAAGTGTGACTGTCAAAGCAGCAGAGTTTCTTTTGCGTTCGATAAAAATCAACCTCCGTTCGTATCGTATTCAGCTTAATGGTATTCTATAACATTTCTCCCTAAAAGTAAAGAGTAATGAATGGGTTGTAATACTGCAATCGTAAAATGTAAATATTTTTTAAACAATCGGTTAAATTAATAAAGATTCTGTAATCCTAATTATCGCCCGAAGTACTCATAGAATTCTTCGGAGGTCATGCAGTCGTTGATCACGCCAAGCAGTGCCTTGGCCGTCATCTTTTCGGGAAGCCCGAGGTGCCGCAGAAGCGCGGCTCTTTTTGCCGAGCTGTTTTCTCCGCCTGAAAGTCCGCATCGGTAGAAATCCGCCCTGGTGATCTGTTGCCCTTCTGTCTCTCCGCGTGCGGAAGAAGGAGACTCACTGCACAGCACACCCGCCCTTCGGAGCGCGCTCATCAGCGCTTCCGTTGACATTCCCTCCACGCCGAGCTTCCCTTCTTTGGAGGGCGAGGCTTTTCTCCGTTCCTTGCCGGGAACGTCGGGAATATAGGCGTGCTTGATCTGCTCAGGAGGGATGCAGGAGCGCAGGTGATTGCGTATGACGAAGCCGGCGGAATCGCTGTCGGTTATCACAAGAAGTCCGCGCGTTTCGGCAAGCCGACGCAGCAGGCTCATTTTTTCCCTGTCCCTGAAGATGCCGAAGCCGTCGGTGGGTATGATAAGGGCGTCGATCAATGAGGAAAGTCGGATTTTGTCGTACTTTCCTTCCACAATGACCGCTTCTCTGATTCTGATCATCTTGCCGCCTCCGCTGCCGCGAACAGTTCTGCGAGCAGCTTTTCCATGAGGATTTTTCCATCTACGCGGCTGCTTTTGAGTGCCGCGTCGGTGGCGCAAAGCATGGCGCACCATTTCCGGAGCAGCTCCACGGAATACCTTCTGCAATCGCGGAAGGAAAAGCTCAGCCGCTTTTCCTTGCCCTTGTATTCCTCGCCGAAGAGCGCTGTCAGATCATCGGCGTTTTTCCGTTGTTCAGCAGCGAGCTTTGCGCGGTAGAGGTCGATAAATGCGCCTGACATGATCGCCAGCACGGCGACCGGCTCGGTGCGTTCGTCAAACAGCTCCTCCATAATGCGGAAAGCGTCCCCCCGTCTGCCGGAGATGACGTTGGAAGCCAGCATATAAGCCTTCACGTCCACGCTTTGCGTGGTGTTGGCGTCGATGGCGGCGCGGGTGATTTTTCCACCGCAGAGCGAATGCAGCTTGGCAAGCTCACTGAGCAGGTTGGTAATGTCGCTGCCGCAGCGTTCCACCATATAGGAGGCGTCAGCGCGGCTGAGCTGCGCGCCGGCCTTTGACGCCTCCGATAGAAGAATATCTGCAATCTCCGCCGGCGCGGGCGTCTTGCAGTTGATCACGGTGCCGTTCTTTTTGATAAGGGCGCGCATCGCACCCTGTCTGTCGCCGCTTTTGGCGGACGCCTTTACCGAGACCTGAAAGAATATCAGAACGCAGCTGTCGTTGCCTGCGACAGAGCCGAGAAACGTCTCGAGCTTGCGGTACTGATCGGCGCTGATCGCAGCCGCGTCCAAGTCCTTGACAACGACCATGCGGCGCTCCGCCATCATGGGAAGGGTTTCCGCTGCGGCGGAAATTTCGTCCACGGTACACTCCGCGCCGTCAAATTCCGTATAGTTGAATTCCGGAAGCACGTCCGGCTTGTATGCTTCCTTCAGCGTTTCCAGACAGCGCCGACGCAGATACCCGTCATCTCCGCAGATCAGGTAGACAGGAGAGGGCTTGCCTGATGAGAGCTGTCCTGCGGCGGCGCTGTAGTTGATTTCAGCCATTGTGTCAGACCTTTCATGGAACAGATTAAATAAGTATAAGAGCTATTCGGGACGATTTCAAGTGAAGGAATGATGTTTCAACGATCCTGATAGCAACTCTTCTCTCTTGCTGCTCTTATTATATCATCCTCAAGCTGTAAAAATCAATAGGCCATTCTGTTTTTCTTGACGAAGCAGTATGGTGATGATATACTATACATCTGTTTCTGATTTTATGTCGGGAAATAAAAAATTGTTTTATATAATATCAGTCCTTTTTTATACTCTGATGCGTTTATATAGTGAGGGGTTTATCAATGATAAGGAGGTTATCCGACAGAAATGACAAACGAAGAAGTAGTAGAAAAATACGCCGAGCTGGTTATGACGCTGGTACATGCCAGAGTGACTGTGAAGGAGGACGCGGAAGAGGTCTTTCAGGAAGTATTTCTCCGGTACATAGACAATAAACCGAACTTCCGAAACGAGGATCACGCACAGGGCTGGTTTATCAAAGTGACGTTGAATTGCATACGAAGCAAGTACCGCAAAGCCGAATTCGTCAAGCGTGCCGATATAGAGGATGAGGCGATTGACTGGGAATCCTCGGCGCGAACGCTCACTGGGGAACGGGTGCTGGACGAAAGATTTGAAGAGATGGTGGACAGTCAAGTTGATTTCAACAATATCAGATGCGGAAGCGATCTTCCGGTTTACATTTGAAGTGGCCAACCAATAGATCGGAGCAATCGGATAGAAAAAATCACCTACATCTCCGCCAATCCGAAATATTACAAAAAAAGCTGCCCTTGGCTAAACTTTATGACACCGTACCGCATTGCATTGCCAGAGAAAAGCCCGAGAATTATCTGTGGCCTCTCGATCGATCGTGGACAGCGGAGGAATTCACCTTCACGGTAAAGTGATTCTTTCCTTTCAGACCTGTGCTCTTTCCCCTTGTCCTTATCCATAAAAAGTGGTATAATATCTTCGGAAAGGGAGGAATGATACCCATGTCGGACATCAAAGCAAACCGCGAGTACAAAGACCGGCTTTTCTGGTTCATCTTCGGCAATCCGGAGAAGAAGGAATGGACGCTTAGTCTCTACAACGCTATGAACGGCTCAAATTACACCAATATCGATGATCTCTCCTTCAATACCATCGAGGACGCGGTGTATATGAGCATGAAGAACGACGTATCATTCCTGATTGCCGACGCCTTCAATTTTTACGAGCATCAGTCCACCTTCAATCCGAATATGCCCATGCGGCTGCTCATTTACGCGGGCATGATCTACGACAGCTACACCGAGACATGTGACAGTTACCACCGGTTCAGCTCCCTGCAGCAGCACGCGCCCACGCCGAAATGCGTCTGTTTCTACAACGGGATGAAGGAAACCGAGGACAAGATTGTACTTAAGCTGTCGGACGCCTTTCTGCCCGGCTCGGACCCGGATATCGAAGTCAGGGTGACGATGATCAACATTAATTACGGGCACAACGGCGAACTGCTCAAGGCGTGCAAGCCGCTGAGCGATTATTCGCTCTTTGTGTACAGCGTGAGGGAAAATCTGAAAAGGACGCGCCATCTTGAGACAGCCATTGATCTGGCTATAGCCGAAATGGCGGAAGATTCCATTATCAAGCCGTTTTTAATTTCCAACAGAGCGGAGGTAAAGAGTATGTTCATCACCGAATACGACGAAGCAAGAACCTTTGCCGAACAAAAAGCGGAAGGCAGAGAGCAGGGGTTGGAAGAAGGAAGAGCGGAAGGCAGAGCGGAAGGAGAAATCACCGGTACGATGAAAACCCTGAAAGGGCTTGTCAGAGACGGGCTGCTCACACTTTCCCAGGCTGCTGAAAGGGTCAACATGACCGTCCCTGAATTTGAGCAGGTTATGCAGAACGTATGAGCATTCCAGACAGACACAAAAAAGCGCCCTCCCCGACAGAGAACAAAAAACCGGCTGTCCTGTTTGATACGCAGGGCAACCGGTTAATTTTTTTATTTCAAATTCCAAGAACTTCCGACGTCATGCTCTGTTCTTTAAGTGAACAAACGTAGGCGTTATTGCAACAAGGCTTATCTCTTAGGAACAAGCATTTCCTTGCCGCCCATGTACATGCGGAGCTTTTCGGGGATTCTCACAGTACCGTCGGCTTGCAGGTTGTTTTCCAGGAAGGCAATCAGCATTCTCGGTGGGGCGACAACGGTGTTGTTGAGGGTGTGGGCAAGATATTTCTTACCGTCCTCGCCGACCACGCGGATACCCAGACGGCGCGCCTGCGCGTCGCCAAGATTCGAGCAGGAGCCGACCTCGAAATACTTCTTCTGGCGGGGAGACCATGCCTCCACATCCACCGATTTGACCTTGAGATCGGCGAGATCGCCGGAGCAGCATTCGAGAGTGCGGACGGGAATATCCAGCGAACGGAAGAAATCGACGGTGTTTTTCCAGAGAACGTCATAATACTTCATGCTTTCCTCCGGCTTGCAGACCACGATCATCTCCTGCTTTTCAAACTGGTGAATGCGGTAGACGCCGCGCTCCTCAATGCCGTGCGCGCCCTTCTCCTTGCGGAAGCAGGGAGAATAGCTGGTGAGCAGCTTGGGAAGCTCGCTCTCCTTGGTAATGGTATTGATAAACTTGCCGATCATGGAATGTTCGCTGGTGCCGATGAGATAGAGATCCTCGCCCTCAATCTTGTACATCATCGCGTCCATCTCCGCAAAGCTCATCACGCCGTCCACGACGTTCCGGCGGATCATGTAGGGCGGAATGACATAGGTAAAGCCCCGGTCGATCATGAAATCTCTCGCGTAGGATAGAATTGACGAGTGAAGCCTTGCAATGTCGCCCATGAGGTAATAGAAGCCGTTGCCCGCGACGGAGCCGGCGGCGTCAAGGTCGATGCCGTCGAAGGTTTTCATGATGTCGGTGTGATAGGGAATTTCAAAATCCGGCACGACCGGTTCGCCGAAGCGCTCCACCTCGACGTTCTTGCTGTCGTCCTCGCCGATCGGCACGGAGGGATCGATGATGTTGGGAATGGTCAGCATGATGGTGCGAACCTTTTCCTTCAGCTCTGTTTCGAGCTTTTCGCACTCCGCAAGACGTTCGGAGAACTGCGTCACCTTGACCTTCTCGGCCTCGGCTTCTTCCTTTTTGCCCTTTGCCATGAGAGCGCCGATGCCCTTGGAGACCTTATTGCGGTTGGCGCGCAGACCGTCGGCTTCCTGCATGATGGTGCGGAGCTGCTTGTCAAGCGCGATGACTTCATCCACCAGCGGCAGCTTGCTGTCCTGGAATTTTTTGCGGATGTTTTCTTTGACTGCTTCGGGATTTTCTCTGAGGAATTTAATATCCAGCATTTTTCTTCACCTTTGCTTAGAAATAAGTTTAATAAATTAATTATACATCAGACCGCGCAAAATATCAATAGGCAATATGAGAATAAATCATATCACCGCTTCAAATTCCGTCAGACCCTTCCTGTTAAAGCGCTCCGGGTCGAAATTATAGTCATTTGTCAGCTTGCCGTCAGCGAATTCCTTTAAGGCGGCGTAAAGCTCATCGGAGGAATGTCCGGTGAGAAGCTGTCCGCCGGGAATACACACCGCGTCAGCGGCTTCAAAACGGCTGACGATGATCGCAAGCTGCATCGCACGCGCTTCGTAAACCACCACGCCCATTCCTTCATATAGGGAAGGAAGCACAAAGCAGTCGCAGCGCTGAATAACGCCGAAGGGATTATCTAACAGTCCCGTCAGAATGACCTTCCCGTCCAGCCCAAGGGCGGCGATTCTTTCTTCATACTCGCCCTTCATAGCTCCGTCGCCGATGATGTAAAGGCGGCAGCGCTGATTTTCTGCATACAGCTTCGCAAATCCGTCGATGAGATTCAGGTGGTTTTTTTCGGGCGAAAAACGCCCCATCGTCACAAAATTCACATTGTCACTTTCAGGAGCCGGAATTCTTTTCTCCTTCTCCGTGCCGGGACAGTCGATGAAGCAACCGGCTTCATAGGTCGCGCTGTCACAGCATCTTTTAATCCGCTCAAAGTCGATGGGATTGGTGGAGAAGGTGAATTTGTCGTAGGTCGCTTCGGTGGAAAGGTTGCGGCGGTTGGTCTTCATGACCGCCTCGGAGCAGGACACAATTTCGTCAAAATAATCGTACAGCGTGACAAGCGATTCAATCGGCGTGGCGCTGCTGCGACGGTAGACGCCGCGCTTTTTCTTCTGGGAATTGGTCAGATCGAGCAGCAGGTCGTTGTGCTGCCAGATCACCCTCTTGGCACCGTCGCATTGCATCAGCGTCAACGGCTGGGTAATGCCGTAGCCGGAGTAGTCGATCACCGTATCGAATGTTGAATTGCCGAAGCTGCGTGCGTAATTCCGCTTGTATGGTCCGTCTGAAATAAGTTCTCTGTATAACCTGTCGTTCAGACCGTGCCGGACAATGGATTTGTGCCGCACAAGCTCACGAATTCCGAAGGGTATCTGTCCCACCCGGCAAAGCACGCGGACGTGATCGTTGATTTTCATGATATTGTCCATGCTGCGCTCATCGGGAATCACCATGAGCGAAACGTCGTATTTGTCATAGTCAAGCAGGTTCAGCAAGGTCAGCAGAGAGGTGGTCACGCCGTTCATGGCAAAGCTGCCGCCGTTGATCAGAAGCCGCTTTTTTTCGCCGGAGACAAAGCCGCTCAGCACGCGGCAGTCAGATTCGTCGTCGTAAAAGACGGTGCGGACGACCCTTTCGGAAACCCTGCCGTCGTCAAATTCGCAGCTCCACGCCTTCATACCGTCGTATTTAGCCGCATACTGCCTCCGCACGTTCTCCGCGTCGGAGATCCACGCCGCTATATCGGACATATCGCAGGAGTACGGTCCCGGCAGATCGTCCAGACCGAAGTACATGCCGCGGTACTCTTTATAGCTCTCCACATCGGGAATGTAGAAGATGATGGGACGGTCAGTGAGCAGGAAGTCGAAGAAAATGCTGGAATAGTCCGATACCAGTATATCCGTCAAAGACATCAGCTCGTCCGTGTCCACGCTCTGCGAAACGTACCGACCGCTGCTCTTTTCCTCTTCCGTCAGCAGTTTGTAGACCATCGGGTGCGGCTTGATCAATATTTGATATTTGTCCGTGTCGATGTGCGCCGACAGATAATCGCAGAACTCGTCGTAGCGGGCAATGTCCTTGTCGGCGCGGTCGAAGGAGGTTCCCTTCCACGTCGGGGCATAGAGAATGACCTTTTTGTCCGGATCGATGACCGTGCCGCGTTCCGAGAGTCTGCGGAGGACTTCTTCACGCGGGGAATTAAACAAAAGATCGTTGCGCGGATAGCCGCTTTCGATGATCTTGCCCGTGTAAATGCCGTCCAGCTTATAGCTTTCGAGATAGATCCTTGTCATGAACCGGCAGGGAGATATTAAATAATCCGCCTGCAAAAAATTGCGGGTCATATTGCGGGCGGTGTACTTTCCGTCGGGAATATCGTAGCCTAATGTCTTGAGGGGGATACCGTGCCATGTGTTGACATACACCTGTCCCGGCTTCTTGGTGAAGTAGAAGGGCAGCGTGTTGTTGATTACCAGATAGCCCGCAGAGGCGAGCGCCTTGAAATAACCGCCGCTGTTCTTGCCGACAAAGAGAACGTTGTCATATGCTTCATATTCCCGCCGCAGCAGCTCCCGCTCCCGCTTGTCGTTGATCTGCCAGATGTGTCTGTACTTCCCGAAATCCTCCGAAAGCATAAGCTGCCGGAAGATCGCGTAGGGACCGCAAAGCATGCCCGCTCCCTGATGCGCGGAATAAAAAATTGTGTCGGCGCGGACAGGGTTCTTTTTATAGCAGCTCACGTACCTGACTCCCAGCAGCACAGTCGCAAGGCTGCCCGTCATTTTCCTGATTTTACCGGCAATGCCCAACAGCATCATCTCCCGTTCTTAAGAATTGATTTACAAAATGATTTTTTTGCATATCCAGCCGCCGTGAGCATTCTCGAAGGCAGCCGCCCAGCCGTTGAAGCACTTTTCCGAGACGACCTCGCTCTGCCCCGCGTGATAGGCGGTCAATGCCTGTTCATAGCAATCACCGGCAAAATTGGCAACCACGTCAAATCTGGATTCGCCTAAAAGACGCCTGTAATTGTTCTGGATCGCGTGGGAGCGATACAGCCGAAGAAGGGTGGAGGTGCTTGCCCTTTCCGGACGGGTCACAGCGGCGCGCAGCGCCGACAGCATACGACGGGGAATCACCCCGCAGCGGCAGAGCACGCGCACGTTGTTATTGACGCGCCGTATTTCGTCGGTGCATTCCCCCGCGTTGTCGATCAGCAGCGTGACGTCGGTTGTCTCGTAGTCAATGCCGTCGAGCCATTGCAGCATCTTCTCGGTATGCTCGCCGGGGGAAAAGCTGCCGCCCGCGACAAGCATTTTCCGTTTGCCTGTGCTGTCCGTCCTCACGACGCGGCAGGCGGATTCGTCTCCGTGGAATATGGCTTTTTGTATTTTGTCTGTCACCCAGCTGTCGTCAAATTCGCATGCCCACGTCTTCATTTTCTCATAAGCGCTGCCGTATTCATCGCGCAGCGTTTCCGCACGGTTGATCCATCCGGCAATTTCCGCCATGTCTCCCGAATAGGGACCGGGCAGCTCGTGCAGTCCGAGGTAAACGCCACGGCGTTCCCGTTCGCTTTCGGGATCGGGAAGGAAGAAAATCATCGGGCGGTCAGTGAGCAGATAGTCAAAGAAGAGACTAGCATAATCCGTCACAAGGACGTCCGTCACAGACAGCAGCTCGTCGGCATCTATCGACTGCGGCACATACCTGCCGCTCTTTTTTTCCTTGTCGGATAGCTGCCCGTACAACGCCGGGTGGGGCTTTATCAATATCTGAAATTTGTCGGTGTCGATATGCCGGGACAGATAGCCGTAGAATTCGTCGTAAAGGGCAGTCTCCTTCTCCGCCGGCGCAAGGAAGTCGCCCTGTCCTGTGGGCGCGTAGAGAAGTATCTTTCTTTTTTCATCAACGGGAATACCGCGGTTCTGGAGCTTTTCAACAATATCATCCCGCTTGGTGTGAAGCAGAATATCGTTGCGCGGATAACCGTTTTCCAGAAGCCTGCCGGTGTAAATGCCGCCAAGCTTGCAGCTTTCCAGATAGATTTTTGTCATAAAGCGGCAGGGAGATATTAAATAATCAGTGAGCAGGAAATTGCGTGTTAGGTTGTGGGTGGTGAATTTGCCGTCCGGAGCGTCGTAGCCCAGCGTTTTGAACGGAATGCCGTGCCATGTGTTGACATAGACCTGCTCCGGCTTTTTTGTAAAGTAAAAGGGGAGCGTGTGGTTGACAATGATATATTTCGCGCCGGTCAGCGCCTTGAAATACCCTCGGCTGTTCTTTTTGACAAATTTCACATTCGTCCAGTCGCAAAGCTCCTTTTTAAGCTGCTTTTTCTCCCGCTGATCGTTGATCTGCCACACATGGGTGTAAAAGTCAAAATCCCTCGATTCCATCAGCTTGCGGAAGATCGCATAGGGACCGCAGATCATTCCCGCCCCCTGATGCGATGAATAAAAAATGACGTTCTCATCGACCGGAATTCTTTTGTAATATTTTGCGTATTTCGCCGCCAGCGCAAAAGTCGGCAGTTTCCTGATGAATGAATTCAATCCCAATGATAATCTCTCCGGTAGTATGGTGTAAGAAAATTAAACCCAGCGCCGCGCTTGCGCGTAAGCTCCTTTATTATTCATTTTTCAATCTTAAGCTTTCAGTCTTAAGTCAGCGAGCAAATGCGAGCGCTTAAAAGTGGTGCTTGATGACGCGCTTTTCGGGTGGAGGCGGGGTCATGTAATCGCCGTAGATGGTGGTGAGAATGAGGTCGGTGTTCTGCGGTACGGGGAACATGCCGTCCTCGAAGGGAACGCGCACCGGTTCGCCGAAGGCTTCCTTCGGGAAGGTCTCCTTCTGCACCTTGTAATAGCTGGCGAGACAGACGATGTATGGGTTGTCAGGGCTGTTGTATCTGACGTAATTCTTGTTGATACACCTGAAAAGGAAATCCCGCGTCACGAAATGCGAGGCGAAGCGCAGCACCTTGGCGGCGAAGGAATTGGCCTCGGCGGTTCCCATCTTCTGCGAGAGCGTGCCGCGCAGGATGCGCATTTTGGTTCCCTGCCACGTCTGGGCGGGAGAGGACAGCTTCGGCACGTTGTCCAGCGGGAAAACGTCGATCATCGGGCCGTTGTTTTCGGTGACGTGGGCGATGTGCGACTGGCGGAATTTCGGGCTGTCGGTGATCAGCCGCACCTTCAGGAGCGGCGTCCAGCAGTTTTTCATCGTGGTGTAGTGCTGAATCTCGTATTTTTCTCCCATTGCTTCGGGGGCGATTTTCAGAAAGCGCTCGTAATCGTCCCGCATCATCAGCAGGTCGATGTCGTCGTCCCACGGGATAAAGCCCTTGTGCCGCACGGCTCCCAGCATGGTGCCCTCGCCGAGGTAATACGGGATATTGTATTCGGTACACACCTTGTCAATGTCCTTCAGCATGGCAAGCGTCACCTGCTGCAGCTCATGCACGAGTTGCATGGCTTCCTCCTGCGTCTTTTCGACGGGGGTATTATTTGTAACGTTGGTCATAGAATAATCATTTCCTTCTATTTTGCGTTTTCAAAAGCCCTGTAAAAATCCTCCGGCGCAATTTGTTGCAGCCCTGAAACCTGACCGTCGCCGATCTCCATAATGATCAATGTGCCGTCTTCACGGCGGGCAAGGTCAATAGTGACAAAGCAGCCTTTGATCTGACGGGCTATGGAGTCAATCCATTTCATTTCATCTTCCGAAATATACACATTCGGGGAAGAACGCCAGTAGTTGTCCATTATCAGCACTCTGCCGGCAAAAACAAACACCCGGTATTCCTCAGAAAGCGGCATTCCGCTCACTTCGTGAAATCCTGCTGTTCGCAGGTTCTCAAACTTCCGGAGAACGATACCGCCGACTAAATCAGAGCCTTGCCGTCTGATAAAGGTTTCAATCACCTTTGCGGCGCTTTTTCTGTCTGAAATATCGCGTATAAAACAAGCTTCGTACCATTCGTGTTTTCTGCTCTTGACATAGTCCTTGACAATACAGGAGCCTTCCAGTTCTTTTGTCAGTTCAAGAGCGGAATCGAGCGTTCCCTTGTCTTCCCATACAGAAGAAGGCGTGCAATCCTTAAAATCATCATACCAGCCCGGAAGCAGGTGGTATTTTTCATATTCCTCCGGCGTGTTGATAAGAATGATTCCCTTCTCCGTGAGCTTGCGATAAAAAGAGCGGTACAATTCCGGCTTCATCATCCAGCCACGGTAAATGGCAAGTCCTGAAATTGCTTCTCCACAAAGGGAAAGCCTGCCCTGCTCCATATTCTCGTAGCTGAAAAGCGCACAGGGATGTTTAAGCCCTGCCGCCTGATATTCAGACTTGTAATCGTCGTCCACTCTGTCAGGATAAAGCGGATGGCTGCAAAATATAAAGCTCAATGCGTCCGGATTTCTGACCAGAAAATTCCCCTCCGCGTCAATGCCGTCGATCAGTTCCATAATGATGCCAAGCGGCAAATCCTCCAACCTCAAGCCGGTAAGAGGTCTTGAAGCCATCTCAATACCCTTTACACAAAAACGATGTCCGTGAAGGTCGTAAAACATTTCTCCCACGTGAAAGTTGTCACCCCACGCATCTTTAAGGGTGTAAACGCTACCTCTCCCCGTTATCGTAAACCTGTCAATGATCCTGAACACATCCGCCATACCTTCCAAGGCGCAACGCGCCTTCCTCCGTTATTATCTATTATCTATTCGTTATTCTCTATTATCTTAGCGGCGCAATCGCGCTGCGCTACTGGTGATCTCTGTTCCAGACGGACCATTTGATGTTGCCGTCGGTTGCCATGAAGTAGTATTCGCGCACCTGCGTGCCGAATTCATCGGTGTCGGCTTCGCAGTCGTAGTAGTAGTACATGCCGTTGAGACGCATGCGGTTCCAGTAGTGGAGGATGTCGCGGCGGAATTCGGTGTCGCCGTTGAGCACGAAGCGCCCCTTGATCATCTCGCAGTCGTACCCGGCGGCGTTGCAGAGCGACTGAAAGAGCATGGCATAATGCCGGCTGTCGCCCGTTTCATTCTTGAAGTAGTACCGGAGCAGGACAAGCTGATCCTCGCTCTTGTCTGACACATTTTCGTAGCGGATGTGGGTGCCGACGTAATAATAGATCGCCCACAGGCGTTCGTTGTCGCTCATATCGTCCTTCAGTATTTCGTCAAGGATTACCTTCAGCTTGTCGTTGATCGCGTCGTCGGCGGTCAGGATCGGATCCTTGGAGGAATTGTGCGTGACAGCGGAATGGCTGCTCAGACCGCCCTCGTCATCCAGACCGTCGAACGCCTGTTTGATGAGGGCGTTGATTTCCTCGTCGGTGACGCGCACTCTTGATTCCTCGTTGTATATGTCGTAGCTGCGTTCGTCAAGGAAGATTTCCTCCATTGCGTCCACGCCGCCTGACGAGTCGCGGAACAGGAAATAATATGCCCCGAAGCCCGCGCCGCCTATCAGCGCAAGGATGAGAAGCACGATTCCCGCTGCCTTTGCGATGTCGAAAAGGCTCATGTAGCTCATGTCGGAGGCAGCCTGATCAGCCAGCACGGTAAAGATGGTGGATTTGCCGGGAACAGGCACCAGCCGCCACGGATCGATGTCAATGGTGCGATTGATACGCCGCCAAAGCTCCTCCTTTTCGTCGACCGTAATGCTGTCGGGGATGTCGGCAAGGGTCTTTTCGTGAATCAGGCTGAGCCTGTCCTTGCGCACAAGGTAGCGCAGCGTCTTGTCCACCTGTTTGCGCTGCCAGTACTCCACGCTCGGTGCCTTGCGCAGGTCGGAGATGTCGAAATACATGTCGATGAAGGCCTCGCGGCAGACAATCATGGTGTCGTCGTGATTCAGGCAGCGCTCGAAGGCATAGCCGAACACGCGGTCGCAGGTCTTGTTGTAGAACTGCATGAAGGTCTCTCTTTTTTTCTGATATTTTTTCCGGTTTGCCAGACGTGCCAAAAAATCACCGCCCCGTTGATACAGACTTGAATAATCGAAGTGTTGTCCGATTAATTCAGTATATCAAACAAGGCGGTGATTTACAAGTATTTAATTGTTACATTTCTTCAAATCATTTTCAGTGATTCAGTAATGTGAAATCTGCGCCTGAATACGAGTAAAACCTACTTTTGTTCCGCATCCGCCAATTGCGAAGAACGCTATGTATTGAAGTGCAAAAAAGTCGTGTAAAGAATATTCTGGCAGGTCACCTGCGTAAACGGCAGGTTATCCTTTGGGGTATTGCATTCTGAAAATAATCTGCTACAATAAAACCATCGAAACCGGTTAAGAATTTTCTAAAGCAAGACAAACAAAAAAACATTATTAAAAATGTAACAAATTCAGGAGGTATTCATTATGGTCAAAGCATTCTTAGGACTCGCCATTCTCTCGGAAATCGCACTTCTCGTTTACTGCTTCGTCAGGAAAAGCCGCTCCCGTCTGGAAGCACGCATCTGGTGTCTGGCACAGGCGGCAGCCATCGCCCTCTATTATCTTCTCTCCCCTCATTCCATGATGTTCCAATGGTTCATGCTCTTTGCACTGATGGCACTTTTCGTTATCTTCGGCACCTTCGGTCTTTTCAAGTATCTCCGTAAGCAGGACGAGGCTCCCTTCAAAAAGGGTAAGGTCATCGGAAGAACAATTCTCAAGAGCTTTATGTGGCTCTTCGCCATCATTCCGCTGCTTATCTTCCCGCCTTATAAAGACCTTCCCACCACAGGCAGCTACACCGACATAGGAACCAAGTCCTACACATGGACTGACGAAAGCCGCGTGGAAACGCTCGACGATTCCGGCAGCAAGCGCAACGTCACCGTCACCTTCTATTATCCGGAAGAAGCTACTGAAAAATGCCCGCTCGTGCTCTTTTCACACGGCGCTTTCGGCTTTGAGAAATCCAATTATTCCTCCTACGCGGAGCTTGTTTCCAACGGTTATATCGTCGCCAGCATCAGCCACACCTATCACGCCTTCTTTACCAAGGAATCCGACGGCACCACCAAGATCGTCAACACCGGCTTTATTCAGGAAGCGGTGGACGCTACCAACGGCAAATACGCCATCGAGGACGAATATCAGCTCGCAAAGAAGTGGATGGAAGTCCGCATGGGCGACGCGAATTTCATTCTCGACACTATCATCAGGAACTGCAACGAAGGCAAGGACGAATTCTTCCAGAAGATCGACCTCGAACACATCGGCGCGTACGGTCATTCCATGGGCGGCGCTACAGCCGTAGAGCTTGGCAGAACCCGCGAAGAGATCGACGCGGTGGTCGTGCTGGACGGCACCTTCCTAGGCATGTATACCGGCGTAGAGAACGGCGTTTATACCTTCAATCAGGACGAATACCAGAAGCCCCTGCTCAATATGATCGCAATGGATCATTACGATAATAGCGTCAAATATAGCGAAGAAGACGGTCACGTCTACGTGAATATGTATACTGTCGAGCATGCAAAGAATGCAAAGAACGTCGTCATCGAAGGCACCGCCCATATGAATTTCACCGATCTGCCTGTCTTTTCCCCCACACTTGCCGGCATGCTCGGCACAGGGGAGCGCGACGCCCGCGAAGCTATCGAGATTACCAACAACTGCGTGCGCGAATGGTTCGACTGCTATCTCAAGAACGACGGCCGCTACATTCCGCGCATCCAGGACGTATATTAAAGCGCTCGCTAACTGAAAACTTAAGACTGAAAAATGAATAATGAGGGAGCGCTGTGCGCTGAATTTTAAATTCTAAAGCGCAGCGCGCCTTCCTACGTTATTCACTATTCACTCTTCACCATTCATTATTCATTTAGCACGCGCCCGCGCGTGCGCGAAGGGGCATTTGGCTATGAAAACCGTGATTAACAAAATATCCGACAAAGCAAAAGAAAAAGTCACCATCGACGTCTGCGAGGTCACGCAGGAGATCATCAACCTGCGCGATCACGCCGAGAGCGTCGGGGACAATATTTCCTGCACGGTCGGCGGCAAATCGGTAATCCTTCCGCTGTCGGACATTCTGTACTTTGAAGCGGTGGACGAAAAGGTTTTCGCCTACACCGAAAGCGACGTCGCCGACGTGCGGGGCAGGCTCTACGAATACGAAGACCGGCTCTCTGACAAGGGCTTCGCGCGGATTTCCAAATCCGTTCTCATTCACCTGAACAAGATCAGTAGCATTGCCCCTTCGCCGGGACGGAAATTTGAAGCCGGGCTTTGCAACGGCGAACGGGTCATTATCTCACGGCAATACGCCGCTGAACTCAAAAAAATTCTTTTAGGAGGCAAGGTCAATGAGCTTTAAGGAATATTTTTTCAAAAAGATAATACCCAATTATTTTATGATTGTGACACTGATTACCATAGGAATAGCTGTCTCAGGCATTCTTTTCTACGGGAACAGGAGTATCAGCTTGGTGACGCTCTTCGTGCCGCCGATTTTCGGTGCGCTCGGCTGTCTGCCCATGCTGCTGGATTTCGCCTTTCTCAAGGTGAAAAGCTCCGGTCTGGGGCTGGTGCTCTACAACGCGGTCGAATTGGTGCTGCTGGAAGCCGTCATACTCACTGCGGCTTACTTCCTCGGCATGATCAATTCCATTCTCACCGCCCTGATAACTGCTGTGATGGTATTCGCCATCTTTACTGCTGTGGGAGCCGTCATGTATATCCAGGACAAGAAATTCTGCGATGATCTCAATAACGCGCTCGCTGATTATTCCGCTAAAAAATGCAAATAATTCAAAAAACCTCCGGCTGAATGATTTCTTTTAGCCGGAGGTTTACTGTTTATAAAGATGTAAATCGAAAAATCAGTCATTGACCGCCAGCCGCTTTTCAATGAGCGCGATCACTTCTTCCAAAGTGCGCAGACGGGCATATTTCTTGTCGTTGGACTCGACGATAATCCACGGCGCATTGGGGGTGTTGGTCTTTTCGATCATTTCGTTGACAGCCACCTCGTATTCTCCCCATTTCGCGCGGTTGCGCCAGTCCTCGTCGGTGATCTTCCACTGCTTGGAGGGGGTGTTCTGACGTGCGGTGAAGCGGACAAGCTGTTCGTCGCTGTCGATGTGCAGCCAGAATTTCACCACGATCGCGCCGAAGCTGGTCAGGCTGTATTCAAAGCGGTTGATCTCGTCATACGCCTGCTTCCATTCCTCCTCGGAACAGAAACCCTCAATGCGTTCCACCAGCACCCTGCCGTACCATGTGCGGTCGAAGATGGCGGTGTGTCCGTCCTTTGGCAGATGTGTCCAGAAACGCCAGAGGAAGTGACGCTGCTTTTCGTCGGGCGTGGGCGAGCCTATAGGCAGCACTTCATACCCTCTGGGGTCGAGCGCCTGCGTGATTCTTCGGATGTTGCCGCCCTTGCCTGCCGCGTCCCAACCCTCGTAGGCAATGATAAGCGGGATTTTGCGGCGGTAAAGCTCGTTTTGCAGTACAAAGAGTCTGTCCTGCAGAGCTTTCAGACGTTTCTTGTAATCGTTGTCGGAAACCTTAAGCGAAAGATCGACGTCGCTTAATGATACGGAAACCTGCGGACGTGTGAGCGATTTAATGTCTATGGGATCCGGGTTGACATGCATTCCCCTGCTCTTCTGCTCGAGAGCGCGTTCCATAGCCGCTATCATGACGGAATACATGGTGATGGAAGCGGTGTCTCTGTCCGACGTATTGATAACGTGCCACGGAGCGGCAACGGTATTGGTGCGGTC
>ONDC01000126.1 GCA_900316495.1 uncultured Eubacteriales bacterium
TAAGGACGAGATGGAAAAAGCCATCGATCTGCTGGAGGAAGTCAAAGAGAGCATCATCAACGCCTACGAGCTGAAAACAGGGCTGACCCGGGCGAAAATCAGCCACCTGATGGACTGCGAAACATGGATGAACGCAAAGAGAGCCATTGAACTCGGCTTTGCGGACGGAATGCTCGGCGGCGATGTCACCGCTGAAATGCCCGCGCTTGAATTTTCCGACAGAGCGGTGGAAGCCGCACTTGTCAATAAAATCGTCAAAAAGAATCAGCCTGTGAAGCACGGCCGTTCCGTCAATGAACTGATGGAGCGGCTGAATCTTTTACAAAACTAAGGAGGTAATACCCACATGACCATTATCGAACTGAGAAACAAGAGGGCGCAGAAGCTGGCGGCAGCCAGAGCCTTTCTGGAGTCCAACCGCACGCCCGACGGCTTTTTCTCGCAGGAGAACGACGCCGTCTACACCGCGATGGAAAACGACATCGCCAACCTCGGCAAGGAAATCAGCCGCATGGAACGCCTGGAGGCAATGGACGCGGAACTGTCCCGTCCGCTCACCTCGCCCCTTACCGAGAAGCCGGCTGCGGTTGCCAAGACAGACGAAAAGACGGGACGCGCGTCCGACGAATACAGCGCGGCATTCTGGAACCAGACCCGCCGCAAGGATTCCGTCACGCCTGAAATGAAGAACGCCCTGCAGGAGGGCGTGGATTCCGAGGGCGGCTATCTCGTGCCTGACGAATTCGAGCATACCCTTGTGCAGGCGCTGGAGCAGGAAAACATCGTGCGCGAACACGCCCATGTATTCACCACTTCCTCCGGCAATCACAAAATTCCCGTGGTCACCTCCAAGGGCACCGCTTCGTGGATCGACGAGGAAGGCGCGATTCCCGAGAGCGACGACGTCTTCGGTCAGCAGATGATCGGTGCGCACAAGGTCGGCACCCTCATCAAGGTATCCGAGGAGCTGCTCAACGATTCCGCTTTCGATCTGGAGGGCTACTTTGCGTCCGAATTCGCCCGACGCATCGGCAACAAGGAGGAGGACGCCTTCTTCAACGGCGACGGCGTGGGCAAGCCGCTCGGCATTCTCGCCGCGACAGGCGGCGCGCAGGTGGGCGTGACAGCCGCGTCCGCAACCGCTGTGACCGCCGATGAAATCATCGACCTTTTCTACAGCCTGGAAGCGCCCTACCGCAAGAACGCCATCTGGGTGCTGAATGACGCATCCATCGCCGCCATCCGCAAGCTCAAGGACAACAACGGCCAGTACCTCTGGCAGCCGGCGCTCCATGAGGGCACCTACGACACGCTGCTCGGCAAGCGCATTTTTACCTCGCCCTTCGTTCCCGAGATGAAGAGCGGTCAGAAGTCGGTCATCTTCGGCGACCTGTCCTTCTACTGGATCGGCGATCGCCAGGGCATCACCTTCAAGCGTCTGAACGAGCGTTACGCCGACACCGGTCAAATCGGCTTCATCGCCACCAAGCGTCTGGACGGCAAACTGATTCTTCCTGAAGCGGTCAAGGTGCTGCAGCAGAAGGGAACCGCTTCCTCCGGCAGCTGATGAGCCATGGCGATGATTTCACTTCATGAAGCCAAGACCTATCTCCGCGTGGATTCCGACGACGAAGACGAGCTGATCCGCCGGCTTTCCGATTCGGCGCAGAAGCTGTGCATGAGCGTTGCGCGCATTGACGATGAAAACGAATTCGAGGAAAGCTGCATCGAATCCAGAATCGCAGTGCTGTACGCGCTGGGCTATCTTTTTGAACACCGGGAGCAGGCAGACCACCACGAGCTGACGCTCACGCTGCGGTCGCTGCTCTTCGGCGTGCGAAGGGAGTGCTTCTGATGAAGATAGGGCTTCTCAACACGCGCATCCACATTCAGCAGAGCGAAACGGTGTCGGACAAATACGGCAACAGCATGAGCTTCTGGAAACCCTACTTTTCCTGCTTTGCGTCGGTGAGCGGAGAATCTCCCGCCGAGGACAGCGCGGCAGGCACCACCACCGAGGGCGGCGGCATTACCTTCACCGTCCGGTGGTGCCGGGAGATCGCCGCCGTCACCTCGGACAAATTCCGCGTGGAATTCGGCGATCATGTGTACGACATCGAAGGCGTCGATCACATGAATTACCGGGGACATTCCGCCAAGCTGATTTGCAGGAGGGTGAAGCGATAAAATGTCCGACAGAATCAGAATCGAGCAGCTTTCCGAAGCCGTGATGGAGGGTCTGACCGAATACGCCGACCTTGCGTCCGCCGAAGTGAAACGCGCCGTCCGGAAGGCGGGCAATACCGTGAAAAGCGACATTCAGTCCTCCGCGCCAAGGAGAACCGGAAGATACGCAAAAAGCTGGCGCACCAAGACGACCTCCGAAACGACCCATTCCATGGAGGTCACGGTGTATTCGCCGACCCGGTATATGCTCGCCCATCTGCTGGAACACGGTCACGCCAAGCGGGGCGGCGGCCGCGTCAGGGCGATTCCGCACATCGCTCCTGCGGAGGAACACGGCGAGAACCAGCTGATGAGCGACATCGAAAAGGCATTGAAGGGGTGACGGAATGACGCATATCGAAATCATGGCAATGCTGGACGAAACGTCCCTGCCGTATGCCTACGACCATTTTGCGGAGGGGCAGTCGCCGCAGCCGCCTTTTCTTCTTTTCCTGTGTCCGTCGTCCCGGAATTTTGCCGCCGACGGGCGCGTCTATTTTAAAATCAACGAAGTGCATCTGGAGCTTTACACCGACCGCAAAGACCCTGATATTGAAAAAACGCTGGAGAATGTTCTCGACCGTTACGGCGTTTTCTACAACAAAAGCGAGGTCTGGATAGAAAGCGAAAGGCTCTACGAAGTGCTTTATTCCTTTGAAACGGAGGACTCAGCCAATGGGAAATAAGGTCAAGTACAACCTGAAAAACGTACACGCCGCCAAGCTCACAAAGAATAATGACGGCAATTTTACCTACGACACACCCAAGCCGATTCCCGGCGCGGTGAGCATTTCGCTTGACGCGGAGGGCAGCTCCAATCCCTTCTACGCGGACGGCATTGTGTATTTCCGCTCCACGTCCAACAACGGTTATTCCGGCGATCTGGAAATCGCGCTCATTCCCGAATGGTTCCGCACGGACATCCTGCAGGAGAGCAAGGACGCGAACGGCGTGCTGGTGGAGCGTTCGGACAACACCGACGTGGTGTATTTTGCGCTGCTGTTTGAATTTGACGGCGACGCGCACGGCATCCGCCATGTGCTTTACAACTGCTCGGCGTCCCGTCCGTACATCGAATCGGAGACCAAGGAGGATTCCATCGAACCGGGCAAGGAAAAGCTGTCGCTGACCGCCGACCCGAGGGAGGACGGTCTGGTTAAATCCCGCACGGGCGACGAAACGGCGGCGAACACCTACAAGAACTGGTACAAGGCTGTCTACATTCCGCAGGACACGACCGCACCGGCAACCGGCGCGTAAGGAGGATTGAGGTATGCTTGAAAAGACAGTCGCAATCGGCGACAAGCAGGTAAAATTCCGCTCCTCCGCGTCGGTTCCCCGGCTCTACCGCATTAAATTCAAGAGGGACATTTTCAGGGACCTCGCAAGGCTGGAAAAATCCTTCCGGGAGAACGGCGGCGAGGACGGCTCCATGATGGAAATCGACGATCTGGAAATCTTCGAGAACGTCGCCTACATCATGGCATACCACGCCGACCCGACCATTCCCTCTACCATCGACGAATGGCTGGAGCAGTTTGAGATGTTCTCCATCTATCAGGTACTTCCTGAAATTCTGGATTTATGGGGAGCCAATATTTTTACGGACGTTGAGTCTAAAAAAAACCTGAATCAAGCAGTCGGGAAATGACCACCGCGCTCTTCCTGCTGCGATGCGTGGAGATCGGCATTTCAATCAGCGACCTCGACCTGCTGACCATCGGCATGGTTCTTGACGTATGGACGGAGAAAGGCAACGATTCCGTGACCTACGACAGAATCGCCGGGCAGAGGGAGTTTGATGCGTTTTAGCATGAAAAAAATATGAAATATTTAATAATATGTATTGCTTTTGTACGCACAAAGATGTATAATACTATTGAATAGTATTATCTATGCAAAGGGGCGTGTTTTGTATGGCAGTAAAATCAGCCAATCTTTACGCAAGAATTGAGCCTGATATAAAAGAACAGGCTGAGAGCATACTTGCTGCGCTTGGAATTCCTGCGTCAAATGCAATCAATATGTTTTACAAGCAAATCATTCTTCAAAGAGGTCTGCCTTTTGATGTAAAACTACCACCATCCAGACCCGTTGCAATTGGGTCGCTTTCAAGAGAGGAACTTGACGAAGAAATAGAGAGAGGGTATAATCAAATGCTTCAAGGGGAAACTGAGCCTGCGGAAACAGTATTTGCTGATATACACAGGGAATACGGAATATGAAATATGCAGTAAAGTTTACCACTCAGGCCAAATCCGATCTTAAAAGCATCTACGAGTATATTGCTTTCAGTTTGCTTTCCCCTGAAAACGCAAAAGGTCAGCTCGGTCGATTGGAAAAGAGGATAATGGGGCTTGATTCGATGCCTTTCAGATACAAGGCGTATGAATCTGAGCCATGGAAATCAAGAGGGCTGCGTATTATGCCGGTGGATAACTACGTTGTTCTGTATTTCCCAGATAAAGAAAATGAGACAGTAACCATTCTCCGAGTAATGTATGGTGGAAGAAATATCGAAGAACAGCTTAATGAGCATACAGATGTAAATTGATTATTTTTCGGTATAAAGAAACCGCCTTATCTCAAACACAGTCCGAATTGAATCTTCACGAATGGAAATGGAGTCAATCGAAATATGAATAAGGAAATCTTTTTAACAAGTTACCCGGGCAATGGAGAGGGAGAACCCTTTAGCTCACAGAATCATTTTTTAGAAAGATTCAGATCAAGTCTTTTGCAATGTAAAAATGCGTTGTTTGTAGCTTCCAATCCTGACGGTTTTGAGGTTACAGATTATTACGCCAATGAGACCTGGTACACAATGGAGCTTTCGGATATTCATATTTCTGGTCACAGTGTTCTGGATAATAGAAACAGTGAACAGGCAGAACAATTAGTGTCCT
>ONDC01000131.1 GCA_900316495.1 uncultured Eubacteriales bacterium
TTTCGGAATCCAGCAGGATGGAGCCGATTATCAGCAGGACGTTGAAAATGGGGATGGAAATAAGCCATCTCTGAGCGCGCCCGTATTCCTTCACAGTCAGATAAACAAAGTACACAAGAAAGACGACACTGACATTATGGCAGGTATATCCAAAAGGTCCCCGCACAAAATGATTGTTTCGATCAATCCAGAAGCAGATACGTGAGAAGGGTGCGGTCAGATAAATGAGCGTATTGACAGCAAAAAGACACCACGCGATTCTGTATTTTTGTTTGGAATTGACAAGGTAAAAAAACATAATCAGAATCAGAGGACGCACGGCGTAACCATAGATGCTGACGATGGTTCTCAGCATCGGCCGGGATACCTCCACCTCAAGGTAAAAGCTCAAAAGATTCTGCAAAACCAGGCTGAAATCCAGCGCGGCTATGATCAGCATCGTTCTTTTGTGCGTATGAAGAATATAATGGTCATTCATTGCCATGAAGGATAGCCCTGCCAGAATACTCGGTAAATTGGTTTGTATTTCAGACATAGCAGATAATCACCCGCCTTTTTTTGCTGTTTGGTTCTCCCTATACGATATAGTATAACGAACAAAAGATGCTTTCAAGTACTTTTATCGGATTTATTTCAGCAGCTCCACCTTCACATAATGTCTGTAAAGCGTTGTCGGTTCCTCTTCCCACGGCTCCTGATGCTGTATGGCCATGTTTCCCACGTCCAGGATACGGTAGCGGGCGTTGTGATTCATCAGGATTTCCTTCTCCTGCGAGTGAACCACGGCGTCGATGCAGACCGCGCCCAGATTCATGATGGGGTCGGTGAAGGTGCTTCCGATCGCGTCTACCAACTGCTGCTGCGTCGGAAGGACGTCGGTGCCGGCGGCAGCCATCAGCTGGCTGTCATACAGTCCGCTGTAGAGTATCAGGGGCTCTTCCATCTTTCCTCTGGCAAGCTCCGTAAACAGCCCGTGATCCATCACAAGGTAAAGCCGTTCAAAATCGTCGCCGAAGGTACTGACCGCCTCCGCCCACATAGCCGGGTCACGGTTCTGTACCGCCGTCATGGGGACGTAGTGGGGAATCACTTCTCCCTTGTAGCGGATAATATACGGAATGGTGTCGGTGTTCAGGGTAATGCCCCGCGATTGGTTATAGGCGAGGTACTGTTCGCACCACGCGTCAAAATCGTCATTGCCGATTTGCTTGTAATCGGCGTAATCCTCTTCACGGAAAAGATTCTTCTCTCCCGCGACCGACCCGACCTCCAGCGGCACTTCGCCCTCGCCGGGATCTTCGGGTGTGTCATCCTGCCAGGGATCTCCGAAGGCGGCGGGATCGACGGTGACACCCTCCGGAATCTCCATATTCTCTATGTTGGTGTCCGCAAAGGCGTAGGCGTCTATCTTCTTCAGAGAGGACGGGAGAATCACGTTGGTCAGACCCGATTCCGCGAATGCGTAGGAGGCGATGGTTTCCACGCCGTCCGGCACGGTGTATTCAGTCTGCGGTTCCTCAGCATAAGGGTCGGCGGGGAAGAACGCAAGAAGAATCCTGCCGTCGGCGGTGTAGAGCGAGCCGTCGATAAGCCGATAGCCTGTGTTTTCCTCGTCCAGCGTCAGGCTGCCATGCACACGGTAAAACGCGCCGGCTTCAATTTCCGTCACGGAGGCGGGAATTGTGACGGAGGTGATGCCGGAACTGCCGAAGGCTTCCTTTTCGATGCGCACTGTGCCGTCCGCGACCGAGAACCACGAAAGCTCCGAACAGCCGGAAACCAGACCCGTTGGAATGACCTCTGCACTGACTGTCACACTGGCGAGCTTGGCGCAGTTTTCAAAGGCATACGCGCCAAGAGACGTCAGCGGCTCGCCGAAGTACAGGGAGTCAAGCTTTTGACAGTTTGAGAAAGCGCGTTTGCCGACGGAGGTAACCTTGTCCGGAAGACGCAGACGGGAGAGAGAATGACATCCGTAGAAGAGACGGTCGGGCAGCGCGGTCACTTTATCGCCGCTAAAGCGGACGCTGGCAAGGGCTTCGCAGTAGGCAAAGGCAAATTCACCCACACTTGTCAGCGCTTCGGACAGCTCTATCTGCACCAGAGAATCACAGCAGAGGAACGCGCCGTTGCCGATGGTCTTCACGCCGTCCTGCATATCGACCAGCGTCAGGCTGCCGCAGCCGGAGAACGCGCCGTCGCCGATGGAGCGCAGGGATTCGGGGAGGTATATCTTTCTGAGCAGAGAACAGCATTCAAAAGCGTAGTCGCCGATACGTTTCACGCCTTCCGGAACGCGGATGGTTTTCGCACAGAGCAGACCCGCAAAGGCGCTGTCGGCGATTTCGGAAACCTTCTTTCCGTCGATGGACGCGGGAATTTTCAGAGCGCTGTCCGAGCCGTTATACCCTGTGACCGCGATTGTTCCGTCCTCTTTTTCATGGTAAGTATATTCCGGGTCGGATTGCTGATACACATAGGTCACGGTGACTTTGATGACATATGCTTCTCCGTCAACCGTAATGGTTTTTTCCGTGGAGAGGCTTCTTTCGGCTGTGCCGGGCTCCGCTATCACATCGGCAGGCGCCATGCTGAACGCGAACGACAGAATCAGAACCAAAGCGATCACACTCTTTGTGGAGGGAGAAACTGCGTTCTTTGCATATGCATAGTACTGCTTTTTCTTGATGCTCATGAGAGCGGCAGCCGCGATAATCGGCATGATAAAGATCATCATCCAGAAGGGCGCAAGCGACGTTTCACCGGTCTTGGGACTGACCTCGTGTGAATCGCCTTCGTTGTCGGAGGGTTTATTGGACTTATGGGTGGTAGTTTTGGTTTGCCGTGTCGCGGAGGTTTGCGTTGTGGGAAAAGTCGGATCAGTAGGCTCGACCGGTCCAAACTGATGAGTCGGCTGAGTCGCGGAGGTCGGCTCGGTTACAGAGGTCGGCTCGGTTACAGAGGTCGGCTCGGTTACAGAGGTCGGCTCGGTTGAAGAAGTCGGCTCGGTTGCGGAGGTAGGCTGAGTCGCGGAGGTCGGCTGAGTCGCGGAGGTCGACTGAGTCGCGGAAGTCGGCTCGGTTACAGAGGTCGGCTGAGTTGCGGAAGTCGGCTCTGTTTCGCCGGATTTTACAGCCTTCACTGTTCGCTGATAGGATTGTCCGGGTTCAAGAGTGACATCCGAAACAGTCAGGTCACCTGCAGCAAGAGACAATCCTTCGGGCAGCTCCACCGTGACGGACACATCATTTACGACATAGTCATTTGTATTTTTGACCGTGACGGTGACGTCTATCTCCTGTCCTGATTCGTAGCTTTCCTTATCGGTTTCGACCGAAAGGGTGATCCCGTCCTGACCGGCGGCAAATACACTCATTTGCGGTTGGATTGAGATCACAGCCAACAGAACAATCAGAGAGCAGAGTACCTTTGCGAAAGTTTTCATGGGATTTCCTCCTTTATTGTCTGGATGACAACAGATCATTTGTCGATTTTCTTTTTCAACGTCAGAATGTTTTTTCCATCCCTGTATTCATAGGACACGTTGTCCATAGTTTTCTTCGTCAGGAAAATGCCAAGTCCGCCGATTTTCCGTTCTTCCGCAGAAAGCGTGACGTCCGGCTCCTCTCTTTTCAATGGGTCATATGGTACACCCTGATCGATGAAGGTAATTGTGACGGTAACAGGATCGTCCGATACTTCCACACGCACCACCGCGCGCCCTTTCTCCGGCGCGTAGGCGTAGTTGGCGATGTTCACAAAGATTTCCTCCGCCGCAAGCTCCATCTGCATTTGTGCTTTTGCGGGACAGTTCACCTTTTCAAGGCATTGACTGAGAAAAGACTGAACCTCAGATAAATTTTCATTTTCCGCCATGATGTCCAATTCATACGTTTGCAACGATGGTTCTCCTCCTTTGTACTCCATACAGAGCATGGTCAGATCGTCGAACTGTTCCGCGTTCTCGACGAAATAATCCACCGCTTGGCGGACATTCTGCAGCGCCGATTCGGGGGAAGCGCCCGTGTCCTCATTGAGCGCCGTCAGCATACGTTCCGTGCCGAACAGCTCGTTGTCTTTGTTGGTCGCCTCCGGCACGCCGTCCGTGTAGACAAACAGCTTTGACCCCGGCGTTAACTGCACCTCGTATTCCTTATATTTCATGCCGTCCATACCGCCGATAACGAATCCGTGCTTGTCCTTAAACAACTCGAACCTTCCGTCCGGCATACAGAGGACGGGATATTCATGTCCGGCGTTGGCAGCGGTCATCTTGCCGCTGGAAATCTCCAGAATGCCAAGCCACACCGTGACAAACATTTCCTCGTGGTTGCTTGCGCAGATGGTAGCGTTGATATCCTCCAGGATCCGCGCGGGAGATTTGCCCATTTTGGCGTTATTGGCGAGAATGATTTTGGACGCCATCATAAAGAGCGCTGCCGGAACGCCCTTGCCGGAGACATCCGCCATCACCATGCACAGGTGGTCGCTGTCCACTAAGAAGAAATCATAGAAGTCACCGCCGACTTCCTTTGCCGGCGTCATCGTGGCGTATATGTCGAATTCCGGACGGTCGGGGAACGCAGGATAGTTATTCGGCAGCATACTTGCCTGAATTTTCGTCGCCAGCGACAGTTCCGCCCCGATGCGTTCCTTTTCAGCGGTCGCCTTGGTGAGATTTTCGATATACGCCTGAATCTCTTCCTCCATGCGGTCAATAGAACCGGCGAGTGCGCCGATCTCGTCCTCATTGCGTATCAAATGGCGCAGTTTGGTTTCCGACACCGTATTTTCGGTCGAAAAGCGCGTCGCTTCGTCTGAAATCAGCCTCAGCGGGTGAAGCAGCGTGCGGTGGAGGAAGAAGCTTTGTCCGAGCAGCACCAGCACAATCAACCCGACAAGCGCGAGCAGCGCCCGATTTATGAATTTCTTGCGCATATTGGTGAGAACGTCCATTTGACGCTGCACACACAGCAGCGCTCTGACATTTCCTTCGCTGTCAATTAGCGGAACAAGAAGTGTGATATGTGAATCTGTCTCTATGTATCCTTTGTCGCGCACCACAATTTCCCGCTCGGAGCTTTTTTCAAACAGCGAACGGTATTTCTGTCGATATTCGTCGTTTGTGGTGTCTCTCAGATAGCCGAAATCATATTTGGTGAATTTACTTTTGTGATCTATAGTGGAGAAAATAAATTGTATATGGGCATAATCCGTTGTATCGGGAATGATGACATAAATGAAGGTAGAGCCGGAGGAATTGCACAGCCTGTCGAGGTTGTCCCACACCTGCTGATATTCCTCGCCTTCACCGCCGCTCTGTAAGTAGCTTTCCATCTCGTCGGGGTTGACATATTGCGACGCGGTTTTGGCTGT
>ONDC01000132.1 GCA_900316495.1 uncultured Eubacteriales bacterium
CTCTTCAGGCAGTTCCTCAGGCGTGCCGCCGATACATCTGACAAGCACCTCCGTCATCTTGTCTTCGCGTTCATTGAAAACCGCAAACAGGTCGCTGACGCCTGAACAGACGATGATTTTCTTCACCCTTTTGTCCCGACGGGCGGTCATGTAGGTCATCATTCCGCCTCTCGATTCGCCCTCCACGCACAGATCGCCGATGTCGGCAAAGGCAAACGTCTTATCACAAAAATCAATCAGCCTGATCACGTCGTTCAGATCGTCGCCGCCGTACTGGTCGGTTCCTTCCGTGCCGTTGCCTCCTCTGTGCTCGCAGCCGATCACAATGCGGCCGGACACGGCACATCTCACAGCGGTATCTGTTTTATCCAGATAGCCGAGATTGCTGTTTCCTCCCCGGCAATAGACCATGCATTGACAGGGCTGGCGGGCTTCTATGCAGGAGAGCGGAATGGAAATATAGCCCTTGATTTTGTACGGCTCGTCCCCCTCCGAAAGGAAGGTAAAACGGTAAGTCTTACAGACAGAATCGAGGTTTTCGCCGTTTTCCACCTTCTGAATATCGATGATTTCGTCGCCCTGATAATCCGTGAAACGAAAGCCGTCTTTTTCGGCGGCAGAGGAAGCCTCATAGGGCACGGAAGCAGCGTCGAATTGACCGGAGACGTTGGAGCAGCAGGTCATTGACAGCACCATCACGGCGGAAAGCAGAACGGCGGCATATTGCATTATGTTTTTCATTTGATTGTGTCTCCCTCCGAAAGATTGTTACCAAAATAAAAGATTTTGTTATTTCGCGGCAAAGTGCGCCGGGTACCACGACTGGAACCATTTGGTAAAGACGCCCATGGCGATCGGCACGATATTATTGACAATGGCAATGTAGGAGGACAGCTCCGTTCCCATCAGGAAGTACGTCCAGACGGCGGTCAGCACATACAGCACGCCCCATGCCATGCACAGAATGCGGTTGGTGCGGAGAAAGAGCGGGTTGAGCAGCGCGCTGTCGCCGTTGTAATCCTTCATGGAGTACCACGCGGTCAGCGGAATCCTTCTCAGACAGGAAACGCACCACATCAGCCCGAATGCCAGATATGAGGCGGGCAGCAGCAGGCGGAGCGTTCCGACCGGCAGAATGTCCATCTTCTCCGGCAGCAGGAGCGCCGCGAGGGAAAATCCGATGGCAGCCGCGGAGGAAAGCGCGTCGTAAGCCGTCTTGCGGTGACGGGCGAACAGAATCTGTACCAGCGCGCAGATGCCGATGGTGACAAACGCGCCTACCGTGCGGTCGATGGCAACGCCTACCCACAGCGCAATCCACGGGATCAGAAGCTGCAGCATAGAAGTGCCTTTTCCGCTTGTCACGGCTGCCTTGTTGGCGGGAGCAGACGCTTCTCCGCTGCCGAAATAGTTGTCCCAGTGCAGCATCATTTCAAAATCGCCCTCGACGCGATACATCCTCTTCCCCATCGCCTCCGAGCCGGAGATTTTGCCGGCAGCAATGTCGCGCCAGACCGTCAGCGGGGTTTCGATTTTGGTGGTGAAGGGTCTGAAATTGTCCGTAATGACCTCGTATCCGTCCTTTTGCATGAGAATCTGATAGCGCTTGCCCTCATCGGTGTAATCCATTTCCAGCACCTTGTCCTTGCCGGTGTAGGAGCTTTTGTTGTAGAGCGCCGCCATCTGACGGGTGAAGCTGAGCGCCGGATCGGTTTTGGCGCCTGCGGTTTTGTCTGAGCCCGCGTTTTTCTCAATGCCCCAGCTTGCGTCCGCCATCTGCTCAAAGACGTCTCTGGGAAACAGCGGCGTGTTCAGCTTTTCGCGTGTGGCGGGGGCAATGCCGCCGTTTGTCCATTCCTCGCCCGCCTGTCTGACGACGGCGAGATAAGCGTCGGTCTGTGTGTGAAGCTCCGGCACGCGGAACAGCTCGCCCTCGGGACAGTAAATCGTTTCATAGCCGTCCTTGCCGAGAAAGTGGTCGAACATCGCGTTGACCGATTGGTAATTGCCCTGCGCGGTAAAGAAGCCACACGTGGAGATTACGACGTGATGCTTGCCGGACATATCGTAGCGGGAGGGATGACCGCCCGACTCGCTATCCTGCTCCATAAAGGGCAGCGAAAGAGGCAACTGACGGTCGATCAGCGTTTTGAGCTTGCCAGGTACGTTGAAGAAATACAGACCGAACGACCAGATGATCACGTCCGCCCCCAGCATTTTTTTCAAAACGCCCTTCATATCGTCCTGAATGACACAGGCTCCCTCTCCGTTTTTCCAGCAGCCGAAACAGCCGAGGCAGGGCTTGATTTCCAGATCCCGCACCGTCAGCTCCTCGCATTCTGCCGGAGCGGTGGCGGAAATGCCTTCCATAAAGGCCTTGGAAAGCCGGTAGGTGTTGCTTTTGGTTCCCTTGGGACTGCCGTTAATCAGTAGAATCTTCATGCTTCAAATCCTCCAGTTCTTTTTTACATTTTTCCGCCCAGTTCCGCATCATTTCCGCGTACATCACACCGAATTCGACGGTCATTTTCCAATAAAGAGCCTTCGTCGGGTCATTGACCATTTCCGCGTACTGCGCCACCTTCGGCGGTTCAGACAGAAATCCGTTCAGGAATGCCGAGAGCATTGCCGACATTTTTGAAAAATAAGCGATGTTTTCCTCCGTCGGCAGCTCCCCTCTGAAAAAGGTTTTCATCAGCATCGGGCTGCGCTGCTCCAGATCGAATCCCCCCTCGGCAAGCCAGCGTATAAATTCCTCTCTGCCGCTGTCGGTAATGCTGAACAGCTTTTTGTCGGGTCTGTCGCTCTGTTCGATCACTTCATCCGTCGCCCAGCCGTTTTTTTTCAGCGTTTGCAGCTCGCGGTAGATCTGACTGGTCTGCGCGTACCAGAAATAATGGAGCGAATCCCGGAACGTCCTGTTGATCTCATATCCGGTCATGCTGCCGTAGTTGAGCAGCCCCAGAATGCCGTGCTTTAACATGTGGTTCGCCTCCTATATTCCACCTGTTGAATATATTATAATTCCATTTGTGGAATATGTCAAGCCCTTTTTGAAAAATAATCTACCTATTTCAATGATACTATTTCTTGTTTTTCCTCGTCAGACCTTTGCCCGGAGGAAGTACACTGATGAAGATGACGAAAGGCAAGCAGGTTATCCAGTCGGAAGGCCGGCGGAACGTAGAAACGACGGCGATTGCTCATAAATATAGTAAATCAATTCAAAAGCACCTTGCAACCGACGCTAAATCGGAATACAAGGTGCTTTTCTTAACAGGCAGAATGACGCTTTTCTATATTCAATGACTTTATTGCAAGACGCCGAAATGTGTGAATCCCCGCGGAACAGTCATTGTTCTTTATTTCGCCGTGCCGGGACTCCTTCTTCTGCGCCGCAGCCCGTACACGCCCCCGCATACCGCCAGCAGAACGAAGAAAATGCTTACGTAGATCAACGTACCACTTTCGCCGGTGACAGGGGTGTCGGGGGTATCGGGGGGCGGACTGTCCGCCTTCCACTGGGCGACGAAGGTGTGATCCTCGATCACTGTGTAAACGTCGTCCGGATGATATTCGGAGCCTTGCCAGTAATCGAAGGTATATCCCTTTCTCACCGGCGCTTTGTGAATGGAAATTTTCGCGCCGAAGCCGTAGATTTCCACGATGTCCTCCTCGCTGCCGTTGAAGGCGCCGCCGTTGAGCTTGTAGGTGATTTTGTAGGTCACAGGCTCCTCGCCGGCAGGCGTGTGCTTGTTCATCACGGTGAAGCCTTCGGACGCGCTGCCGATGACCGCGACCGCGTAGGTTCCTTCGCCATCAACGCCGGTGATGACGTCGGTCAGCACTTCCTCCACCGTGTATACGATGGTCTTGCCGCCTTTTTTGGCGGGGAGATTGGTAAACGCGCCCGTCCAGTTTCTCACGGGGGACAGCACCAGCGTTTGACCGGTAAACGCACCGTCCGCCAGCAGCCGGATGGTCACGGAATGGGGACGGATGCCATCGGCATCCGCGCCGTCGATCCACTTTTTATTGACAGCGACGGTTGTTTTGCCGGCTTTGTGGGTGTTGATGACGGAATAGCCATTGATCTCGGTTTCATAGCCCTCCACGGGGTCTTCGGAAATCGTGTAGACAATTTCCGTCTGTTCGCCTGTGCCGGACGCGGTCTTGTATCGGGGAAGATTGGCGAAGATCCATTTCCACTCCCCCGCTTCGGACGTTTCGACGGAGCTGATTTCCTCGCCGTCGGCAAAGAGGTGAATGGTGATCTTTTCGGGACGCAGTCCTTCGGCGTTCTGGCGGTCGTTCCATGTCTTTTGTCCGTAGACCGTAACGGCGTCCGGCGCGTCCTCATGCCAGGTGTTCGTCAGCGTGAAGCCCTTGACCTCCAGCAGGTATTTGTCCTTGTGGGCGTAATCCTGCGGGTATTCCTCCGAAACGATAAGGTCGTCCTTTGCGTCGTCCTTGCCAAGCGTCAGCGACCATTCCCAAGTGTTTTTGCCGGCAAAATCGGACTTTTTCAGCTCGACGGGCGAGCCTTTCAATTCATCGCCGTTGCCATTCCTGACGTGGATGAACAGCTTGTCGGGACGGTCGTCGGGATTGTCACCCTCCCAGATCTTCTCGCCCTTCACCTTGTTCGGGTCGTCATTGTCCAGATCAAAGTCGATCTTGACGTTGATGACGTTTGTCATGAGCCGCCAATCGTCAAGAAGGGTT
>ONDC01000144.1 GCA_900316495.1 uncultured Eubacteriales bacterium
TGCACCTCAACGCCCTCAAAGCAGTATTCTTCGACACATCGAGCGCGGTCAGCTGGTTACCGCCACAATACAAATTCGTCAAAGCGGTATTCTTCGTCACATCGAGCGCGGTCAGCTGGTTACCGCCGCAAACCAACCTCGTCAAAGCGGTATTCTTCGACACATCGAGCGCGGTCAACTGGTTCCTGTTGCAACGCAACCCCGTCAAAGCGGTATTCTTCGACACATCGAGCGCGGTCAGCTGGTTGACTTCGCACTCCAACCACGTCAAAGCGGTATTCTTCGACACATCGAGCGCGGTCAGCTGGTTGTCGCTGCAATACAAAGAAGTAATATTTTCACCGTAGATTTTGATTTGGCTGCCTTTAACGGTTCTGTCTCCGGGGTATTCCACAGGGGTGCCGTCGCCGTAATCCACATAGAGGTTTTCACCTGCTACATAAAAATCAGGATTATCACAATGATAAGATCCGAATAACGCCTCCCCAACCGCCTTGGTGGTCGTCATGGTAATGACCGGATCGCCGAGGTTATCGGGGGCATTGTCGAACGTCCGGGGGGGGAGCACAAGATGTCCCCTTACCGTCTCTGTGCCATCGGGAAGGGCATCCTCGTCAGGCAGGTCGGAGGGTGACACGTCAGAAGACGAGACATTTTGGGGAACAGCCGGGCGCTGCCGGGTCGTGTGATCCGCTGTCGCGCTCGTGGGCGACACGTCGCTCGGCGTGACGCTCTCCGCCGCGCTGACTGCGATGAATACCATCATCGAAGCAAGCAGGGCGACTGTCACGACCGTCAGAACCGCCGTCCGCAGGGTGAATTTGCGTTTGAGTTCTTTCATGTTTGTTCTTCCTTTCATACGATTGATTTCGATTTTACCAAATCGCAATTCGCTTTATCAACTCACAAAGTAAGTTGGAACTATGCTTATTATATATTTTGGATATTTTGTCAAGTTATTTTAAGTAAAGTGATAGCATTTTTATTATGATGGATAAAATGATAATGCCAAATCATAATAACAATGGAAGGGGGGGTGTAAAACAATACTTTACTTGCAACAATTATGGACCTTGCGAGAAGACAGGGATTTGCAACAAAACGACGTTGCGAGGCTGCTCTATACGACACAAGCACAATACTCACGCTATGAGCGGGGACAAACAAACGTAAAAATAAAACAGCCGGCGTCTCCCGAAAGCAGGGACATGTCGGCTGTTCCATTATTTCAGCGCCATTCACTTCATCGCGCTGTACATATTGTCAATTGCCTCGTTGACCGCGTCGGCGGCGTGCATGAGCCGGCGGCGCACCCTGCGCTTTGCCGGCGTCCCGCACACGCCAAGACATGCCGCCGCACCCACGGCGATTCCTATCAGCAGCCACAGCCCCATCCCCGAAGAGGGCATTTTTCTTTTGCCGTTCATCATTCCGTTCAACTCCCATACAATCTGCGGACGTAAAATTATGCAGCCGTCCGCATTTTTATTATTGACATTACGATCTTTTTCATTCATTATATATGTATGCATCAACCAAAAGGAGATTTTTTCAGACATGCCTACATTAAATATCGTCCTCGTCGAGCCGGAAATTCCTCAAAACACAGGCAATATCGCCCGCACCTGCGCCGCCACCGGAGCGCGTCTGCACTTGGTGGAGCCGATGGGCTTTACCCCCGACGATAAAAAGCTCAAACGCGCCGGGCTGGATTACTGGCACCTGCTCGACATCACCTACTATTCCTCCCTCGACGATTTCTTTGAGAAGAACGCCGGCGGCAGCTTCTATTATTTCACCACCAAGGCGCTGCATGCCCATTCCGATATTCAATACCCCGACAACGCCTTCCTTGTGTTCGGCAAGGAAACGGCGGGACTGCCCGAAGCCCTTCTCTATGCCAATCCCGACCGCTGCGTCCGTCTGCCCATGCGCGGCGAGGCGCGGAGTCTGAATCTCTCCAACGCCGTCGCGGTGGGCGTCTACGAAGTGCTGCGCCAGTGGAATTATCCCGCTCTGCAAAATCAGGGCAGGCTGCGGGAATACGACTGGGTCGCCATTGCGTCGGTAAACTGACCGATAATGCGGGATCGAGGTGCTTTATGTGAAACGAACACTCAGGATTATTCTTATATTACTCCTCATACTTGCCACAACGCTGACAATAGCCTATATCGGTATAATGCACCGATTCATTCCCGTACCGGACGGTGCATCATCCCGCCCAACAGCCTCCGACAGCGTTCAGATTTCCGACAGCAAAAGAAAACTCGTTCTCCCCGACGGGGACATCATTTTGCAGGTCGGACAGTCCCATCAGAGCAAGGCGGCTTTTGACGACGGCAGCCCCGCGGAAGGCGTGTTCTGGAGCAGCGGAGACGAGAGGATCGCACGGGTCAGCTCCGACGGCAGAGTCACCGCCGTCGCCCCGGGAGAAACCGAGCTTCTTGCCGTGTTGGAAAAGGACCGAAAGGCCCGCGTCAAGGTGTCGGTCTTTGAAGATCTGTCTGTGGCGGCAGCCGAAGCAATAAGGAATCTGGCGGCAGACGGGAGCAATGCTTCCATGCAGCTTGTCGATACAATGGCACACAGCCTCACACGCGCAGGAGATAAAATATCCGCCGATATTGGCGCTGTGATGGAGGCACTCGCCGGCTTCAGACAGGCGGGCGCAAAGGGCGACCTTTCAGCGCCCCAGCGCTGGGAGACCCTTACAACCGCTGTCGGAACCGCCGGAATCGCACTCGACGAACAAACCCTGCGTCAGGCTGCGCTGGCGGCGTATTCTCACGGAGAAAAATCGTCCGCCGCGCTGACAGTCACCTTCACGGGCGACTGCACCTTCGCCTATTATAACGAAAGCAATTCCCCCGGACGGTTTCCCGCCGTCTATGGCCGTTCGGGCAGCCTGACCTATCCCTTCGACCTGACACGGCAGGTTTTCGCTGCGGACGATATTACCATGATCAATTTCGAGGGTACGCTCACCGACTATACCCGCCACAAGTACAAGCAGTTCTATTTCCGCGGAGAGCCTGCTTTTGCCGACATCCTGCCGGCTTCCTCTGTGGAGGCGGTGACGGTGGAGAACAACCATTCCTTTGATTATCTCGACATCGGCTACGCCGACACGTTGGATTATCTGAGCAAGGCCGGCGTCTACTACACCAACTACGATACACCCGCCGTGATCGATACAAGGGACATCCGGGTCGTCATGATTTCCCTCTGTCTGGTAGACATCTCCTTCAGCGACGAATTCCTTCAGCAGATAAAAACCTATGTCGAACGGTACAAACAGAAGGGAACCGTTATTGTCATGAACGTACACTGGGGAATCGAAGGGGATTATTATCCTAAAAAATCGCAGATTAACGCCGCTCATTCCATGATCGACGCCGGAGTGGATCTGATCATCGGACACCATCCCCACGTTCCACAGGGAATCGAGGTCTACAACGGACATTATATCTTCTACAGTCTGGGTAATTTCGCCTTTGGCGGGAATTCGCGAGCCTCCAAGCCCGAAACGCTGATGGTAAGGGCGATGTTCGACAGGGATGAGTCCGGTCAGGCTGTTCTAAGCCGTATATCGGTCGTCCCCTGTCTGACCACATCCTCCGGCACCTCCGGCAACAATTACCGTCCCACCCCCCTTTACGGCAAAAAAGGCGCCAGGGTGGTCAATCACCTGATCGAATTCAGCTCCCGTCTCGGCGGCGGTGTGGATTCGCTGACCTGGAGCATGATACCGTAAATCCTGTTTTCTTCACTTCAGAACAGGTTCCTACAAAAAATTTTTTAAGGGCAGCCCGCTTTTTTGGGGCTTAGACGGTTGCAAAAAGCCGGGGCTGTTGCTATAATCTTATCCGTACAAATTTTACAATTGGAAGGACGACAGATCGAAATGGATATTGAATTGAATGAAATCACAGAGGAAAACGCGTCTGCAGAGACTCCGACGACCGACGCCGCCGAAGAGATCATCAAGGACGAAAACGACACTGAAATGATCCCCGCGCCCGCAGCGGAAAAGACAGAGCCTGCAGAATCTCCCGTGAATACGGAAGAGGAACCTCTTGACGAGCCAGCCGAAAGCGACGAGGACGCCGAGTACGAACCCGAAGTGGTCGTGGAGGACGCGGGGGACTTCCGGAACGAGATCGTGATTTACCAGACTGATGACGGTTCCGTCGCGCTGGACGTTCCGTTGGAAAAC
>ONDC01000135.1 GCA_900316495.1 uncultured Eubacteriales bacterium
TCGCCGTAGCCGTCGCCGTCGGAGTCCTTGAAGGAGCGCACGAAGATCTCGTAGAAATTCTTGTACTTGTCGTCGAATTCGACGATGGTCTCATCGGGCACGCAGGGCTTTTTCGCCTCGGGAACAGGCTCTTCCTTGCCGCAGGAGACAAGCACCGTCAGCAGGGCGAGCGCGGTCACGCAGACGGCGCGCAGCTTGTTTTTGACTTTCATGGAGGATCATCCTTTCACATTGCCCGCGATTGCTTAAAAAGAATTGACAATCCGCCGGCAATTTGTTTGATATGCTTTCATTATAAGGCATATTCCCGGTGATGTCAATGAGTTTTCATGTCAATTTGCATGAAGAAATAAATAATTCAATAAAAATTTGAATGAATCAGGCAATAATCTATTGACAGTTGCGCGAATTTATGATAATATGCATATGGCAATTTTTAACTCTTTGGGAAGGTTGTGATTTATTTGTCTCAGAAGGAAGCATGTTCATTCCAGCGCGGTTCGGGCATTCTGTTGTCCATCACCAGCCTGCCGTCTCCCTACGGCATCGGCACGCTCGGCAAGGCTGCGTATGAATTTGTCGATTTTCTCAGAAGGTCGCAGCAGCGTTACTGGCAGGTATTGCCCATAGGTCCCACCAGCTTCGGCGACTCGCCTTATCAGTCCTTTTCGGCCTTTGCCGGCAACCCCTATTTCATAGATCTTGACACCCTCGCAGAAGAAGGACTTCTGCAGTACGACGAGATCAACTGTCATGACTGGGGTTACGACGCGACCAGAGTCGATTACGCCCGGATCTTTGAATCCAGGTTCACGGTTCTGCGCAAGGCGTTTGACCGCAGCAACCACCGGACGCTGCCTGAGTTCAGGAAGTTCTGCGAGGAGAATGTGTTCTGGCTCAACGACTACAGCCTCTACATGGCGCTCAAATTCTATTTTGACAACCGTGAGTGGCAGCTTTGGGAGAACGACATCCGGCTGAGGAAGCCCGGCGCCATCAAGCTCTACACCGATAAGCTGGCGAACGACATTGAGTTCTGGAAATTCCTGCAGTTCAAGTTCTTTGAGCAGTGGAACCGGCTCAAGGCGTACGCCAATGAGAGAGGCATCAAGATCATCGGCGATATTCCGATCTATGTTTCCATGGACAGCGCCGACACATGGGTGCACGGCGATTTCTTCCAGCTGGATGAGGAAAAGAAGCCTGTCAAGGTCGCGGGCGTTCCGCCGGATAATTTCTCGGCTGACGGTCAGCTCTGGGGCAACCCCCTCTATGACTGGGACAAGATGGAAAAGAACGGCTTCGCCTGGTGGAAGCAGCGTATGCGCGCCTCGGCGAAGATTTACGATGTGATCCGCATTGACCATTTCATCGGCGTTGTCAAGTATTTCTCCATTCCGGCGGGAGCGACAACCGCCATTGACGGAAGATGGATGCCGGGTCCCGGCATCAAGCTCATCAACGCCATCAATTCCGTCCTTGGCAAATCGCTTGTGATTGCTGAAGACCTCGGCGTTTCGGATGAAAAGGTGGAAGCCTTGCTCAAGAAGGCTGGCTATCCGGGCATGAAGGTTCTCCAGTTCGGCTTTGACGGCGGCAGCGACAATGTGATGTTGCCGCACAATATCACCGAAAACTATGTGGTGTACGGCGGCACGCACGACAACGAAACGCTCGTGGGCTATTTCTGCGACGACAACAAGAGCATAGAGGATATGAGGTACGCTGTCGAATATCTCGACTGCGAGACCATCGACAATATTCCCAACGCCATCATCCGCGTCGGCTTTATGTCCTGCGCCCACACCGTGATTTATCAGCTTCAGGATTATCTCGGACTTGACAATTCCGCCAGGATGAACTTCCCCTCCAAGCTGGGAGGCAACTGGGAATGGAGAGCTACTAAGGCGCAGATGTCGGATAAGCTGGCAAAGAGAATCGCGCGGCTTGTTGAACTTTACGGGAGGTAAACAATTTGAACACCATTTTTCAGAACGATATAATAAAATGTCTTGAGCTGGATTCCGGCAAGACGCTTGAAACCGCCACCACAAAGGAGCTTTACAACGCGGTCTCCAAGGCTGCTGTGGCGCAGGCCTACCGCGGCGCCGACAAGTTTGCCGGAACCAAGAGGGCGGCATATCTTTCCGCCGAATTCCTTATCGGCAGGATGATCTACAGCAACCTGCTCAATCTCGGTTTGCTTGAAGATACTAAGGAGCTGCTTGCTACAGCCGGCATAGACATCAATGTTTTTGAAGATATAGAGGATGACGCGCTCGGCAACGGCGGTCTGGGTCGTCTGGCGGCCTGCTTCATTGATTCCGCCGCCACGCAGAATATTCCCCTTGACGGCTACGGCATCCGCTATAAATACGGTCTTTTCAAGCAGTATTTTGAAAACGGCTTCCAGAAGGAAAAGGCGGACGACTGGCAGTCCTATGGCGACCCGTGGTCCATCCGCCGCGACGACGACACCGTGCTGATCAGATTCTCCGGTCAGACCGTCAAGGCGGTTCCCTATGACATGCCGGTGATCGGCTACGGCGGCAAAACCGTCAATACCCTCCGTCTGTGGCAGGCGGAGGCGGTCAATTCCTTTGACTTCGATCAGTTCAACCGCAACAACAGACCGGCGTCTATCGCTGAAAAGAATGACGCGGAGGTCATTTCGGCTGTTCTTTATCCCAACGACGAGACCTACGAGGGCAAGGTGCTGCGCCTGAAGCAGCAGTACTTCTTCTCCAGCGCGTCGCTGCAGGATATGATCCGCAAATACAAGGCGCGCCACGGCTCCGATTTCTCGCATTTCTCCGAGGAATACGCCATTCAGCTCAACGACACCCATCCGGTCGTCTCCATCCCCGAATTCCTGCGGATTCTGGTGGAGGACGAGAAGATCGAGCTGAAGGACGCCATTGCGTATGCAAAGGATACGTTTGCCTACACTAACCACACCATCATGCCCGAAGCCCTTGAGAAATGGCACACCAGTCTCTTCTATGACGTGATCCCGGAGGTTTACAATTACGTGATCGCGCTCGACAAGGTGCTGCAGGAGGATCTCGAAGCCAAGGGCATCACCGGCGACGAGCAGAAGATCTACCGCATCATCTGCGACGATCAGGTGCATATGGCGCGCATCGCCATCTACGCGACGCATTCCACCAACGGCGTGGCGCAGATTCACTCCGATATTCTCAAGGACACCGCGCTGCATCACTGGTACAAGCTCTATCCCGAGCGCTTCAACAACAAGACCAACGGCATTACCCAGCGTCGCTGGCTGGCGCTCGCCAATCAGGAGCTTGCCTCGTTCATCACGGGCAAAATCGGCGACGGCTGGATCACCGACCTGTTTGAGCTGAAGAAGATGGAGCAGTTCGCCGACGACGAGGAAACCCTCCGCGCCTTCGCCGACATCAAGCACCAGAAGAAGGTGGAGCTTGCCGAATATATGAAGAAGATGGACGGTCTCACCGTCAACCCCGACTTCATTTTCGACATTCAGGTCAAGAGACTGCACGAGTATAAGCGCCAGCTTCTCAACGCATTTTCGATTCTTGACATCTACTTTGGCATCAAGGACGGCAGAATCAAGGATTTCAACCCGACCGCCTTCATCTTCGGCGCAAAGGCGGCGCCCGGTTACTACAGAGCCAAGGGCATCATCAAGTTCATCAACGAAATAGGCAGGATGATCGCCGCCGATCCCGAGGTCAATCAATATCTGTCGGTTTCCTTCGTCTCCAATTACAACGTATCCTACGCCGAGAAGCTCACGCCGGCAGCCGACGTTTCCGAGCAGATTTCCACGGCGGGTACCGAAGCGTCGGGAACGGGTAACATGAAGTTCATGCTCAACGGCGCTGTGACGCTTGGCACCTTCGACGGCGCGAATGTGGAGATCGTCGAGCAGGCGGGCGAGGATAACAACTATATCTTCGGCGCGAGAGTCGAGGATCTTGACGAGATCAAGGGCAAGAACGACGGCAAATACAAGTACAATCCCAGAAAGATCTGCGAGGAGAATCCGAGGATCAAAAAGGTGCTCGACACCCTGATCGACGGCACGCTCGACGACGGCGGCACCGGCATGTTCCGCGACCTCTATTCGTCGCTGATCGACGGCGCGCACTGGCACCATCCCGATCACTACTTCATTCTTCTTGACCTCATCCCCTACTGCGACGCGAAGCTCAGATGCAACGCCGATTATTCCGACAGGAAGGCGTTCGCTAAGAAGTGCTTCATCAATATGGCGAATTCCGGCAAGTTCTCCAGCGACAGAACCATCAAGGAATACGCCTCGGAGATCTGGGGAGTCTGATTTCCTTTTGTGATTTTTGACAAAGGTCAATTATAGCTAAAATTAACAGCAAGTCGGTATTTTGGTTGAGAAAACTTGGCAATATCGGCTTGCTGTTTCTTTCTGTTTTGTAAAAAAACAGCCTCAAAACCCCGAATATTACTAAAATAAGTATGAGATATGAAAAAAAACTGAAATCTCTCAAAAAAATATTCAAAAATCTATTGACAAATCCTACAACGTGAGGTATTATATTTATGGTTTTGAACGGAGATAAAATATTTCCGGACAGAACAAAACAATTGTGCGAATTGCCGTGAGGC